>JAHWKL010000128.1 GCA_019347915.1 Actinomycetota bacterium
TTGTAGGCGACGGGAGGTTCAAACGACGGAGATGGCCGAGGAGACGAGGGTCGACCGGTGGCTGTGGGCGGTGCGGCTGTACAAGACGCGCTCGGCGGCGACCGAGGCGTGCCGGGGCGGCCACGTGCGCGTCAACGACGAAGCAGCGAGACCGGCCACCCGGGTCCGGCCGGGTGACGTCGTGCACGCCGCCGTGCACGGCCGTCCACGGGTGCTCGAGGTCGTCCGCATCGTCGAGGCGAGAGTCGGCGCCCCGGTCGCCGCCGCCTGCCTGGTCGATCACAGCCCGCCGGCGCCGCCCAGGGAACGCTCGTCACCGGTCCTTGCCCGGGAGCCGGGAAGTGGCCGCCCGACGAAACGCGAGCGCCGCCAGCTCGACCGCTTCCGGGGCGCCGCCGGGATCAGACGAGAGGGGCGGTAGGGGCGGTAGGGGCGTCCTGGCCCTTCACCCAGGTCGCCGCCTCCCTGCCCGGCTCAGGGGTGGCGGCCGCCGACGAACGCCGGGCGGCGCTCAGCAGTGCAGCCACGCCGGCGGCCGTGCCCACCAGCACGGCCAGGTTCACGGCGAAGTGGAACCACACCAGGCCAAGGTGGCCACCCAGCAGGCCGGGGGCGACGCGGAGCCCCAGGGTGACGTGCTGCACGACCTTGGCCACGTGCTCGACCACGTGGTAGCTCTGCACCACCAGCGCCGCCAGCAGCCAGGCCGCGCCGGCGCCGGTGAGCAGGCGCAGTGAGCGCCCGGTGGACCAGACGGCGACCACGAAGGCCAGCACGGCCAGGTTCAGCAGGAGGTGGGCCCACTCGACGTCGACCCCTCGCCCGAGCAGGCCGCTGCGGTGCTCGGCCTGGGCCACGTCGGTCTGCCAGACCTGGACCACGTGCTCGACCATGTGGAAGGCCTGCACGGCGAAGCCGGCGGCGAGGAGGCCGGCGACGGGGCGGGGCAGCCGCCGGGGCGGTCCCGGATCGAGCGCCGTCCCGGGCGTCCGGGCCAGTCGCCGGTCACGGGCACGCACCAGCGGCCCCACCGCCGCTCGCACCAGGGCCAGCACGAGCACCGCCGCCACCGCCACCGCCGCCGGCGGCAGGGCGCCGCGCCACCCCGGGGGCCACACCGACAGCGGGAACCGCTCGACCACCACCGAGCCCTGGAGGGTCTCCACCGGCTCGGCGGCGGCCACGTCGAGATGGTTGCCGGAGAGCCGCATGGTCGAGTGGAACCAGGCCACCACCGCCTGGCCGGCCTGGCTGCGCACACCGTTGTCGTTGGCAGCCACGTCGCTCACCCGGTTGTGGCGCAGCTCGCAGTGGGACATGTCGCCGCAGTACAGGCCCACGCCGATGACCCCGGTCACGGTGTTCCCCTCGACCAGGCCCTCGCTCATCTCGGTGACGGCGATGCCCCGCAAGGTGGTGGCCGAGACGTGGTTGTCGAGGACCTCCACCCGGGAGACGTGGGAGACGATGCCCTCCTGGCCCCCCGCGACCGTGCAACCGGAGACGACGGTGCGGGGCCGAGTGAGGGCGTTGCGGATCTCGATGCCCTGGGCCCAGGGACTGGTGAGCCCGCTCACCCCGCAGTCGGTGATGGTGGCCGACCCCTCGACCACCTCGATGCCGTGCAGCTCGGTGCCGCGCACCACCACCCGATCGAGCACGACGTGGTCGGCCTCCACCAGCACCCCACCGCCGCCCCCCACCACCTCGAGCCCCTCCAGCCGAGCACCGTCGGCCACCACTCGCACCCCGCCACCGACCACGGCCCCGGCCCGGCCCCGGAGCGTCGCCGCCACGTCGAGCGTGAACGGCGGATGCCGCCCCTCCCCCAACTCGACCACCGCCCCCGGATGCCGGGCAGCCACCTCCCCCACGTCCTGCCCGGGCACCACCACGACCGCTTGCTCGGGTCCCCGCAGCGCCGCCGAGACCGCATGCCCGAGCAGAAGCAGTCCGACAAGCGCCACGAGCAACCAGCGGGGAGGCCGGCGGGGCCCGGAAGCGACCGCCAAGGGCAGCCCCCCATCGCGTTCGAGGGGTGCTGGCGGGGACGAGTGGCGCGCCCCCAGCGAAGCCAGGAGGGCCCGGGCACGGGTGGCCCGTAGGGAGGGGCCCGCCGGCGGAGGGGCCCCCGAAGGGGGAGGATCCGCCGGCGGGAGGGACCCTGAGGGACAGGACCCGTGCCCGGGCCCGGGCGTCCCCGCGCGAGGGTCAGCGTGAGGAGCCGCCGGAGGGGTCCCCCTCATTTCTCCGCGCCGGCCAGCAACCCCTGCACGAAGTAGCGCTGGAAGGCGAAGAAGACCACGAGGGGCACGACCAGCGAGATGAACGCCCCGGGGGCGATGACGTCGATGTTGGCGCCGAACTGCCGGGTCTGCTCACGGATGGCGACCGTGAGCGGAGCGGCGTCGGTGCTGGCGAACACCAGGGCGACGAGCAGGTCGTTCCACACCCAGAGGAACTGGAAGATCGACAGCGAGGCGATGGCCGGGAGGCCGATGGGCAGCACGACCCGCAGGAAGATGCGCGCCTCACCGGCGCCGTCGATGCGGGCCGCCTCCAACAGCTCCGCGGGGATGCCGGCGAAGAAGTTGCGCAGCAGGAAGATGGCGAAGGGCAGCCCGAAGGCGATGTGGAACAGCACCACGGCGGGGATGCTCCCGAACATCCCCAGCGCGCCGTAGAGCTCGGCCACGGGGATGAGGGCCACCTGCACCGGCACCACCAGCAGGCCGACCACGGTGATAAAGGCCCAGTCTCGGCCCGGGAAGTCGATCCAGGCGAAGGCGTAGGCGGCGAGCGCCCCGATCAGCACCACACCGAGGGTGGCGGGAACGGTGATGAGCACGGTGTTCCAGAAGGCCCCGACCATCCGGGCGTCGCCCAGCAGCGACTGGTAGCTGTTGAAGGTCAGCTGCGCCGGCGCGGTGATCACGTTCCACCAGCCGTTGGTGGCGTTGTCGGCGGCCGAGCGAAACGACGACACCAGCAGCCCGAACGTGGGCAGGAGCCAGAACAGGGCGATGAGCAGCAGGATCAGGTTGAGCGGGCCCTTGGCCACCGCCCGGCTGAGACGGGCGGCCACCGAGCCGTGCTGGCGCGGCGGCTGCTCGCCCGGTGCGTCCTCGCGGCGGGGTGCGTCGACGGCGGTGGCCATCAGCGACGCTCCGAACGGAAGCGCTTGATGTTGAAGGCCATGGCCGGCAACACTAGGAGGAAGAGGAACACGCTGAGGGCACTGCCCAGACCCTGGTCACGGGCGCCGCCGAAGGACACCCGCCACATCTCCAGGGCGATCACGTTGGCGTTGTCTTGCACCGAGCCCGGGGGGATGACGAGGACGAGGTCGAAGATCTTGAGCACGTTGATGACCAGCGTCACCAGCACCACGAGCAGGACGGGCACCAGCAGGGGAGCCGTCACCCGACGGAAGACCTGCCACTCGCTGGCCCCGTCGACGCGGGCCGCTTCCAGGACGTCACGAGGGATGGCGGCCAGGCCGGCGCCGATCACGATCATGGCGAAGCCGACCCAGATCCACAACCAGGCGGCGATGACCGCCGGCGTGACCAGGGTGGGGCTCAACCAATTGACCCCGCCCCACGGCGGCCGGAAGTTCGACTCGGCCAGGCGGAGCCGGTAGTCACCGGGCTCCATGTCGGCCAGCACGAAGGTGCCGTCGGGGCGGGTGTCGGCGGCCGCCACCACCCGGTCGCCCTCGAGCGCCTCCACCCTCACGCCCGGGAGCCCGACCTCGGTGGGGTCGACCTGGCCACGCTCGCCCCCACCGCCCCGGCTGAAGTCGAGCCACACCGCCCCAGCCAGCTCCCCGGCCCCGGCCTGGGGCAGCGTCGCCTCCTCGGCACTGTCGGGGACCTCCGAGGGGCGGATGGCGAGCAGGCCCAGGGACGCGGTGTCGCCCGGCGAGAAGGTGTCGGTGGTGACGTATCCCATGCCCGCCGGCTGGAGGGCATCCTCCTGGGAGGGGCGGGCGCCGGCGTACTCCCCCGAGGATCTGAAGGTTCCGGCCACGGTCGTGACCACGGCGTTGGCCAGGCCCCGCTCGGGCTCGGTCTCGTACACCAGCCGGAAGATGACGCCGGTGGCCAGGCCGGAGATGGCCATGGGCATGAACACCGCCACCTTGAACGCCGTCTGCCACCGGACCCGCTCGGCCAGCACGGCCACGATGAGCCCGATGGCGGTGGCGGCGGCGGGCGCCACCGCCACCCAGATCAGGTTGTTCTTGATGGCCGTCCGGGTCCGACTGGAGGCGAACATCCGCTGGTAGTTGTCCATCCCCACCAAGGTGTCGCCGGCCCGGTCGTAGAGGCTCCGGAAGACGGTGAACACGATGGGGTAGATCACGATGGCGCCGAGCAGCACCAGGGCCGGCCCGAGGAAGGCCATAGCCATCAGCCACCGGCGGGACAGCCGCCGGTGACCGGGCGGTCGGCGGGGAGTCGCGGCCGAGCGAGCGGTGGCGATCTGTCCTCCGGCGCCGGGCCCACCGGTGTCGGCCGCGCCCTGCTCGCGCAGCTGGTCGGAGGGCCCTCCCGGGCCCTCCTCGAGCCGCCGGCCGTCCTCGGTGGGTGAGGTCACCGAACAGCCTGCCTGGTCACTCCACCACCTCCCCGGTCAACCTCGTCCCGGTCCCGATCCCGCTACTCGAAGGCGGTGGCGGCGGCGTCCTCCAGCTGCTGGGTGATGCCGTCGACGTCGGACGGGTCGGACAGGAAGTCCTGGAACAGCTTGAACAGGCCCCGCCCCGACGTGCCGCCGAACTCCGAGGGCTGGAGGTCGGAAAGGTCGAAGCGGAAGTTCTCCCCCGCCTCCAGCACGGCGGTGCCGATGGTGCGGGAGATCTCGTCGGGATAGACCTCGGTGTCGAGGTTCTGGTTGGGCGAGACGAACCCACCCTGTGAGGCCCAGGCCTCGGCCGCGGCGGGCGTGGCCAGGAACTCGACTAGGGCCCGGCCGCCCTCGCTGTCGCGCATGAGCACGGCCACGTCACCGCCGCCCACCACCGCCGGACCCGATCCCTCGATCTCGGGGAAGTCGAACACGTCGGCGTCGGTGCCCAGCTGGGCATCGGTGTCGGCGGTGATGGTGCCGGCCACGGCGTCGCTCCCGGAGACCATGCCGCCCTCGGGGGGGTCGGTGAACACCCGGGTGATGGAGGTGTTGAAGTCGTTCTGCAGCGCCGCCTGGGTGCCACCGGCCAGCAGGTCGGGATCGAAGACGTCGGCCAGCACCCGCAGCGACTCCTTCACCGACTCATCGGTCCAGGGAATCTCGTGCTCGGCCAGCTGGTCGTACTTCTCCGGCCCGGCCACCCGGAGGTACACGTTCTCGAACCAATCGGTCAGGGTCCAGGCGTCGGCGCCACCCACGGAGATGGCGGGGACACCGAAGTCGGTGAGGGTCTGGGCCGAGGACAGGAAGTCCTCGAAGTTCTCGGGCGGCGTCACGCCGGCGTCCTCGAAGACCCCGACGTTGTACCAGACCAGCGACTTGTTGGACGCCTTGAACCACACGCCGTAGAGCTCGTCGTCGACCGTGCCCAGCTCCCGCCAGATGGGGTCGTAGTTGGCGTCGACCGCCTCGCCGGCGACCTCCTCGATGGGCTGGAGCACCCCTTGCTCGGCGTAGTCCCGCAGCAGCCCCGGCTGGGGCAGCACGGCCACGTCGGGCGGGCTGCCACCGGAGATGCGGGGCCCGAGGGCGGCGGCGATGTCGTCACCGGTCGAGGTGTAGGTCACCGAGGCGCCGGTCTGCTCCTCGAAGGCGTCGAGCACGGCCCGGAAGGCCTCCTGCTCACTGCCGCTCCACACCGCGGCGACGTCGACGTCGACCCCAGTGAGGTCGACGTCCCCCAGTGCATCCTCGGCATCAGTCCCGTCGCCCCCGGCCTGGCCGCCGTTGTCGCCACCGTTCCCGCAGGCGGCGGCCAGCAGGGCCAGGATGGCCAGGAGGATGAAGGGTCGGACATTGCGCATGGGTTCTCCTTAGGTGGTTGTGGCCGCCCGGTCCGGATCGTCCCAGACGGCGAGGCTGGTATCGAGATCGAAGAAGTGCAGGCGGCTGGTGTCGACCACCAGGTCGATGGCGTCGCCCTTGGCCGCACGGGTCCGGGGGCTCACCCGGGCGACCATGGCCGTGGTGGCCTTCTCCGCTCGCCGCTCGACCTGGTCCTCCAGGCCGACGTCGGACGCCAGCTCGCGGGTGTCGTCGGTCACCACCGGGGGGGCCTCGAGACTGAAGTGGACGTAGGCCTCCGAGCCCATCTGCTCGACCAGGTCGACGCTGGCCCGCAGCCGGCGGTCGTCGGGGCTCTCGCCGGCGCAGGCGGCGTCCTCCATCTCCTCGGGACGGATGCCGAGCACGAGCTTGCGCCCCTCGTAGGCGGCGAGAGCGGGACGGGTGGCCAGCAGCTCGTCGCCCACCCGCAGGCGCTGCTCGCCCAGACGGACGAAGGTCGCCCCGTCGCTCTTCTCGATGGAGGCCTGGACCATGTTCATGGCCGGCGATCCGATGAAGCCGGCGACGAAGAGGTTGTCGGGCCGGTCGT
>JAHWKL010000129.1 GCA_019347915.1 Actinomycetota bacterium
CACCTTCACCACCGGCTCATGCGCCTGGGGCACGGTCAACGGCGATCGGTGCTGATCCTGTGGGCGTGGACGGCGCTGTTGTCGGCGTTCGTCCTCTACCCCGCCTACACCAACCGGGGCAACGCCCTGGTCCCCTTCGGTATCGCCGCCCTGGGCATCGCCCTCTACACGGTGCTCCACCCCCAGGCCCGTCGTTCCCGGGCCAACGGGGTGGGAGCATCGGAGCCGGAACCACCGGCTCGGAACGGTCCTGACGGCGCCCGGGCGCCGGCGGACGACGGGGACGAGGCGTCGGTCGCCGTGGGCGCCGACGACGCCGGCGCGCCCGAGCACCGCCGACCCTCCACGGGCTAGGGTCCAGTGATCGGTACCGAGGCGGGCACGGCAGGGACTTGCCGGGGTCGGCGGCCTGACTTAGCTTTACACGAAGCTTCACGACGTCGACGGTGGGAGTCGGGGGAAACAGACGTGGACCGGGAGCGGCAGGAGACCTACAACGGGGCCAACGACGCCATGGCCCGGGCGATGGAGATGGCCGTCACCCCGATCATCTTCGGGTTCCTGGGCTACCGCCTCGACCTGTGGCTCGGCTCGGCCCCCGCCTTCACCGTGGGGCTGGCCACGTTCTGCCTGGGGTACCTGTCGTGGAAGATGTACGTCGCTTATTCGGTGGAGATGCAGGCGCACGAGGCTCGGCTCCTGGGTGCCGGCGACCGCCACGTTCACACGAAGCGGGCGGCATGACCACCGCCCTGGCTCAGCCCGTCGGCGGGCCGGCGGTGGAGATCGCCGTCGCCCGTGACCTGGCCCGGCGCGCTGTCCCGCTGGCGCCGGCGGCGATCGGGGTGTGTGCGGTGTTCTGGGGCCTCCACGGAGCGCTCTCCAGCGCCTACGGGCTCGTGCTGGTGGTGGCCAACTTCATGCTGGCGGCCGCGCTCATGACCTGGGCCGCCCGCATCTCGCTGGCGGTGATGCTGGGCACGGTGCTCGCCGGCTACATCGCTCGCCTGGCCGTGCTGACCCTGGCCGTGCTCGCCGTGCGCGGAGCCGGCTGGGTCGAGCTGGTGCCGCTCGGGCTCACCCTGGCGGTGACCCATCTGAGCCTCCTGGTGTGGGAGGCCCGCCACGTCTCGCTCACCTTGGCCTTTCCCGGGCTGAGGCCGAAGGGGTGACAGCTATGGCTTCTGTACTCGCGCTGGAGTTCCCTACCGTCGCCGAAGTGACCGAGTGGCCCGACATCCTGTTCCCCGACACGCTGCTGGCAGTCAACAAGGTCGTGCTGTTGATGTGGATCTCGGTGGCGCTGGTGTTCGCCTTCTTCTTGGTGGCGGGCCGGAGGGGCAAGCTGGTCCCCACCGGCGTGCAGAACCTGGCCGAGGCCATCAACGACTTCGTGCGCGAGAGCGTCGTCCTGCAGACCATGGGGCCCGAGGGCCTCAAGTTCATGCCCCTGCTGGTCATGATGATCACCTTCATCTTCGTGGGCAACGTCTGGGAGATCATCCCCGTGGCCCACATGCCGGTGAACGGGCGGATCGCCCTTCCCGCCTACATGGGCGTCCTGGTGTGGGTGCTGTTCAACTACATGGGGATCCGCAGCCAGGGCTTCTTCGGCTACTTCAGGTCGGTGCTGTTCCCACCCGGGGTCCCCAAGGCCCTGTACATCCTCGTCACCCCCATCGAGTTCGTCTCCACCCTCCTGGTGAGGCCCTTCTCGCTGGCCGTCCGTCTCTTCGCCAACATGCTCGCCGGGCACCTCCTGATCGTCAGCTTCGTCACCATCACCGCTGCCACGTTCAGCCTGGGGCCCAGCCTCGTCGTGTGGCCCGTGTCGTTCGGGCTGCTGGTGGGCCTGTTCGGGTTCGAGCTGCTGGTGGGGGTGCTGCAAGCCTTCATCTTCACCATCCTCACCGGCGTCTACATCGCCGGTGCCATGCACCCTGAGCACTAGGAGGAGCCTTGTCGTTAGCGTTCCAAATCATCGCCGCCCAGGCGGACCCCACGTCGGGGCTCACCGCCATCGGCCGCGGCATCGTCTACGGGGCCGCGGCCATCGGACCGGGCATCGGCATCGGCATCGTGGTGGGCAACGCCATCACCGCCATGGCCCGCCAACCCGAGGCCGCCGGCATGGTGCGCACGACCATGTTCCTGGGCATCGCCTTCACCGAGGCCCTGGCCCTGTTCGGCTTCGTCCTCTCCTTCATCGTCAAGGGGGGGGGATAGTCCGTGCGCACGCGCAGGCTCGCCGCCGCTCTGGCACTGGCGCTCGCCGTCCTGCTCGGGTCTCCTGGCGTGGCCCTCGCCGCCGAGGAGGCGCCCAACCCCATCCTCCCCCAGCCCCCCGAGCTCATCTGGGGGGCCATCTCCTTCGCAGTGCTGTTCTTCCTGCTGTGGAAGTTCGCCTTCCCCCCGATGAACAAGGCGCTCACCGACCGCAGCGAGAAGATCCGGTCCAGCCTCGACGAGGCGGCCACGGTCCGCGAGGAGGCCCAGACCATCCTGGCCGACTACCAGCGGCAGCTGGCCGACGCCAAGGGAGAGGCGGGGCGGATCATCGAGGAGGCTCGAGAGACGGCCGACTCGCTCAAGCGTGACCTCACCGCACGAGCCGAGGCGGAAGCCGAGGAGCAGCGGGAGCGCAACGCCCAGCAGATCGCCGCCGAGCGTGACCGGGTCATGTCCGAGCTGCAGTCCCAGGTGGCCGGCATGGCCATCGAGCTGGCCGAGAAGGTGGTCGAGGGCAGCCTCGACCGCGAGGCCAACCTCCGGCTCATCGAGAACTACATCAACAGCGTCGGGGGCAACGGCTCCACCCCGTCGGACAGCGAAGCCCGTTCGGGCTCCTGATGGACGAGCAGCGCGTCGACGGCTACGCCACCGCCATGTTCGAGGTGGCCCGGGTGGAGGGCTCCCTCGACGAGGTGGAGGACGAGCTGTTCCGGTTCGCCCGCACCCTCGAGGGCAACGAAGATCTGCGGTCGGTGTTGACCGACGACGCCGTGCCCGCCGAGCGCCGTCGGGCCGTGGTCGCCGACCTGCTGGGCGACCGGGCCTCGCCGGTCACCGCCAATCTGGTCTCGCTGGTGGTGGGAGCCGGGCGGGCCCGGGACCTGCCTGCCATCATCGACCGGCTCGTCCAGCGGGCGGCGGCCGAGCACGACAAGGTGGTCGCCGAGGTGCGCTCCGCCGTGGCCCTCGACGAGGATCAGCGGGAGCGGCTGGCCGAGGCGCTGGGCCGGGCGACGGGCAAGTCGGTCGAGGTCAAGGTGGTCGTGGATCCCTCGGTCCTGGGCGGACTGGTCGCCCGGGTGGGGGACACGGTCATCGACGGTACGGTCCGGACCCGACTGGACCAGCTGCGAGAGACGATCAGGTAGCACCACGATCTCCGCCGGACAGGGGTTCGGCGCCAAGGAGGAACATGGCCGAGTTGACCATCAACGCCGACGACATCGCCGCCGCCCTGCGCCGGCACCTGGACGACTACTCGCCCTCCACCGAGAAGGCTCAGGTGGGGCGCATCACCGAGGTGGGGGACGGCATCGCCCGTCTCCACGGCCTCCCCGGAGCTGCGCTCAACGAGCTGTTGGAGTTCGAGGACGGCACCGTCGGCCTGGCCCTCAACCTCGAAGAGGACTCGATCGGGGCCGTGGTCCTGGGCGAGGTCGGCAACATCGAGCAGGGCCAGGCGGTCAAGGCCACCGGCAACATCCTCCAGGTGCCGGTGGGCGACGCCCTGCTGGGGCGGGCGGTCAACGCCCTGGGGGAGCCGGTCGACGGCAAGGGCCCGCTCAACACCGACGCCACCCGGCGCATGGAGGTCCAGGCACCGGGCATCACCGGCCGCCAACCCGTCGAGGAGCCCCTGCAGACGGGCATCAAGGCCATCGACACCATGACCCCGATCGGGCGGGGCCAGCGGGAGCTGATCATCGGCGACCGCAAGACGGGCAAGACGACCATCGCCGTCGACACCATCATCAACCAGCGGGGCCTGGACGTGAAGTGCATCTACGTGGGCATCGGCCAGAAGGCCAGCACCATCGCCCAGACGGTGGCCACCCTCGAGGAGCACGGCGCCATGGACTACACCGTGGTGGTGGTGGCTCCGGCCTCCGAGCCGGCCCCGTTCAAGTACCTGGCTCCGTACGCCGGGTGCGCCATGGGTCAGCACTGGATGGACAACGGCGAGCATGCCCTGGTCGTCTACGACGACCTGTCCAAGCAGGCCGAGGCCTACCGCCAGATCTCGCTGCTGCTGCGGCGGCCACCGGGACGAGAGGCGTACCCCGGTGACGTGTTCTACCTGCACAGCCGCCTGCTGGAGCGGGCGGCCAAGCTCTCCGACGACCTCGGCGCCGGTTCGCTGACCGCTCTTCCCATCGTCGAGACCAAGGCGGGCGACGTCTCCGCCTACATCCCCACCAACGTGATCTCCATCACCGACGGCCAGGTCTACCTGAAGGAGGACCTGTTCAAGTCGGGCGTGCGGCCGGCCATCGACGTGGGCATCTCGGTTTCCCGGGTGGGCTCGGCCGCCCAGATCAAGGCCATGAAGACGGCGACGGGCACGCTCAAGGGCGATTTGGCGCAGTTCCGGGAGCTGGAGTCGTTCGCCACCTTCGGCTCCCAGCTCGACAAGGTGTCCCAGTCCCAACTCGACCGCGGCTACCGGCTCACCGAGTTGCTGAAGCAGAACCTGAACACGCCCATGCCCGCGCAGGAGCAGGTGGTGTCGCTCTACGCCGGCACCCGGGGGTACCTCGACAGCGTGCCGGTCGACGACGTCCCCCGGTTCGAGTCCGAGCTGATCGAGTGGTTCCGCACCCGGCACTCCGACATCCTCGACGGCATCGTCAAGGAGGGGAAGATCCCCGACGAGGAGGCGCTGGAGAAGGGCATCAAGACCTTCGCCGAGCAGTTCACCGTGTCCGGCGAGGAGGAGGCTCCCGAGGAGCCCGAGCCCCAGGAGCAGGGCGAGGAGCAGCGCCGGAAGGCCGGGGGGAAGGACGAGGGGATCCTCCCCGAGGAGGAGATCTCCCGCGACGAGGAGTCGTGACCATGGCGGTCGAGACGGGGGGCACCTGACGTGCCCGGCTCCGAGGAGCGGACGCTCCGGAAACGGAAGAAGAGCGTCCAGTCGACCAAGAAGATGACCCGGGCCATGGAGCTCATCGCCGCCACCCGGGTGGGCAAGGCCCAGCAGCGGGCCATGGACGCCCGGCCCTACAGCGAGCAGATCACCGCGGTGATCCAGCACCTGTCCCAGGCCGGCGCCGGCCAGGACCACCCCCTGCTGCGGGAGGCCGAGTCGATCGACAAGGTGGCCCTGGTGGTCATCACCTCCGATCGGGGCCTGGCCGGCCCCTACAACACGGCGGTGATCCGCGCTGCCGAGCGCGAGCTCATGGCCGCCCAGTCGGAGGGGGCCGACTACTCCCTCGTCCTGGTCGGCAAGAAGGCCGCCGCCTACTTCGGGTTCCGCAACTACCGCATCGACGCCTCGTTCAGCGGGATGAGCGACAAGCCGACCTACGAGGACGCCCGCCAGGTGGCCGGGGTGGTCACCGACGCCTTCGTCGACGGCGACGTCGACCAGGTGCGCCTCGTCTACACCCGCTTCCTGTCGCTCGCGTCGCAGCGGGTGGTGGTCCGGCGGTTCATGCCGCTGCAGGCGGTGCCCGCCGAGGGCGGCGACGACGCCCTGACCGCCGCCTACGAGTACGAGCCGGCGCCCGGCGCCATCTTCGACCGGCTCCTTCCCCGCTACGCCGAGGCCCGGATGTACGCCGCCATGCTCGACGCCGCCGCCTCCGAGCACGCCTCCCGCCAGCGGGCCATGAAGGCCGCCACCGACAACGCCGAGGAGCTGACGGTCAAGCTGGACCGGCAGATGAACCGGGCCCGCCAGGACTCCGTCACCACCGAGATCTCCGAGATCGTGGGCGGGGCCGAGGCCATGTCCTAGCGCCGTCCGCCGACCCTCTACCGACGACAGGAGCCGCCCCATGACCGTGGCCGAAGAGCCCAAGAGCGAGGAGCCCCAGAGCGAGGACAAGGCCGAGGAGCCCCAGGGCGAGGACAAGGCCGAGGAGCCCCAGGGCGAGGACAAGGCCGAGGAGCCCCAGGGCGAGGACAAGGCCGAGGAGCCCCAGGGCGAGGACAAGGCCGAGGAGCCCCGGAGCGAGGAGCCCCAGGGCGAGGACAAGGCCGAGAAGCAGCTGAAGGAGGGGAGAGTCGTCGCCATCGGCGGCCCCGTGGTCGACGTCGAGTTCCCCCCCGGCGCTCTTCCCGAGATCAACCACGCCGTGGAGATGACCCTCAGCCTCGAGGGCAACGAGATCGTGGTCACCGCCGAGGTCGCCCAGCAGATCGGCGACAACCAGGTCCGGGCCCTCTGCCTGAAGCCCACCGACGGCCTGGTGCGGGGCACCAAGGTGCGCAACCTCGGGCGGGGGATCAGCGTCCCCGTGGGCGACCAGGTCCTG
>JAHWKL010000012.1 GCA_019347915.1 Actinomycetota bacterium
GCTCCCGCAGGTAGGCATCGGCCAAGTTGTCGAGTGTGGGTGCCTTCTTGGCATCTCCGCCGCTCATGACCCGTTCGCCTGACGATCGACCTTGACGGCGATGCCGATGCAGTCGAAGCAGTAGGTGATCTCGTAGTCCAGATGGGACCAGCCTTCGCTTGCGGTTACCACGACCGCCGCCTGTTCACCCTCGTCGAAGCCCGCTCCACAGTTGGCGCAGTTCCACCACGTCGTCGGCACCTTGACCTCGAGCGGGTGCGGCCGGCGAGAACGCTCGACGGCGGCTCGCTGGTCTTCGGCGATCTCCGGTGGGAGGGCCTCCCGTAGGCGCTGCGCCAACGTCTCGTCCTCGAGCATCTCCGCCCGCCACAGGGTGAACGACAGGTACGCCAAGAAGTTGGGGCACCCGGGGACGAATGCCCGCGCCGGTGCGTATTCGGACTTTGCGCCCTTCGCTATGAGGTCTTCCGCAACGAACCGAGCGGCCCGGGCTACACGCTGCCGCGCCTTCGGGGGCATGAACGGGAGCTCGAGGTACAGCTCCTCCGCCAGAGCGTCGACGCCGCCTATCTGCGCAAGATCGCAGTCGGCATCGAGGACCCCCCGCAGTGAAGGGGGTCGGGATACTGGGTTACCGTCGGTCATGTCGGCACCTCCTGGGGTGTCGGCCGGGCCCGGGGACGTTGGCGCGTCGCCCGGGCCGCTCTGTGTTTGAGATGAGGAACGCTATATGGACTTCTTACGCAGCCGCCAGCTTCGTGGATGTGACACAGACGTGACACAGGAGGGCGAGTAAGGACGGTAAAGGCTGAGTAATGACGAGCATGTGTTTTCGCAGGTCAGAAGCGCTTTCCGCCTGTTTTGGCTGGTCAGCGAAGTGCCCGTCACAGTTCCAGCCCAACTGGCCCAGCGACCACGAGAGCCAAGGCTGACGGGCCTAGCTGTCCTGCGCTTCCTCGTCGTGCTGGACCAGGAGGCCGGCGGCGGCGGCGAGGGCCGTGGCCACGTCGGCCGACCGCTCCACCACCGCCGCCAGGTAGTGCTCGGCCACGGCACCCTGGCCCTGCAGCGGCGGGTCGCCGAGCGATCGCAGCAGCGCCGTGGGATCGTCGGCGCGGGCGATGGGCTCGGGGTCCGGGAGCTGGGGCACCGGGCGCCAGAACTCGGCCGTGGTGGGCGCGCCCTTCTTCGGGCGGCGGCGCCGCGACGAGGGGCGGCGGGCCGGGCTCATGCCCCCGGCTCCGCGAGCAGGGTGTCCGGGCGCAGGCCGAGCGCGGTACGAAGCTGCTCGGCGTCGAGGTCGGACAGCGAGCTCGACGCCGGCAGCACCAGATCAGCGATGTGGCGCTTGCCGGCCACGACCTCCTCGACCCGCTCGTCGACGGTCCCCGGGCACACCAGGCGATGGGACACCACCGTCCGGGTCTGGCCGATGCGCCAGGCCCGGTCGCGGGCCTGGTCCTCGACCGCGGGGTTCCACCAGCGGTCGTAGAGCACGACGTGGCTGGCGGCGGTGAGGTTCAGCCCGGTGCCGCCGGCCTTGAGCGACAGCACCAGGGCACCGGGGCCATCGCCGTTCTGGAACTCCTGGACCAGGCGGTCCCGGGCACCCCGGGCCAGCCCTCCGTGGTAGCAGGCGACGGGGACGCTGGTGACCTCGGTGAGGTGCGTGGCCAGGCGCTTGCCCCACTCGGCGAAGTGGGTGAACACGAGTGCCCGTTCACCGGCGGCGAAGACCGAATCGACGATCTCCTCCAGGCGGGTGAGCTTGCCGGAGCGGCCGGCGAGCGGCCTCCCGTCGTCCTGGTAGGCGGCGGGGTGGTTGCAGATCTGCTTGAGCGCGGTGATGGCAGCCAGGATGGCGCCCTGCTTGGGTTCGCTGTCGGCGGTGGCGGCGCCGGCGACCAGGCCGTCGAGCACGGCCTGGTAGAGACCGATCTGCTCCGGGGTCATGGTGCAGCGGTCGAGCTCGTCGATGCGGTCGGGGAGCTCGGCGGCCACCACCGGCTCGCTCTTGGTGCGGCGGAACACGAGGATCCCGTTGAGGGCGCGCAGGGCGGTCTCGCCGTCGCCCGAGAGTTGGGCCACGAACGCCGGCCTGGAGCCGACCAGCCCGGGATTGGTGAAGTCTAGGATGGACCACAGGTCGCCGAGACCGTTCTCGACCGGCGTGCCGGTGAGCGCCAGGCGGCTGCGGGCGGGGATGCGCCGGAGCTGCTGCGCCGTCTCGCTGGCCGAGTTCTTGATGGCCTGAGCCTCGTCGAGCACGAGGCGGTCCCAGGTCCGCTCGGACAGCGCCTCGACGTCGCGGACGGCGGTGCCGTAGGTGGTGATGACCAGATCAGCCCCCGCCACCTCGGCCTCGAGCTCGTCGGCCGAGGCCCGTGCCGAACCGTGGTGGACCACCACCTGCAGGCCGGGCGTGAACCGGGCCGCCTCGGCCGCCCAGTTGCCGACCACGGCCGGCGGGGCCACGACCAGCGCCGGGCCCCGCCCGATGCTGCGGGCCACCTGGGCCAGCACGGTCGGGGTCTTGCCCAGTCCCATGTCGAGGGCCAGGCATCCGCCCAGCTCGACGGCGTCGAGGAACCCGAGCCAGGCCAGGGCCTCGGCCTGGTAGCCGCGGAGCTGGCCGGTGAAGCCGTCCGGCGACGTCACGGGCTCGGTGGGGACGGCCCGGGCGCGGTCGAGCAGGTCGGTCGCCCAGCCACTGCCCTCGACGGTGAGGCCGCCGCCGAGAGGCGACGCTTCCAGCCCCACGGCGTGACGAAGGACCTCGGCGCCGGTGAGGCGGGTCTTGGTGGCCCGTTCGGCCAGAGCGGCCGCCGCTTCTTTGAGGTCGGCCTGGTCGAGCTCGACCCAGCGACCGCGTGAGCGCACCAGCGGGCGAGCTTCGGCGGCGAGCCGGGCGATGTCGGCGGCGGTGAGCTCCACGTCGTCGAACACCGCCGACCACCGGACGTCGCTCAGCTGGTGGGCGCCCACGACCGTGTCGCCGACCGGCTCGGTGAACAGGCGCAGTGCCGGGCTGGGCTTGCGCCGCGACAGGGCGGGCACCCGGACCTCGAAGCCAGCAGCTTCCAGGGATGCCCCGGTGCCGGTCATCAGCTCCCACGCCTCGGCCTGGCTGAGGTACACTTGCCCCCGGCGCCGGGCGCCGGGCCGGAGCAGCGCCGGCAAGAGGCGTTCCAGCCGGGCCAGCTCGTCAGCGAGGGGCTTGGTCGCAGCGCTGTCGCCCAAGGCCACCTCGATGTCCAGGAGCCCTCCCTCGGCCCCGGGGCCGAGGACCGAGAGGTACCAGGCATCGCCGGAGTCAGGCGGTTGGAGCTGCACGACCAGCCGGCTGCCGAGCGGCTTGATCACCGGGCGGGCCCAGCGATCGAGCCGCTTGGACACCTCGGCACCGGCGGCGACGGGTGCCTCGAACGGCGACCCGTCCAGACGGGTGACCACGGCCTCGGCGACGGCGGAGGAGGTGCGGGTCGTGGGTGGCGGTGCAGGGAGCTCGAGGCGCCCGGCGGCGTTCTCGATCACGGCGTGCACCACGGCGCCGAGGACGTCGAGGGTCACGCTGCGAGCGTCGGCACCGTCGAGGGCGCTGACCGGTCCGGGCATGGCCGTGGCCAGCATCTTCAGCTCAGCGTCGTCGACCAGCGCCGGCACCCACCGCACCGCCAGGTCCATGGTCTTGCTGGCCTGGCGCTTGGCGCCCCGCAGCGTCGGGACGGCACTTCCCCGCGCCACCAGTCGCACCGCCCTCACGGCCACCTGGCCCAACCAGGTGACGCTGGTGCCGACACCCTCGCGCCCCAGCCCCCCGCCGACCGCGACCAGCCACCCCAGCGCCTCCTCCACCGGGATCGACAGCGCCGGCGCCCGACCGCCCGAGGGCAGCGGCACGGCACGGTGCTGGCTCCATCCGAGCGCCGGGCCACCGATGGCCTGGAGCCGGTCGGCGAGGTCGTCGTTGCTGGCCGGCGGCGCTTCGGGGCCTCCTGCCCACACCACCACCTGGCCGCTCGACCACGATGCCTGCAGCCGGACCTCGCCGGCGGGCTGGCCCTCCAGCACCACGGCGGTGGGGTCGGAGGCCCGGGTGAGCAGCTCGTAGGCCGCTTCCAGCCGCCCCAACTCGGCCTCGAAGTCGGCCACGACCTGGTCCCGCTCCGGTCCCCGGAGATGGCGCACTGCGTCCAGGTGCTCGTCGGTGTCGTGCAGCAGCCGCTCGAGTGTGCGCCGCCAGGCGGTCGGGTCGGCCTCGAGCACGGCGCGGTCCTCGTCGGTGGCGGTGCCCTCGGCTGCCGCCCACACAACGTTGTCCAGAGCTCGTGTGGCGTCGTCCATGTCGTTCCGGCGCTCCCGCGCCGATCCCCTGCGTCCACGCGACGCCGGAGGTATCCGGTCTGGCATCTCGGAGGGATCTCGGAACAGATCCTCACCACCGCCAGGACGGCGGGACGCCAGCCGCTTCACCATAGCGGCGTCAGAGCCTTCACGCGCCGATGGGCGACCGTCGACGAAGGCCGAAGGCGTCGGTGGCGGGAGCCGACGTGGTAGACGAGGATCGTGAACGTCCGTGCCGCTGTGCACGGCGACTGGCCGGCGCTGTGGCCGATCTGGCACGCCGTGGTCGCCCGCGGGGAAACATACGTGTGGCCTCCCGAGACCTCGCACGACGAGGCGCGGCGGCTGTGGATGCTGCCTCCTCCCGCCGAGGTGTTCGTGCTGGAGGTCGGCGGGGACATCCGGGCCACCGCCGTGCTCAAGCCCAACCAGCCCGGATTGGGCGACCACGTCGCCAACGCCAGCTTCATGGTCCATGCCGAGGCTCGTGGGCGCGGCGTGGGCCGGCGCCTTGCCGAGCACGTGCTCGAGCGGGCCCGGGCGTCGGGCTACCGGGCCATGCAGTTCAACGCCGTGATCGCCACCAACACCGCCGCCATCGAGCTCTGGCGGTCACTCGGGTTTGCGACCGTCGGCACCGTGCCGGACGGGTTCCGACACGCCCGACTGGGCCTGGTCGACCTGCTGGTGATGCATCGACCGCTGTGAACCCAGCCGGGGGAGCGCCCGCCAGCGCCCCCGTTGTCAGGTCCTCACAGGAGGATGATCAACAGGATGATGATCAGGATGGCGGCGCCGACACCGATGTACATGAAGCCTCCTTGCTCAGCGGGTGGTGACGTTCTTCTCCTCTATCGGTGACCTTTCAAACGTGAGGACGCCGCGGCTACCACGAAAGTGGCCGCGCGAGCCCTTTGTAGAGGTGGGCGTTGTGACGGGTGTCAGGTCGGGGCCCGAACGAGGGAAGCGCCCGGCCTACGCTGCCCCGGATGCGGATCGGCCTGGTCTCCCCCTACAGCCTGAGCGTGCCGGGAGGCGTGCAGGGCCAGGTCCTGGGCCTGGCCCGGGCCATGAGGGGCCAGGGCCACGAGGCCCAGGTGCTGGGTCCCTGCGACGGACCGCCTCCGGAGCCAGGGGTCACGCCGCTCGGCAACTCCGTTCCTTTGGCGGCCAACGGCTCGGTGGCCCCCATCGCCCCGGATCTTCCCTGCGCCCTGCGTACCATCCGCGCCCTGCGCGACGAGGGCTTCGACGTGGTGCACCTGCACGAGCCGCTGGTTCCCGGTCCCTGCATGACTTCGGCCACCATCGCCGACGCCCCCTTGGTCGGGACCTTCCACGCCGCCGGCACCAGTGCGTCCTACCGCTGGGGCGCCCGCCCGCTGCGCTGGCTCGCCGGCCGCCTCGACCTGCGCTGCGCGGTCTCGGAACGGGCGGCGGCGCTCGCCCGTGAGCACCTGGGCGGCAGCTACGACCTGCTGTTCAACGGGATCGAGATCGAGCACTTCGCCCAGGCCGCGCCGTGGCCCACCGAGGGCCCGACGGTGCTCTTCGTGGGCAGGCACGAGGAGCGCAAGGGACTGGCGGTGCTCCTGGAGGCGTTGGCCTCCCTGCCGCCGACCGTGCACCTGTGGGTGGCCGGGCGCGGCCCCGAGACCGAGCGACTGCGGTCGGCGACGGCGGGCGACGGCCGGGTGACATGGCTGGGACGGATCGACGACGAGGAGCGGGCCCGGAGGCTGCGCGGCGCCGACGTGGTGTGCGCCCCCTCGCTCCACGGTGAGTCGTTCGGCGTGGTCCTGCTGGAGGCCATGGCGGCGGGCACGCCGGTGGTGGCCAGCGACCTGGCCGGCTACCGGAACGTCGCTCGGGGCGACCGGGAGGCGCTCCTCGTCCCTCCCGGAGACCCCCGGGCGCTGGCCACGGCGCTCCAGCGGGTGCTGGACGACGCGTCGTGCGCGGCCGAGCTGGTGGCGGCGGGGACGGCCCGGGCCGAGAGCCTGTCGATGGACCGGCTGGCCGAGCACTACCTCGAGCGCTACGCCGCTCTGCTGTGAGCCCAGCGGGGACCGTCGGCCGGCCTCAGTGGGCCAGCTCCACGACGATGGCGTTGTCGCCGGGGAGCACCTCGACGCGGTACGGCACGGTCGAATCGACGCCGACGACCCACGCCAGGTTGGCCTCGAAGTCGCCGACGCGGACCACCTCGGTCACCCGCTGGGTCGGCCCCCGGAGACGGTCGGGGCCCCGGTAGGTCTCCTCGAAGGTCCCGCGCCGCAGATCGACACCGGAGGCCGGCTCGAAGCGGATGTGCAGCCGGGCCTGCCCCTCGACCGGAACGGTCTCGCCCGAGCCGTCCTGGCGAACGGGCTCGTCGACGTAGGCGACGTCGTAGCCCGGCAGGTGGGCGTCGGCGAACCGGAACACGACCCGGTCGACACCGGCGCCTCCGCCCACCTCCACGTCGGTCAGCAGCGCCACTTCGGTGGCCCCCGGCGGCGGGGGGGCCGAGCTCGGGGCGGTGGCGCCGGCGAACGCGGCCGGGGCGCCGGTGGTGGTCGTCAGGGCCGGGTCCGCCTCGGTGGTGCTGGTGGCCTCGGTGGTCGTGGTCCGCTCGGTGCTGGACGTGGTCGCGCTCCGTGCCGCGGCCTCGCCGTCCGGCGGTGGGTCAGAGCCGTTGCACCCACCCAGCACGAGCAACCCCACCACTGCGGCGGTGGCCAGGCGTGTGGCGGCGACGTGCACCACCCGATGCTACGCCCCTGCCGCGACGGGGAGGGAGGGCCCCCGACGGGCCCTCCCTTCCCTCGACGAGGGGCGTGCCCTCAGCTCACGGTCGCTCGCTGCGGACGAGGCGGCGCACGCCGAGGGCGGCGCCGGCGAGCAGCACGGCCATGGCGGCGGGCAGGGCGGTGGAGGTGCCGGTGCGGGGCAGCTTGCCGTCCGGCGTGGAGACCTTGGTGGGGACCGCCACGACAGAGGCTGTCGTGAAGCGGCCCTCGCTGGCCAGGGTGCCCACGCTGATGCCGACGCCGTCGGAGAGCACCGAGGTGACGCCGCCGAGGAGCCCGCCGAGCACGCCCATGCCGCCACCGGTGAGCCCGTTGGCCCCCAGGATGTCCGAGGCGGTGGGCTCGTTCGAGGTCTGCAGGATGCCGACCAGCGGGTTGACGGTGACGCCCACGGCGGTCAGCGAGGACAGCGCCTTGGTGTAGTCGCCGTCGGCCACGACCTCCTCGGTGATCTTGAGCAGGTCGACGTCGAGCAGGCCGGACAGGCCCAGGGCGGAGTTCAGCGTCGAGCTGATGGTGTCACCGAGGCCGGTGAGCAGGGCCAGGTCCTGGGTCAGGTCGAGGTTGTCGAACACCTCCAGGTTGGCCACCTTCAGGGAGCCGATGGAGGCGACCACGTCGGCCACCGAGGTCTCCAGCGAGTCGGTCGCCCTGGCCACCATGCTCGCCTTGACGTCGCGCACCGACAGCAGCTCGAACCCGTCCAGCGTGGGGAGCACCCCCTCGAGGATCGGCGTGAGCAGGTCGACGACGCTGCCCACGAGCTCTCCCACCAGCGGGAGGTCGGCAGTGGGCACGGCCAGGATCTCGTCGCAGGTGGTGTCGGCGGTCTCGCCGGGGATCAGGCCGCCGATGCCTCCGACGGTGGGGACCGGCTCGAGGAGCCCGTCGACGGTCTCGCACAGCCCGCCGTCGAGGGGAGCGGTGTCGTCAGCGGCGTCGAGGGAAGCGAGCGACCCCACCAGGCCGGTCACGGTGGCCACGAGGTCGTCGGTTGCCACCTGTTGTCCGTCGACGAGCACGCTGTCGATCCCCAGGCCCTCCAGCAGGCCCACCAGGTCGGTCAGCGGCAGGCTCTCGAGCGGCAGGCCGATGCCCGCCAGCAGGTTGCCCAGGTTCAACAGGCCGAGGGCGGGGATGTTGAGCCCCCGGGTGCCCTCGGCGGTGGCGGGGGCGGCACTGGTGGTGAAGGTGACCGCCTCCGGCGCGTCGGCCAGCCCGAGCAGGCCGCCCACCAGGCCGAGGCCGTCGCCGCCGATGCCGGCGAGCAGGCTCGACCGGGCCCCGTTCTCGTCGACCACCGACGACAGGGTTCCCCTCAGCAGACCGTCGGCCACCGGCAGGGGGATGCCGTTGGCGGCGGTGTTGCCGCTCACCTCGGCCCGGTTCTCGGCGCCCGTCGTGCGAGTCGAGGCCAGGGGAAGGGCGAGGTCGCCGAGGACCGAAGAGCTGACGCTGAGCAGGTTCAGCACCGCCGAGGAGACCGGCTCCCCGTTGACGGGGTCGATGGTGGAGACGCTCTGGTCGTCCAGGACGGACAGCTTCAGCAGGCTGCCGACGTCGACGCCGAGCACGGTGGAGCGAACACTGCCCGTGCCCACTCCCGTGCTGGCGTCGGCGCCGGCGTCCGCCTCCTGCGCCGAGGCCGCCATCGACAGTGGCCCCACCAGCAACACGGCAGCGGCGGTGGCCATGCTGAGCAGACGCTTCATTCTCATGGGTGCTCCCTTGTTGGTGGTCCCCGCCGCAGCGGTGTGTCCGGCGCCCTCGGCGCGCGTCACGTGGTGAGATGGTCACCGTAGGTGTCGTGAAGTATGAAGCCCGAGGCCAGCGCGCTCAATGACGATTTGGTGACGATCCGTGACGGCGGGGGCGCCGAGCGCATTCCGGGTCGGCGCCCGCCGCAGCGGTACCATGGTGGGCCCCCGACCCGAGGAGCGCGATGACCATCGTCTGGATCCTGCTGGGCATCGTCGTCCTGCTCGGCGTGTACGCCGTGGTTCTCTACAACGGCCTCATCAAGCTGCGGAACCGCATCGAGAACGCCTGGGCCCAGATCGACGTGCAGCTGCGCCGGCGCTACGACCTCATCCCCAACCTGGTGGAGACGGTCAAGGCGTACGCCACCCACGAACAGGAGACGCTCGAGTCAGTGACCCGCGCCCGGGCCGCCGCCATCGACGCCGGCTCGGTGGGTGAGCAGGCGCAGGCCGAGAACATGATCACGTCGGCGCTGAAGTCGCTGTTCGCGGTGTCGGAGGCGTACCCCGACCTCAAGGCCAACCAGAACTTCCTGCAGCTGCAGGAGGAGCTGAGCGGCACCGAAGGTCGCATCTCCTACGCCCGGCAGTTCTACAACGACACCGTGTTTCGCTACAACACCAAGATCCAGTCCTTCCCCGCCCTGCTGATCGCCGGGCCGCTGCAGTTCCGGCCGCGGGAGTACTTCGAGGCCGACGACACGTCCCGCGGTCCCGTTCAGGTCGAGTTCTAAGCGCCGGCCGGCCCAGCGAGCACCCGCTGTACGACCAGGTCACCGCCAACAAGCGCCGGTCGGTGCTGCTCGTCGCCGCCTTCGTGGGCCTGGTCGCCCTCGTGGCGTGGGGCTTCCATCTGCTGCTCGGCTACGGGCTGGCCGGCCTGGTGGTGGCCGTGGTGGTGGCGGGGGCCACCAGCTTCGCCGCCTGGTGGGGCAGCGACACCATCGCCTTGCGCATGAGCCACGCCCGCCCCGCCGACGAGGTGGAGCACGCCCGCCTGCACAACCTCGTCGAGGGCCTGTGCATCGCCGGCGGGCTGCCCAAGCCCCGCCTCTACGTGATCGATGACGACGCTCCCAACGCCTTCGCCACCGGACGGGACCCGCGCCACGCCGCAGTGGCGGTCACCACCGGGCTGTTGCGAAAGCTCGACCGCGTGGAGCTGGAGGGCGTCCTGGCCCATGAGCTGAGCCACATCAAGAACTACGACACGCTGGTGTCGACGTTGGCCGTCACCCTGGTCGGTGTGATGGTGCTGCTGTCCGACTTCGCCCTGCGCTTCCTGTGGTGGGGCGGTCCCCGCCACCGTGACGACCAGGGGACAGGCACGGGCCCGGCGGCCGTCCTCGGCGTGCTGGGGATCGTCCTTCTCGTGCTCGCCCCGCTGGTGGGCCGGCTGATGCAGTTCGCCGTCAGCCGCCGGCGCGAGCTGCTGGCCGACGCCACCGGCGTCTCCCTGACCCGCTACCCGCCCGGGCTGGTCTCGGCGCTCGAGAAGCTCCGCGACGACACCACGGTGGTGCACTCGGCGTCGCGCGCCACGGCCCATCTCTGGATCGAGTCACCCCTCGCTCACGCATCCTCCGAGGGGCGGGGGGTGCGGCTCAACCGCTTGTTCGACACCCATCCACCGCTGGAGGAGCGCATCGCCGCCCTCCGTGAGATCTGAGCGGGGCGGCTCCGGATCGGCGTTGCCACGGGTCCCCGCCCGTGGGCCGCGATACTGCAGAGGTGAACGCTCGCCGTATCGCCGTTGCCGTGGCCGCCGTCCTCGTCCTGGTCGGAGGGGTGGTGGCGGCCGTCCTGCTCTCCGGCGACGAAGCCGAGGAAGCAGCCGAGGAGACCACCACGACGACGGAGGCGGAGGAGCCCCCCCCGCCCCCGCCGGTGTTGCCGCTCACCGGTCTGCCGGTGGGCGACCCGGTGATCGCCGGCAGACCCGCCCTGATGGTCAAGGTCGACTCCGCGCCGAAGGCGCTCGGCCGTCAGGCCGGGCTCAACGCCGCCGACGTCGTCTACGTGGAGATGGTCGAGGGTGGCGTCACCAGGCTGGCGGCGGTGTACCACTCCGTCGACGCCGAGGTGGGGCCGGTCCGTTCCGCCCGCAGCACCGACGTCACGCTCGCCGCCAACCTCAATCGCCCGCTGTTCGCCTTCTCCGGCGCCAACCAGGGTGTGCTCGACCAGGTGCGAGGGGCGAACCTGGTCGACCTGGGCTACGACGCCCACCCTGGCCTCTACCAGTCCCGGGGCAGCGGCGTCCTGCGGTTCTTCGTCGCCACGCCTGCCTTCTTCGGCGCAGCTCCTCCTGATTCGGGGCCGCCGCCCCAGCACTTCACCTTCCGTGCCCAAGGCGAGGGCGTGACGGCTGCCGGAGCCGAGCCCAGCAACGGCGTGGCCATCGCCTATCCCGGCCAGGCCAACACCCAGGTCCGCTACGACCCCGTGCCCGAGGGATGGGCCCGTAGCCAGCACGGTGCTCCCCAAGCGGAGGCGTCGGGCGCCCGCATCACCGCCACCAACGTCATCGTGCAGTTCACCGACTACCGGGAGGCCGGGTTCCGGGACGTCACCGGTTCGCCTTCGCCCGAGGCGGTGCTCGTGGGCGAGGGCGAGGCGTGGGTCCTGACCGGCGGCACGCTGGTGCGGGGCCGGTGGTCGCGCCCCGATCCGGCCGCCGTCACCTCCTTCACCGATGGCGCCGGCCAACCCATCGCCCTCACGCCGGGGCGGACGTGGATCGAGCTGGCCCCGCCGGGCACGGCGACGCCGCTGTAGCCCCGAGCGACGTCGCTCGCCGGGCCCGTCACCGCCCGGAGGCCGAGCCGACAAGGAACCGGCGGACCAGGGCGCGCCGGTAGACTCGGCCTCATGCCCGAGCCCCACCAGTTGGCCCCGTCGGCCGACCGCCCGCTGACCGGTACCTTCCGGGTCAAGCGGGGCCTGGCCGAGATGCTCGAGGGCGGCGTCATCATGGACGTCGTCGACGCCGAGCAGGCCAAGGTGGCCGAGAACGCCGGAGCGGTGGCGGTGATGGCCCTGGAACGGGTGCCCGCCGACATCCGACGTGACGGCGGCGTGGCCCGCATGAGCGACCCAGCGCTCATCGAGGGCATCAAGGCGGCGGTGACCATCCCGGTCATGGCCAAGGCCCGCATCGGCCACTTCGCCGAGGCCCAGGTGCTCGAGGCACTCGGAGTCGATTTCGTCGACGAGTCGGAGGTGCTGACCCCTGCCGACGAAGCCCACCACATCGACAAGTGGGCCTTCACCGTGCCCTTCGTGTGCGGGGCCACCAACCTGGGCGAGGCCCTGCGCCGCATCAGTGAGGGCGCCGCCCTCATCCGCTCCAAGGGCGAGGCCGGCACCGGCAACATCGTCGAGGCGGTGCGCCACCTGCGTTCGATCACCGGCGACATCCGCCGGCTCACCGTCGCTGACCCCGCCGAGCTCTACGACTGGGCCAAGCGCCTGTCCGCACCGGTGGGCGTGGTGCAGGAGATCGCCGGCACCGGCAAGCTCCCGGTGCCGCTGTTCTGCGCCGGCGGCATCGCCACGCCGGCCGACGCCTCGCTGGTCATGCAACTGGGTGCGTCCTCGGTGTTCGTCGGGTCGGGCATCTTCAAGAGCGCCGACCCGCCCCGGACGGCTCGGGCCATCGTCGAGGCCACCACCCACTCCACCGATCCGGATCTGGTCGCCAAGGTGAGCCGGGGCGTGGGTGGCGCCATGCCCGGCCTCGAGGTCGGCACCCTCGACACCCGGCTGGCCGAGCGGGGCTGGTAGCGGTGCAGGCCGTCGCCGGGAGGCCGCCAGGTGCCGGGCGACGGCGCCAAGGTGGGCGTGCTGGCCCTCCAGGGCCCGGCACGCCTGCACGCCTCGATCCTCGCTGACCTCGGCGCCTCGCCGGTCGCGGTCCGCACCCCTGCCGACCTGGCCGCCGTCGACGCCCTGGTGATCCCCGGGGGCGAGTCCACCACCATGTCGTTGTTGCTGGACTCGTCTGGCGTGGGCGACGCCGTCCGGGAGCGGCTGGCAGGAGGGCTGCCGGTGCTGGGCACGTGCGCCGGGATGATCCTGTGCGCGTCCGAGGTCCTGGACGGGCGGCCCGACCAGCGCGGTCTCGGCGCCATCGACCTCAGCGTGCGCCGCAACGCCTTCGGGCGCCAACGGGAGTCGTTCGAGACCGACCTCGACGTGGAAGGTCTCCACGGCGGCCCGTTTCCGGCCGTGTTCATCCGGGCGCCGGTCGCCGAGCGGGCGGGCGACGGCGTCGAGGTGCTCGCCCAGCTCGACGAGGGCGCGGTGGTGTGCGCCGCCGGCCCGGTCATGGTCTGCGCCTTCCACCCCGAGCTGGGCGGCGACCTCCGCCTCCACTCCCTGTTCCTCGAAAGGATGTAGGCATGTCCGGTCATTCCAAGTGGGCCACGATCAAGCACAAGAAGGGGGCGCAGGACAAGGCGCGGGGGAAGCTGTTCGCCAAGCTCATCCGCCAGGTCGAGGTGACCGCCCGCCAGGGTGGGGGTGACCTGGACTCCAACGCCACCCTGCGGACCATGTACCAGAAGGCGCGGGACGCCTCGGTGCCGCTCGACACCATCGAGCGGGCGATCAAGCGGGGGAGTGGCGACCTCGAAGGCGTGCGCTACGAGCCGGCTTCCTACGAGGGCTACGCCCCGTGCGGAGTGGCCGTCTACGTCGACGTCCTCACCGACAACCGGAACCGGACCGGGGCCGACGTCCGCTCGCTGTTCACCCGCAACGGGGGCTCCCTGGCCGAACCGGGCGCGGTGGCGTGGCAGTTCGAGCGCAAGGGCGTGGTGATCTTGTCCAAGCGGCGACCGGACGGGGGTGACGGCGCCGTGGTCACCGAGGACGAGGTGATGCTCGTCGCCCTCGACGCCGGGGCCGACGACCTGGCCGAGGACGGGGACACCTGGCGGCTGACGTGCGAGCCGGCCGCCCTGTCCGACGTGCGGGCGGCACTGGAGGCCGCCGGGCTCACCGTCGAGTCCGCCGACGTGACCATGCTGCCGACCTCGACGGTGCCCCTCACCACAGCTGACGACGCCAAGCGGGTGCTGCGCCTGATCGACGCCCTCGACGACCACGACGATGTCCAGGACGTCTACGCCAACTTCGACGTCCCCGACGAGCTGTTGAACAGCGAGGAGTTCGCCAGCTTTGCCAGGGCCCCCGGATAGTGGCCCACTCAATGGGGTCCCCTCAGGGTTGGGCGACACGTTTGCAGGGGGTAGCCGTCGTCGACTCCAAGTCGACGCAAGAGGCAGTGTCGAGCTCTTCGTCGTGAACCGGCTCGACCAGGTGGTCGTCCGAGTCAACGCGTGGCTGGAAGAGCGGTATCCGGACTGGTAGCCGTCCCGAAGTGATGCGCCGCTCTCCGGTACCCTCGACCGCCGGCCGGCGGCTCGGCCGACGTCGCGCCCCGAGCATTGAAAGTTCCTCGTGCTGGCCTTGGCGCCGCGCGAGCCTTGCATTCGGCGCGCCGGCTAAGCTAAGGGGCCCAAGGGCTCGAGAATCCGGACGCTTGGCACGCCGGTGCCCGTGGCATGCTCGATCGCATGGTCACCACGCTGCGCCTCTGTCCTCTACGTCTGGAGGATGAACAGCGTGGACGTTTGGCGCATGAGGAACTGCTCCGGGCTGGCTCCAACTTCTTCCTCGGCTACGACGCTGACGAACTGTGGGCCGACTTCGTTGCCCGCGTTGATCGATCTCAGGGGGTCGGGCCAGGGGCACGTCCGCCCCTGGATTGTCATCCGCGAAGAAGTGGAGGGTTGCCGCGGTGGACCCTTCGGATACTGAAGGTCGCGAAAGTTAGAGCACCGCCAAAGAAAGGACCAGGAAACAAGGTTTCCTCCAGCGAGTTCACCGCGATGACAAGGGCGGCTGTGACGCTCGAGAAGAGCCCGCCCAGGGGCACTCGCCCCCGCCCGGCGAGGGCATCGCCGTTGCATAGCTGTTACGGCGGTGAGACGAAGCCGTGACCTTCCAGCTTCATGGTGAGGCACCCGACAAGTTCTCGAAGGAGGCACGGCCATGAGTTCCCCATCCGGTGTGCACGGTGACGGGCTGCGCTGCGGCCGGTACGTCGGAGGCCGGGAGCGAGCCACCGGTTGCCGGGCTGGGGCCTCCGACGTCACTCGAGCTGCCTGGGAACAAGGTCGGTGGGAAGCCCCTTCGGCGGGCTGACGCAGGCATTCGGCGGAGGCAGGTCATGGCGCCGGGAGAGATCCAACGGCACGCAGCCGACGGGCAGGGCCGCACCGGCCCCGCGCGCCGGCGGCGTGTCCGCCCCCGCCCTGCTCGTCGTCGTCGCCCTGACGGCGGCGGTGATGGCCCAAGGCGTCTTCTACCAACCCATCCAGCTCATCGTGGGGGGAGTTCTCGCCGCTGCCGTCCTGGCCGGGGCCGGGGCCGGGGCCGGTCGTCGGCCGGCGGTGCGGTGGGCCGGCCTGCGGCCGGTGGTCGTCGACAGCGGTTCGCTGGCCGCCTGGGCGGTGGTGAGCGCCGGCCTGGCCGGCGACGTCCGCAGGGCCACCGGCCTCGTCTGCCTCCTGGCCGGGATGGCAGCGGTCTCGACGATCGCAAGCCGAGGCGAGGCCGCGGAGCGGGAGATGCTCGTCGCCGTCGCCATCGGTCTCGGCGCCCTCCAGGCACTGGTGGGCTGGCTCGGCGTGGCGTGGCACGTCCCCCCACTGACACTGGTCGACCAGGGCCTGTGGCGCGCGGCGGGGACCATCACCAATGCGAACGCCCTCGCCGGCCTGCTGGCCCCGCTCGCCCTCCTCGCCCTGGCCAATCTCGCCCCGCCGCCCGTTCCCCCAGTGCGCCAGCGTGGCCTGCCTGCTGCTGGCCGGCCTGGGCGCCGCCCTCAGTCGGGGCGGCCCTCATCGCCTTCGCCGCCGGCGCGGTGGTCCTCTGTCGCGCCCTGGGCTGGCGACGGCTGGTGTCGGCGGCCACGGGTCCACTGCTGGGCGCGGTCCTGGCCCTCGCTGCGCTGACTCGGGCCGTGGCCACCACCGGATCTGCTCGCCCAGTCCTGGCCGTGGGCGGGTTTGCGCTCGGGGCGGTGCTCGCCGGGCGGGCCGAGGTCCATGCGGTCCGCCCCGCCGTCAGGCTCGTACTGATCGCCGTCGTGGGCGCAGGCCTGGTCGCGGCGATGGGAGCCGCCGGTCGGCTGACCCTGTCGTCGCCCGACAGGGCCCGTGAGGCCGGGGCCGCCCTGCGCCTGGCCGCCGGACGACCGATCGTCGCGGTGGGCTCGGGATGGCAGAGCTTCGAGTGGACCGACGCGGAGGTACCGGTGAGTCGCCGAGTACGCCCACAACGAGTATCCGCAGGTGCTCGCCGAACTGGGCGTGGTGGGCCTCACACTCCTGATCGCCCTGTTGGTCGTGGACGGCTGCGTCGTCTGGCGCGCCCGACCGACGACCAGGAGCAGCGAGATCTGGGCGGGTGTGGCCGGCGGTCTGGTTGCCGTTGCCATCCATGCCGCGTCCGACTTCGGCTGGCACGTGCCAGCCGTCCCGCTGGCCGGCGCCCTGCTGGTCGGCATCGTCATGCAAGCAGAGAACAAGGAGGAAGCACATGAACAGCAGATGGCTCCGCGCCCTGACCGCTGTGGCGGCATCGCTCGCTTTGGTTGGCCTCGCCTCGCCGGCCAGCTCGCAGCCGGCCAGCATGATCTCGTCATCGCCGGGCACCGTCGCCCCGTCCAGCGACAACCCTGCCGTGGTGGACGACGGGGTGTGGTACCTGCGCACCTCCAAAAGCACTGGCATGCCTCAGACCCAGTTCCGCTACGGCAATCCTGGCGATGCGCCCCGCATGGGCGACTGGGACGGCGACGGCCTCGACACGCCCGGCGTCGTGCGGGGCAACACCTGGTACCTGCGCAACTCCAACACCACGGGCGTGGCCGACGCCAGCTTCACCTACGGCAACGTCGGGGACCTCCCGGTGGTGGGTGACTGGGACGGCGACGGCATCGACACGCCCGGCGTCGTGCGGGGCAACACCTGGTACCTGCGCAACTCCAACACCACGGGCGTGGCCGACATCGTCTTCACCTACGGCCATTTCTGGGGGGACGTCCCGGTCATCGGTGACTGGGACGGCGACGGCGTCGACACGCCCGGCGTCGGGCGGGGCGACATGTGGCACCTGCGCAACTCCAACAGCACGGGCGTGGCCGACATCCAAGTCAACTACGGCAATTACATGGACGTCCCGGTGCCGGGTGACTGGGACGGCGACGGCATCGACACGCCGGGCGTCGTGCGGGCCAACACCTGGTACCTGCGCAACTCCAACACCACGGGCGTGGCCGACATCACCTTCACCTACGGCAACACCGGAGACATCCCCCTGAGCTGGCAGGGGGACTGAACCCCGAGCACGGCAACCAAAACCGGGCTCTCCTGCCCCCGATGTGGATGGGGTGACGGCAGAGAGCCTCGCGGCTGCTGGCTGACGGGCCGCTGGAGGGGGTCCGCGTGACGCGCACGGGCTGGGACCAAGGTGCCGGGTGTCTGAAGCCTGGCTCCCGAGAGGTCACCTGCCCATGCGCGTCACCACCGCATGCAAGCGTCTGTTGCGCCTCGACGGGGTGACCGTCACCAGCGTCGAGCTCGCCGCGACGATCGTGGCGGTCACCGTGGTGCTCCGCCGCCGGCTCATCTGCCCCCATAGCGCCCACAAGACCCGGGTCCGCTACGACACCCGCCCGGTGGAGTCCCGGTGGCGGCATCTCGATCTGGGGGTGTGGCAGGTCGAGCTGCGAGCAAGCTTGCGTCGGCCGTTGAGCCCAGCGGCGACCGGCAGATTTGGGATTACGGAGCGCCGGTCGCGTGAGGGCATGTCGGTTGCTGGGATCGTGCCGTCTCACCGATGCTGGGGCCGGCGACGATGTAGGTGGCGTGGCCGTCGAGGGACTGGCGGGCCCGCGACGCGGCTGCTGCTCAAGCGGGGGAGGCAGTAGCTACATGGACATGGTTGTGTTGATACCGGACGAGCTGTTGAACAGCGAGGAGTTCACCAGCCTCCTCAAGGCCTAGGTCCTGGCCGAGGCCTGGCGCATCGAGTACAACACCTGCGCCATCCTCGCCGCGCCGAGGGCCGGTGGTAGCGTCTGTCCCAAGAGGTTGTCCTCCACGGCGAGGAGGTCGGGCATGGACGACGCGGCTTCGCAGCAGCCTTCGACGGAGAAGCTCGACACCTCGAGTCTTCGCTTCGAAGCGACGGTCCACCCTGGGCGGAGGGCGCTGGCGCTCGAGGGGGTGGCCGACTTGGACCTCGACCGCGTCCCCGACCCCGAGGGCCAGCTGCGGCTCCTCCTGACCGCCGAGGACGCCGCCACGCTCGTCACTCGGGGCTACGAGGTGCACCTCCTCGACGTGCTCCCGGTGAAGCGGCTGGACACGTCGCTTGTCGCCAGCGAGGGCGCCGTCCTCGGCTGGCTCGAGGAGCAGGTGAAGGGAATCCGGCGCCAGCAGGCGTCCTGATGTACCGGACCATCGCCCAGCTGGACTTCCTCACCGGCCTGCTCGCGGCCTGGTTCCCGCAGTACTTCACCCGGATCCAGCTACCCGAGCCCTCGGTTCAGGGTCGTCCGGTGTACGCGCTCCGGATGCGAGCGGGAGGGGGAGGGGAACGTCGCGGGGTCCTGCTCGTCGGCGGGACGCACTCCCGGGAGCTGATGAACCCCGACGCCATCGTTGAGCTGGCGATCGACTTGCTGGTCAGCCACGCCAACGGCGCCGACATCGTCTACGGCGGCCGCACCTGGCCGGCGAACGACGTCCGGGTCATCCTGGAAACCCTCGACGTCTGGCTCCTGCCGTGCAGCAATCCCGACGGTCGGGACTACGTGATGACCGTCGACGACCTGTGGCGGAAGAACCGGCGGGACAACCCGGCCACGCCCTGCGACGGCGTCGACCTCAACCGCAACCTCGACTTCCTCTGGGCCGTGACCGAGGGCCAGACGTCCTGCTCGCCGTGCAGCGACGTGTACTGCGGTCCGTCGGCGTTCAGCGAGCCGGAGACGCGGAACGTCAAGCACCTGCTCGACACCCGCCGCATCGACTGCTTCGTCGACGTCCACTCCTACTCGGAGCTGATCCTCTATCCGTGGGGCCACGCCCCGACCCAGACTGTCGACCCCACCAAGCGGTTCACCGGGCTGCCCAGCGGCACGTGCTCGGGTATCGGGCAACCCGGCTACCAGGAGTACATGCCCCCGGCCGACCTCCAGCGCTTCCAGACGGTCGGCCAGCGCATCGTCGACGCCATCGCCGCCGTGCGCGGGCGGGTCTACACCAACCAGCCGAGCGTCGGTCTGTACCCGACGACGGGCACCCACAGCGACTACGCCTACAGCCGCCACATCGCCGACCCTCGCCTGCGGAAGACCTTCGGGTACACGTTCGAGACCGGTCCATGGGCCGGCAACGCGAGGGACTCGTTCCACCCGGCCGATCCCACCCTGATCAAGCGGGACGCCAAGTCGGGGATGCTCGCCCTGATGCAGCAGTGCATCTGCGCCATCGAGCTCATCGGCACGCAGCTGCTCGGCCGGGAGACGGAGGTCTCGGACCTACGGCGGGTGCGCGACGAGCTGTTGGGCACCACCGAGGCCGGACGGGAGTGGATCGCCCTCTTCGAACGGGTGCAGGCCCAGCTGCTCGGCACGGTGCTGGCCGACGAGCGGCTCGGCCAGCAGAGCGCCAAGCTGCTGGAGACAGCGAGCAGGCTCTTGCGGGACGAGTCGGCCCCCATCCCGGCCGACGTCGTCGAGAGCGCGCAATCCCTCCTCCGGGAGCTGGTCGAGCGATCGGCTTCGGAGGAGGTCCGTGCCGATCTGGATGCCGTCGAGAGGCAGCTGTCACAGGCCGCGGGCATGCCCGCGGCAGACGCCATCTCCGCCCTCATGCGCGAGGGTCCCTCCGGGGGCGCACAGGCGCAGCAGCGGCCCGGCTGAGCGTCACCCCGGTCGGAGCCGTCCCAGCAGTGTGAACTCTAGGACGGTGTTGAACAACCCGTCGACGCAATCCCGGGCGAGTCGTAGGATTGTCGACGCGAGCCCGGGCAAGCTCGAACCGAAGCGCCGGCAAATGAGGGTGTGAGAGCCGGTCGCCCTGGGATGGGCAGAGCCCGAATGGTGCGGTTCCCTCCGTGAGACACCCGGGCTCGCGCCCGTCGCCTTAGCAGGTCGCCAGGATCCAGCTTCCGTCGTGGTCAAGCCCGCGACGGACGAGGCTGCGGAGGTTGATGGCGGCAGCTCGAGTCCGTATCCACTGGTCGTTGCGAGCCACGCCCCGGTAGGGCACGCGCCGGTTGCCCTTGGCCACCAGCCAGGAGATGGCCCGCTCGGCCATGGGCCGCAGGCTTCGGTAGGTGAGGAGGAACTCGGGCGTGGTCGCCTGGGCCCGGGCCGCGCTGAGCTCCGGCTCGTAGGGGTTGAGAACGAGGACCTTGCCTTCCTTGGCCCTGGTGCAGCGCGGGCGCAGCGGGCAGCTGGCGCAGTGGGCGCAGAAGCGGGCGGTGAGGGTCGGTCCGAAGGCCACGGTCTGGCCAGCCGGGCAGGTGACGGCGTTGGTCTCGAAGTCGATCTCGAAGTCGTCCTTGCTGAACCCACCGGGCACCGCGGGGCGCAGGGGGATGGGCTTGATGACCCCTCGATGGCCCCTGGCGGCGAGGGCGGCCCGGGTGGGCCCTGAGCCGTAGGCGGAGTCGCCCAGGACCTCCACGGCCTCCTTCTCGTGTTGCACAGGCCCACCCCGATCGCCCCGTCAGGGGCGTTGGCGGGGGTGAGGCGAGCGTCGGTGATGAGACCGGTCTCGGGTTCCACGCCGACGTGGGCCTTGTAGCCGTCGCGGCGCTGCGAGGGGCTCTCGTGGGCGTGGCGGGCCTCGGGGTCGACCGTCGAGATGACCCGGTCTGGTGCCACCCGCTGGGCGATGCGCCAGGTGCCGGGCGTGTCCCCGGGCTCCACGTCCTGGCGGCGACCAGGGCCAGCAGGCCCACGGCGTCGGCCTGCTCGCCGCCAAGCGAAAGGTCGGCGAGAGCGGTGATGAGCCTTCGGGCGTCGTTGACCAGGGCGGTGATCAGCACCTGCTTGGCGAGCGGGTCGTCCCAGGCGATGGCCGGCTTGGTGGCGTGGTCGTAGTCGTGGGCGCAGACCTCCACCGCGGCCGCCTCGGGGATGAGCCGCCGAACCCGGCGGATGGCCGAGATCAGCTGGGTGACGGTGTCTTGGGTGGCCACGGCGTCGTCGAGGATGGTGGAGTCCACTGCCCGCCTGCTTCGGCCCCCAGCACCCCGGTGTCACGGATCACCGCCCGCACGGATCGAAGATGCGGTCCCGGTCCGCCGACGCCCGCAACCTTGTGCGCCAGTAGGTGAGCAACGAGTAGTCGAAGCCCTCGTCGTCGAGGGGCAGGCCGGCCGCCACTTTCCAGCTGATGGGTCCCGCAGCGTCCGGGCCGCCTCCCGGTCCGACAGACCCTCCAGCGCCTGCAGCACCATGACGGTGGCCACCACGTCGGCGGGGATCGACGGTCGCCCCCGACCGGAGGCAAACAGGTCGGCGAACATCTCATCCGGGAACAGCTCGCACCGGTGATCGGCGAGGAAGGCTTCCACGCTTCCCTCGGGCACCAGCTGCCGGCACAGGGCTGCCGCGTCGAGAAGCTGCCGGTTGGGTTCGCTTTTACCTTGCACTCCGTCAGTGTGACGAAGTCAGCGCTCGATCGGAGCACCGTTGGCGCCTTTTTCAACAGCGTCCTAGCGAACGTCGTGCAGCATCCACACGTTGGGCTCCCAGTAGCGCCCTACGCCCTCGGTGACCGTCAAGGGTGCGAGCCCGCCGGGGAACACGTAGTTGCCGTCATCGGGGAGAGCGAGGCCGGTCCACCGCTCCCATTCGTCGACGGAAGCGGTGATTCTCATCGAGCCCGGCTCGGGGCGAAGGACCGTCGCGCCCAGGCGTGTGTGCACGCGCATCCACGGGTCGAAGGGCAAGCCGTCGTCGCGCACCCACCGGCAGTACTGCTCGATGGGAATGAGGGGGTAGCGCTCCTTCCAGCTGGGTCGAACCGGTGCCACGAGGGGAGCGAGGCCGGCGCTTCGAGCGGCGTGGGCCATCGCCCGGAGCACCACCGCGCTCAGCCCTCGCTCCCGCTGGTCGGGGGCCACCTCGGCGGCCAGGGCAGACAGCGCCGTCGGCGCCGCCGGTTCGTCGAGGGCCCGTAGCCCGACGGCGTCGATGCCGGCGGGTAGGTCTTCCAAGGTGCCGTCCCAGCGGAACGGGATGGCCTTGCCCCGAGCTACCACCCGCTCCAGCTCGGTGTCGTAGATCAGAACCTGCACATGGGCGTGCTGCGGATAGAGGGCGGAGAAGTACTGGCTGCTGACGTCGCCGTGGAGGTTGTACTCCGGCCACACGACCGGGAAGGATGCCTCGGCGTGCTCCCAAAGCTCTGGACGCTCTTCCGCTGTGACACGGCGAGGTGCGGTGCATCAGGAAGGGCTACGCCGTGCATGGGCCCATGATGAGGCTTTCGAACGCCGATGCCTACTGAATGTCGGCAACCTTGGCGAGGTGACGGCACCAGCGAGCGGTCGGTAATGCGGACGACAGCAGGAGGATGCTCGCATCGTTTGGTGGTGGTCCCCGAGCACAGGGCAACCTGTACGGGAGCCTTGTGTCGAGCTGTGAAGAAGCGATCGGTGCTCCTGGCCCGCCGACGGCAAGCCGTCGGCCGCCGCCGCTCGAGCCCGCGCGACCGGCACCTAGGCACTACCGCCGAGGCCTCAGCACGCTCCGGGCGGGAAGTCGGGTTCGTCTTCGCCGTACTCCCAGTACTTCATCCAGAGGTCGACGTGGCCGTTCTGTGCGCAGGCCCGATAGCCGACGTACCAACCTTCGTCGATTCGGGCGCCAAACCAGAGCGACCCTGCATCCAGATCGACTGGTTCCCACTCGGGAATGCGCACAGCGATCGTCGGGCGGCCATGGACATGGCCGGCATCCCGGTGAGCGGTCACCGCCGCGTCTTCGAGCAGAGCCGTCCGGAACTCTCGAAGGCTCGCCCCGTTCGCACCCCCTCGATAGTCGGGATCCTGTCGCTGGACGAGGTCGTCCTCCCAGCCGCAGTTGGGGCAGATCTCGTAGGAGCCGTTCGGCTCCTCGGCCAGCGAGAGCTGACCGCACGCCCAGCAGCGGTACTGCGTAGTCACAGCCACCATCGTGTCCGATCGGCCGCGTCGATTGCCGGACCGCCGAGCACCGGCCACCAGATATCGGGGTGATCGGGGCGGGCGGCGCCACTCGAACCCGTCGTGACCGGCCCGCTGGTCATCGGCACTTCTTCGCCGGCTGTCGTCAGGAGGCCCCGGGTGCAATGCGGAGCCCGTGCAACAGGCGCTCAACGACACCGATGGCCTCGGCGCGAGCGGCACTGGGGTCTTCGGCGTTGGCCACCAGCATGCAGGCTTCCATCAGAGCCCCGGACAGAATCGAGGCGAGGTAGTCCAAGGGCTCAGGGCGGATGATGCCGTGGTTGGTGGCCCGCCGTAGGGCGGCGCGCAAGATCACCGTCCCCCACTTGCTGTCCACCTCGTGCCACGCCTCCCAGCTGAGCACCGAGCGGGCGTCGAGCAGGACGATCCGCTGGACAGCCGGGTCGGTATGGACCTCGATGACGGTGCGGCACCCGGCCAGCAGGCTCTCCCACGGTTCAGGCGGCATCTGCGCCTCGGCCACTACTCGGCTCAGCTCCTGCTTCACCGACTCGAACACCGCGAGGAACAGTCTCTCCTTGCCGGAGAAGTGGTGGTACAGCGCCCCCTTCGTGACGCCGCTCGCGTGGACGATCTCGTCGAGCGAGGTCTCGGCGTACCCCTTCGCGCCGAACAGTTCCCGGGCGGTGGCGAGCAGGGCGCGCCGGGTCGCCTCGCCCTGTGCCACCTTTTTGGACTTGACATGCGTACCAACGGTATGGATCATACGTACCATTGGTATGGTAGCTCCGGCAGAGGGCCAGAGCGAGGAGGGGGGAGGACCACATGCCCAAGTACGTGATCGAGAGGGAGATGCCAGGCATCGGGCAGGCGACGCCTGAACAGCTCCGCGAAGCATCAGCCGTCTCCAACAAGGTGGTACGGGAGCTCGGCCCGGACATCCGGTGGCTGCAGAGCTTCGTGGCCGACGACAAGGTGTACTGCGTCTTCGTTGCGCCGGACGAAGACATCCTCCTCGAGCACGCACGATGCGCAGGGCTTCCCGCCGATCGACTCTCAAGGGTCGTCGGTGTCATCGACCCCTCGGCGGGCGAATAGGAAGCAAGCGGGCGTCGAGTTGGAGCGGTCGTTGCGAAAAGCCCGGAAGCCCAGGGCGGTGACCGCTCCGATTGCCGGCTATCTGGCGGTCGCCGCCGAGCCGTTGAGCTCAGCGCGACCGGCAGATTTGGGATTACGGAGCGCCAGTCGCGTGAGGGCATGTCGGTTGCTGGGATCGTGCCGTCTCACCACTGCTGGGCCGGCGACGATGTAGGTGGCGTGGCCGTCGAGGGACTAGCGGGCCCGCGATGCGGCTGCTGCTCAAGCGCGGGAGGCAGTAGCTACGTTGACAGGTTGTGTTGATACCCGACGAGATCCTCCAGGCCGTCGAGGCCTGAGGTCGTCACCGTCGCCGAGCAGTACCAGCTCTTGGTACCCGTATATACCCGAGTGTGGTACCTCCCTCGGCGTGAACCTCGGTGTCATCCGGGCGACGTACACCAGACCGCGGGCTCCGGAACCGGAGACGACCGCGGACCGGCTTCTCGATGTCCTCGTCGACCACGGCGCCTCGACGCCCACGGTGGTGTTCTTCGACGAGTTCTCCTCGATCCGGCGGGTCGACGGCGCAGCTGGGCTGTTGCGCACCAAGCTGCAAATGCGACTCGTGGCCGCCGGCCAGCCGCTGTTCGGACGAGCGGCCGAGCTGCTCGAGTTGTCGAGGTCGTCAGCCAGAACGGCCGCGACCGGCTCGTCGCGACCGGCCAGCTCATCACCGAAGGCGACGGCACCCACACGGTCGTGGATCCCTTGTACGAGGACTGGATCGCTCACCGCTTCCCGCTCTGAGCTCTCCGCGTGCCGCCGGGCCGGTTTCGTCCCCGTGCTCCTCGCCGTCCGAGGCGACTGATCGCCATCCGCGCTGAGGGGGCTCTCCTGCGCTACGGTGCGAACCTGTGTTCGTGCTCGGCATCGATCCCGGCCTGACGCGGTGCGGCTACGGCGCCGTGCGCAGGGACGGCCGGCGCCTGCGGGCGGTGGCCGCCGGCGTGCTGGCCACGTCGCCGAGCACGCCCCTGCCCGACCGGCTGGCCCAGCTCCAGGCCGACCTGCACGCCCTGGTCGCCGACCTGGCCCCCGATGCCGTGGCCGTCGAGCGGGTCTTCTTTCAGGTCAACGCCCGCACCGCCATGTCGGTCGGCCAGGCCAGCGGACTGGCCCTGGCGGTGGCGGCCGCCGCCGGCTGTGACGTGGCCCAGTACACCGCCAACGAGGTCAAGCAGGCCGTGGCCGGCTTCGGCGGGGCGCCCAAGGAGCAGGTGCAGCGGATGGTCCAGGCCCAGCTGGGCCTGCCGGAGCGACCCCGGCCGCCCGACGCCGCCGATGCCCTGGCCCTGGCCCTGTGCCATCACGCCATGGCGCCGCTGCGAGCCCGGGTGGCGGCGGTCGGGCCCCGGGGGAACCGCCGATGATCGGCTCGCTGCGGGGAACCTTGGTCGAGCGCAGCACCGCCGGCGAGGTCGTCGTCGAGGTCGGTGGCGTCGGGTACGTCGTGTTCGTGCCGCCGGCCACGGTCGCCGCCCTCGGGGAGCCGGGCGCCACGGTGCTGTTGCACACCCACCTCGCCGTGCGGGAGGACGCCCTCACCCTCTACGGCTTCGCCACGCGCGACGAGCGGGCGTGCTTCGAGGCCCTGATCGGCGCCCACGGGGTCGGTCCCGCCCTGGCGCTGGCCGTGCTGTCGGTGCACCGTCCCGACGTGCTGCGGCGGGCGGTGGCCGACGACGACGTCGGCGCCCTGTGCCTCGTCCCCGGCGTGGGCCGCAAGACCGCCGCCCGCCTGCTCATCGAGCTCAAGGATCGTCTCGGGGTGCTGGCCGCCGCCGACGTGCTGGCACCGGCCGCAGCCGGCGGAGGCGGGGGCAACGGATCGTCCCCGCCCGCCCGGGCCGAGGTGCGAGCGGCCCTCGCTTCCCTCGGCTACGAGCCCGACGAGATCGCCCAGGCGCTGCGTGACCTGCCCGAGAGCGCCGACGTGCCCACCCTGTTGAAGGCGGCCCTGTCCCGCCTGGCCCCGGTCCGCTGATGTCGCCCAGCGACGACGTGCTGGTTCCCACCGCCGTGCCCGGCGAGGAGGCCGAGGAGGTGGGGCTGCGGCCCCGCTGCCTGGCCGAGTTCGTGGGTCAGGCCGAGCTCAAGGAGCACCTGGCCATCGTGCTCGAGGCCGCTCGCCGCCGTGGCCAGGCCGCCGACCACCTGCTCCTCGCCGGGCCCCCGGGGTTGGGCAAGACCACCCTCGCCGCCATCGTCGCCTCGGAGATGGGCGTGGGCCTGCGGATCACGTCGGGGCCGGCGCTGTCCCGTCCCGGTGACCTGGCGGCCATTCTCACCAACCTGGAGGAGGGCGAGGTCCTCTTCGTCGACGAGGTGCACCGTCTGCCCCGGCCGGTGGAGGAGGTGCTCTACCCGGCCATGGAGGACTTCCAGCTCGACATCGTCCTGGGCCAGGGACCCTCGGCCCGGTCCATCCGCCTCGACCTGCCCCGCTTCACCCTCGTGGGCGCCACCACCCGGACCGGCCTGATCACCGGGCCGCTGCGCGATCGCTTCGGGCTGGTCGAACGGCTCGACCACTACCCGGCGGCCGATCTGGAGACCATCGTGATGCGTACGGCGGGCATCCTCGGTGTGCCCACCACCTCGGACGGTGCCGCCGAGATCGCCCGGCGGGCACGGGGCACCCCCCGCATCGCCAACCGCCTGCTCCGGCGCGTCCGCGACTTCGCCGAGGTGCGGGGCGAGGGGCGGGTCACAAGGGAGGCGGCCCTCGAGGGACTGGGCGTGTTCGGCGTCGACGACCTCGGCCTCGACAAGGTCGACCGGGCGCTGCTCGAGGCGCTGTGCCGGCACTTCGGGGGCGGCCCGGTGGGCCTGTCCACCCTGGCCATCAGCGTGAGCGAGCCGACCGAGACGGTCGAGGACGTCTACGAGCCCTTCCTCATCCGCCAGGGCCTGCTCATGCGCACGCCCCGGGGCCGGGTGGCCACCCCCGCCGCCTGGGAGCGGCTCGGGCTCGATGCTCCCCAGGGGGAACAGCTCGCCCCGAACCTGTTCGACTGACGAATCGTCGCACGCCGGGCCCTCGGGTCGTCCGCTCACCCATGGGGGCTGCGAGGCTTGGCCACCACCACCACGGTGACCGGGCAGTCATCCAGCACCTGCTCCACGATGTGGCCGAGGAACGGACGCCCCTCCAGGCGACGCAGGTTGGCGCCGAGCACCACCACGTCGGCCTCGTGCTCGGCCGCCGCAGCGACGATGTCCTCGGCGGCCGAGACGCCCGAACGGACCACGGTGCGGGTTCGGGCGCCGACCTCGCGGCCCAGAGCCTCGGCCTGGGCCAGCACCTTCTTGGCCACGTCCGCCCGCGCCTCGACGGTCGTCACCGACGGTCCGGGCAGGGTCTCCGGGTCGTCGGGGTCGTGGGCGAACAGCGTCTGGAGACGCTGGGGAGGACCGTTGTCCCGGGGCGGGTCGACCACGTGGGTGAGGAGGATCTCCGTCCCGAGGTTGGCGCTGAGGCTGAAGGCGATCTCCTGCGCCGCCCGGGAGGACTCCGAAGGCGACACGGGCACCACGGCCCGGGCGAACGCCTCGGGGAGGCGGGTCTCGAGCCCGCGGGCACGGCGGACGATGACCAGCGGGATCTCGGTGGACGTCAGCAACCGGTCGACCACGGGGGAGAGCATCCAGGGACCGTCCGTGGCTTCGGGGGCCCCCACGCCGATGGCCCCGTAGCCGAGCCGGGCGTGGTCCAGGATGGCCTCGGGGGCGTCCTCGGTCGTGGTGTGCTCCACCTCCACCGGGCGGTCGCCGAACACGCCGACCACGGCCTGGATGCCGTCGTCGTCGGCGTCCGCTCCCACCGACAGCACCGTGGCCTCCACGTCCTCGGGCCACGCCAGGTGCAGCACCTGGGCCGCCACGATGGAGTTGGGTCCTCCCCTGCTCGGTAGGAGGAGGCGGTGCGACTTGACCACGACGTTGCGGCTCAACGACTCCTCCCGCCGAAGGCGTTGCTGCTCCTCGTGGGTGCCGTGCCACGACCGAGCCACGATGCGCAGCAACGGCGGCGCCGCCATCGAGTTCAGGACGGCCATGACCATGATCACGGTGAACGACGTCGTGTTGAACACGTCGAGCGACAGCCCCACGGTGGCCACCACGATCTCGAGCGTGCCCCGGGGGCACAGGCCCACGCCGAGCAGCACCCCTTCGCGGCGCGGCAGGGCGGCCAGGCGCGATCCCACGTAGGCGCCGGCGAACTTCGCCCCCGAGGCCACCACCACCACCAGGGCCGCCCACGGCGCCACCTCGGCGGTGGCCAGCAGGCCGAGGTCGACCCTCAGCCCGGCGGTGGCGAAGAAGATCGGCGCGAACACCCCGGTGGTCACCATGGCGATGCTGTGGCGGATCTCGGGGTCGAAGAACCGCGACCGGCCCACCACGATGCCGGCGACGAACGCCCCGAGCACGGCCTCTGCCCCGATGAACTGGGTCACCACCCCGAAGGCCAGGGCGGTCACGGCCACGGCGGTCAGGTACGCGGTAGGGCCCGCCTGCCGGCGACGCAGCTCGCGGAAGGCGGCGTCGACCACCCGCTGGCCGCCGGTGATACCCCCGACGTAGATGACCGCGATCCCGACCACGATGACGACCACCGGCCCGGCGGAGACTCCGCCGGCCGTGGCCAGGCCGGCGATGACCCCCAGCATGATCCACCCGGCCACGTCGTTGGCCATCCCGGCGGCCAGGGTCACCTGGCCGAAGTTCCGGCGCATCAGGCCGAGCTCGCCGAGCACCTTGCCCACCACGGCGAGCGACGAGATGCTCAGCGCGGTGGCCACGAACAACACGAACACCACCGGGTCCCCCAGGGAACCCCTGAACACCTCAGGGAGGGTGGCCCCGACCGCCAGCCCGGCGACCAGGGGGGCGATGATGCTCCCGGCCGACACCAGGGCGGTGGCCCGACCGAGGCGCCGGACCAGGCCGAGATCGGTCTCCAGGCCGGTCTCGATGAGCAACAGCAGGACCCCGAGCCAGGCGACGGCGGCGAGCATCCCCGACTGCAGCTCGTCGGCGGGAACCAGCCACGCCAGCGCATCGGGGGCCAGGCGCCCGAGGAGGGAGGGGCCGAGCACCAGGCCGGCACCGAGCTCGCCGATCACCGCCGGCTGTCCCAGCCGGCGCATGAACGTTCCCAGCAGGCGGGCCACCACCAGCAGCACCAGGAGCTGGGTCCAGAACACGAGCAGCTGGTGCTCGTCCGGAGAGACCAGGTTCACCGCCCCATCCTTGCCGAAACGGCGGTCGGTGCCGCGCCTGCCGTGCGCTCGGCCCGGCCCCGCCCGGCCTGCGGTGGCTAGAGCCGGGGCGCCTCCACCAGGTCGAGGTCGGTGCCCAGGACGGCCTCGGCCCGCTCGATCTGCGGCGCGATGCGGGTGATGCCGACCAGGCCGGCGTCGAGGCCGTCGAGGCTCGGCACCAGACTGCCCGTGTGGAGGCCGACACTGACCACCGCCCCCACCGCTCGGCCTGCGCTGTCGAGCACCGGACCTCCGCTGTCGCCGGGCAGGACGACGCCGGTGGCGAAGACGTGGTCGTCGCTCGGCATGCCCAGGGCCACGAAGCTCTTGGCCGTCACGCCGGTCCCCAGCCCGAGCGGGTTGCCGAAGCTGGAGAGCACGGTGGGGGACAGGAGCCCCGGGTTCTCCTCGTTCACGCCGGTCGGGCCACCGAACCCGCAGACCTGGGGGCTGGCCTCGACATCCGGGTCGAGGCGTATGAGAGCGAAGTCCTTCGGGTCCTCGAGCACGGCGTAGGCGAACTCACCGATCCGCTGGCCCAGCATGTCACGGGCGGCGGGGCCGGCCCCGGGGAGGAAGGACACCTCTCCCATGTCGAGGCCTCCGACGGGCAAGGCGCCGGCGAGCAGGCAGTGGCCGGCGGTGCCCATGTACCGCTGGCCGGTGGGGTCGGTGAACATGAAGTTCAGGCTGCACACGCCCTCGCCGGAGTCGATGACCGATCCCGGCCGCACGCCCGGGCAGGAGCTGACCCCGAACGGGGCGGCGGTGGGCATCTCGATCAGCCGGCACGGTTGGCCGCCGAGTGTCCAGTCGGCCTCGACACCGTCGGATCCGCCGAGGAGGGGGCTCAGCAGGTGGGCCTGAACGGGAGTGGTGAAACCCAGCGCGGCGACTGCGGTCACCAAGGCCAGGACGAGGAATCTGCGGCTCATGGCACGACGCTAACCGGCGGAAGACCGCTTCGTCGTGCACCCCGTGGAGCAACAGGGCCGCCCAAGGGGGCGCTAGGGTCGTGCCCCGACGCGAGCGCCCGCCTTCCCGTCGCGCCCCGACCGAGGTCGCCATGGAAATCCTTCCCTTCCTCCTGCTCTTCGCCCTCATGTGGCTGCTGCTCATCCGCCCCCAACAGGCGCGGGTGCGCAAGCAGCGCGAGCTGGTGGCGTCGATCCAGGTCGGCGACGAGGTGATCACCCTCGGCGGCATCGTCGGCACCGTGCGCGTCCTCGGTGACGAGGAGCTACGCCTGGAGGTCAGCCCCGGTGTGGAGCTGCGCCTGCTGCGGGGAGCCATCTCGAGGCGGCTGGAGCCCGATGCCGACGCCGCGGCGGACGAGCCGCCGGCGGCGGACGGCGTCGATCCCGACGACGAGCGTTGAGAGTGCGCCGACGCCTGCTCACCTCACTGCTGGCCATCCTCGTGATCGCCTTCGGGTCCCTGGCCGCCACCCTGGCGGCGGGGAACGCCCCCCAGCTGGGCCTCGATCTGCAGGGCGGCGCCTCCGTGGTCCTGCAGCCCCCCGCCAGCGTCGAGGACCCGGCGGTGCTCGACCAGGCCATCGAGGTCATCCGCAACCGCGTCGACGCCCTCGGGGTGGCCGAGCCCGAGATCACCCGCCAAGGCGACGCTGTGGTGGTGGAGCTTCCCGGGGTCAAGGACCAGCAACGAGCCCTGGAGGTGGTGGGCCAGACCGCCCAGCTCCAGTTCCGCCCGGTGCTGGACGTGATCGCCCCCGACGCCGAGGCGCCCCCGCTCACTCCTCGGGAGGAGGCCACGGCCGACGCCGAGGTGGTGCTCGCCGGTGAGCGGGAGGACGGTGCCGAGCCCCCGGTGTACCGACTGGGCCCCGCCGGCGCCCTCGGTGATGACCTGGAGGGCGCCACTGCCCGCTTCTCCCAACCGACCTGGGCGGTGGACCTCACGTTCACCTCCGAGGGCATCCTCCGGTTCAACCAGCTGGCTCAGGCCTGCTTCAACGGCGCGCCCACGTGCCCGCTGCGCAGCGTGGCCATCGTGCTCGACGCCACCGTGGCGTCGGCGCCGACCATCCAGACCCCCGAGTTCCAGGCCGACCAGGTGCAGATCACCGGCGACTTCAGCGAGGCCGAGGCCAAGGACCTGGCGTTGGTGCTGAGCTTCGGGGCCCTGCCCGTCCAGCTCGAGCAGCAGTCGGTGTCCACGGTCTCGGCGACCCTCGGCCGCGACTCGCTGCGGGCCGGCCTGATCGCCGGTGGCCTCGGCACCGCCCTGGTGCTGCTCTACCTGGTGGCGTACTACCGGGTGCTGGGCCTGGTCGTGGCCCTGGGGCTGTGCGTGTGGGCGGCGCTGCAGTGGTCGGTGATCAGCTACCTCGGGGTGTCCCAGGGGCTGGCTCTGAGCCTGGCCGGCGTCACCGGCATCGTGGTGTCGGTCGGCGTCACCGTCGACTCCTACATCGTCTACTTCGAGCGGCTCAAGGACGAGGTGCGCTCGGGTCGGAGCCTGCGCTCGTCGGTCGACCGGGGGTTCAAGCGGGCCTTCCGCACCATCCTGGCCGCCGACACGTCGGCGTTCATCGGCGCCTTCCTGCTGTGGTGGCTCACCGTCGGCCCGGTCCGGGGGTTCGCCTTCTTCCTCGGTCTGTCGACCGTGCTCGACCTGATCGTGGCGTACTTCTTCACCCGCCCGCTGGTCGCCATGCTCGCTCGCCGCCGACGCTTGACCTCGGGGCGCCTCCTCGGCGTGGCCGCCGGGTTGGGCGTGGCCCCTTCCCCCACCGTGGCCTCGCCCTCGACGGTGGGGGCCGGCCGATGAGCGCCGACGGCAGCGGCCGCGGCCGCCTCGGTCGGCTCTATCACGGCCAGACCGACGTCGACTTCGTCGGCCGGGCCAAGCTCTGGTTCGCCCTCTCGGGTGCGATCATCGCCCTGGGCCTGGTGTCGATGCTGGGCCGGGGCCTCAACCTGGGCATCGAGTTCCAGGGCGGCACCTCGTGGGTGGTGCCGGGGAGCGTCGACACCGAGGAGGTGCGCGACGTCATGGCGTCGCTCGGCGCCCCCGACGCCTCCATCCAGACCCTCGGGGGCGAGCAGGGTGAGCGCGTCCGGGTGCAGGCGGCACCTGACAGCGGCGCCGACCGGGAGGCGGTGACCCAGGCGCTGGCCGACCTGGCCGGGACCGACGCCTCCGACGTGCAGGTGACCGACGTCAGCCCGTCGTGGGGCTCGGAGATCACCAACAAGGCGGAGCGGGCCCTGGTCTTCTTCCTGATCGCCATCGCCGCCTACATCACCCTTCGCTTCGAGTGGCGGATGGCCGCGGCCACCCTGGCCGCCCTGGTGCACGACATCCTCGTCACCGTGGGCGTCTACTCCCTGACCGGCTTCGAGGTCACGCCGGCCACCGTCATCGCCGTGCTCACCATCCTCGGGTACTCGATCTACGACGGGATCGTGGTGTTCGACAAGGTCGACGAGAACGTCCAGGCGGCGGGCGGTGCCGGACGCTCGACCTACAGCTCGATCGTGAACCGGTCACTGAACCAGGTGCTCATGCGGACGCTGAACACGTCGATCACCGCCTTGCTCCCCATCGCCTCGCTGCTGGTCATCGGGTCGTTCGTGCTCGGCGCCGTCACCCTCCAGCAGTTCGCCCTCGCCCTGCTCATCGGCCTGGGCGCCAGCGCCTACTCGTCGATCTTCATCGCCTCGCCGTTGCTGGCCGTGATCAAGGAGCGTGAGCCCCGGTGGGCGTCGACTCGGCGCCGGCTGGAGGCTCGTTCCGCACCGCTGGTCCCCACGGGGGGCTCGCCGGCCCAGTCGACGACGGACGACGGCGACGGCTCCGCCACCCGCACCGCCGGCGACGGTGACGGTGCCGGGCGGAAGCCCAAGGCCCCACCTCCGCCTCCGCCTCCACCTCCGTCGTCGTCGACGGCGCCCATCGCCCCCCGTGGCCGCAAGAAGGGTAAGCGGCGCTGACCCGAACCCTCGGCGGCGAGGTCGGCGCCTGCCCGTGACGGCGCCGGCTCGGCCCCTCCGCCGCTGGGCCGCCCTCGCCACCGCCGCCCTCGTCGCCGGCGGGTGCGGCGGCGAGGGGCACGATGGCCGGGCCACCAGGCTCACGGTGTTCGCCGCCGCCTCGCTCACCGAGGCCTTCGAGGTCCTGGCCTCTGACTTCGAGGCCGCCCATCCCGGCATCGACGTCGACCTCCACTTGGCGGGGACGCCCACGCTGGTGTTCCAGCTGCAGCAGGGGGCGACGGCGGGCTCGCTGCCCGCCGACGTGGTGGCCACGGCTGACGACGCCAGCATGCAGGAGCTGGTCGAGGCGGGGATGGTGGCCCCGCCCGTGGTGTTCGCCCGCAACCGGCTGGCCATCGCCGTGCCGCCGGGCAACCCCGGGGGGGTGGGAGGCGTAGGTGACCTGGGTCGTCCCGGGCTCCGGGTGGCGTTGGCCGATCCCGCGGTGCCGGCCGGCCGCTACACGGCAGAGGTGCTGGCCCGGGCGGGCGTCGAGGTGCCCCGGCCCAGCCGGGAGCCCAGCGTGAAGGCGGTGGCCACCCGGATCGAGCTGGGGGAGGCCGACGCCGGCGTGGTCTACGCCACCGACGTGAGGGCGGCGCGGGGCCGGCTGGACGCCGTGCACATCCTCGCCGACGACGACGTCGTGGCCCGCTACCCGATGGCGACGATGGTGGGGACGGAGCGACCGGAGGCGGCGGAGGCCTTCGTCGCCTTCGTGCGCTCCGCTCCCGGGCAGGAGGTGCTGGCCGGCGCCGGCTTCCTGCCCCCGGCCGGGGAGCCGGTGGCGGGGTGACACCACGGCGGGGCGCCCTGGCCCTGGCCCTGGCACTGCCCGGCGCCGCCCTCGTGGGCCTCCCGCTGGTGGCCCTGGTCTGGAAGGCGCCGTGGAGCCGGGCCATCGAGCTGCTGGCGGCACCGGGAGCCCTGGCGGCCCTGCGGCTCTCCCTGGTGTCGTCGATGGTGGCCGCCGCGCTCACCGTGGTCCTGGGGCTGCCGCTGGCCTGGGTGCAGGCCCGGGTGGCGTACCGGGGGAGGGGTCTCGTGCGGGCGCTGATCACCCTGCCCGTCGTGCTGCCGCCGGTCTCGGGTGGCGTGGCCCTGCTCGTGGCCTTCGGGCGGCGGGGGCTGGTGGGCCAGTGGCTCGACCGGGGCCTGGGGCTGGGCTTGCCGTTCACGCCGGCGGGGGTGGTGCTGGCCCAGACCTTCGTGGCCCTGCCCTTCCTCGTGCTCACCACCGAGGCCGGCCTGCGGGCCCTCGACACCCGCTTGGAGGACGCCGCCCGGACCCTCGGTGCCTCCCGGGCGGAGGTGTTCCGTCGGGTCACGCTGCCCCTGCTGGCGCCCTCGCTGGCGGCGGGAGCGGCGCTGTCGTGGGCCCGTGCCCTCGGGGAGTTCGGAGCCACCATCACCTTCGCCGGCAACGTCGCCGGCCGGACGCAGACGCTGCCGCTGGCAGTGTTCCTCGCCCTCCAGGGCGACCCGGAGTCGGCCGTGGTGCTCAGCCTCGTGCTCGTCGGGGTGTCGGTCGCCGTGCTCGTCGGCCTGCGCCGGCATTGGGTGCTCGGGCTCGTGCGGTGACCGCCGGCCTGAGCGCTGTGGTGGCGGCCGAGGTCGGGGAGCTCCGCCTCGACGTGGCCCTGGATGCGCTTCCCGGAGAGGTGGTGGCCGTGGTCGGGCCCAACGGTGCCGGCAAGTCGACCCTGCTGCGGGCCCTGGCCGGCCTGATACCGCTGACCGCCGGCAGGGTGGTCATGGGCGGCACGGTCCTGGAGGACGCCGCCACCGGCCACCGCCTGCCCCCGGAACAACGACCGGTGGCCCTGGTCTTCCAGGACCGGTTGCTGTTCCCCCATCTGAGCGCCCTCGACAACGTGGCCTTCGGCTTGCGCTGCCAGGGCGTACGGCGGGCCGAGGCGGGGCGTCGGGCGCAAGCGTGGCTGGACCGCCTCGGCGTGGGTCACCGGGCGGCCTCCCGGCCGGCGACCCTCTCCGGCGGCGAGGCCCAGCGGGTGGCGCTGGCCCGGGCCCTGGCCGTGGAGCCGGCGCTGTTGCTGCTCGACGAGCCGCTGGCGGCGCTCGACGTCGAGGCCCGTGCCGCCCTGCGGCGGGAGCTGCGCCCGCTCATGGCCGGCGCCGGCGTGCGGGTGCTGGTCACCCACGACCCCCTCCAGGCCATGATCCTGGCCGACCGGCTGGTGGTGCTCGAACACGGCCGTGTCGTGCAGCACGGGAAGCCCCGTGAGGTGGCCGAGCGGCCCCGATCACCGTGGGTCGCCGAGCTGGTGGGCGTCAACCTCCTGAGGGGGCACGGCCGGGACGACGGCGTCGAGTTGGCGGACGGGGGCTGGCTGGCGGCTCCCGGCGCCGGCCGGGGGCCGGTCCTGGCCGTGGTCCACCCCCGGGCCGTGGCCGTGCACCGGCGCCCGCCGGAGGGGTCGCCCCGCAACGTGTGGCTGGGCCGATCCGAGGCGGTCGAGCTGCTGGGTGACCGGGCCCGGGTGCGGGTCGCCCTCGACGGGCGCCCGCCGTTGGTGGCCGAGGTCACGCCGGCGGCCGTGGCCGACCTCGCCCTCCACGAGGGCGGCCAGGTCTGGGTCACGGTCAAGGCCACCGAGGTGCGGGTCTTCCCCGCCTGACCACCCTCCTCTCGCCGTTCTCTGTCGACTCGACCACCGCCACGGTGGGTGATCCGACAAAGAACAGGAGGGGGGTCAGTGGTGGCGGTGCTCGGCCAGCACGGCGTCGCTCAACGCCGGCCACGCCGTCATCGCCCACCGGTCGAAGTCGCGGTCGGAGAGGGAGGCGCAGGCCAGGTGGGCGTCGGGATCCACCCACAGGAACCCCCCGGCCCGGCCGAAGTGACCGAAGGTGCGGGGCGAGTTGGCCGTGCCCGTCCAGTGCGGGGCCTTTCGGCTCCGCAGCTCGAAGCCCAGGCCCCAGTCGTTGGGCGAGTGATGGCCGAAGCCCGGGAGCACGCCGGCCAGCCCGGCGAAGGCGGGGCGGGTGGCCGCCGCCAGCGTGGCCTGGTCCACCAGGGTGGGGCGGAGCAGCTCCATGGCCAGGCGGGACAGGTCAGTGAGCGGCCCGCTGGCCCCCTTCGCCGCCGACCCTCCCCAAGAGGTGGCGGTCATGCCCAGCGGCTCGACGACGGCAGCGGTGACGTAGTCGACGAACGGCATGCCCGCCCCCTCGGCCACCGTCTCGGAGAGCAGCTCGAACCCGCGGTTGGAGTAGATCCGCCGCCGGCCGGGCGGGGCCAGGGCCCGGTCGTCGTCGGGGGCCAGCCCGGAGGCGTGGGCGAGCAGGTGGCGCACGGTGGACCGCGGCGGGCCGGCAGAGGAGTCGAGGGCCACCGTGCCCTCCTCCACGGCGACGAGCGTGGCGAGGGCGGTCAGGAGCTTGGTGAGGGACGCCCAGGAGAACACCTCGTCCACCGGCCCGCGGGTCTCGGCCACCAGGCCCGGTGCCATCACCGCCGCCGCCACCCGGACCACGGGCCAGGTGTCGATCGCC
>JAHWKL010000130.1 GCA_019347915.1 Actinomycetota bacterium
TGTGGAGGCCGGGCGCGCCGCCGAGGGCCACCACCTCGAGCCCGGTGTCGTCGGCCACGGCCGCCTCCCCCGTCGCCGCCATCACCGCCTCGGCCTTGATGCGGGCGTTGTCGAGCAGGGTGGCGCCGTTCTCCTCGGGCTCGGGCAGGTCGTCTGGACGGGGCACGAGCTCGACGTCCCGCACCCCGGCCAGCACGGCGGCCAGCACGGCGGCGATCTCCCTCGCCTTGCCCGGGTTGCCGGTGGCGATGACGATTCTCAACGGCGCCAGCTCCGCAAGCGTCGCCGGCGCCCCGTTGCACGGAGCTGGACCAGCTCTCGATGCTGCTCCGCCTGGCGGCTACGCAACGTCACCGCGTCAGGAGGGCGTCCGCAGCAGGGGCGGCTGCGAGAGCACCTCGGCCTGGATCTCGAGGATCTGGCGGATGCCTCCCGCCGCCAGGTCGACCAGGCTGTCGAGCTCGGTGCGGGAGAAGGCGGTGCCCTCGGCGGTGCCCTGCACCTCCACGAAGCGGCCACTGCCGGTCATGACCACGTTCATGTCGACCCCCGCCCGGGAGTCCTCGGCGTAGTCGAGGTCGAGCACCGGGACGGCGTCGACGATGCCCACCGACACCGCTCCGCAGGGGTCGGTCATGGGATGGGCCGGCAGCCGTCCCGCGGCCACCAGGCGGCTGAGGGCGTCGTGGAGGGCGACGTACCCCCCGCACACCGACGCCGTGCGGGTCCCGCCGTCGGCCTGGATGACGTCGCAGTCCACGACCACCTGCAGCTCCGCCATGGCCGTCAGGTCGGTGACGGACCGCAGCGAACGGCCGATGAGGCGCTGGATCTCCTGGGTGCGGCCGCTCAACTTGCCGCGAGCCGCTTCCCGAGGGACCCGCTCGCCCGTCGAGCCCGGGAGCAGGGAGTACTCGGCCGTCACCCATCCTCGGCCACTGCCGCGCAGCCACCGGGGGACGTCGGTGTCGACCGACGCGGTGCACAGCACGCGGGTCCGCCCGAAGGAGACCAGCACCGAGCCGGCCGGGAGCTCGGTGAAGTCGCGCTCGAAGCGCACGGGACGAAGTTGGTCGTCGACCCGCCCGTCGGCACGGCGTCCCGGAGTGGTCGGTGCCGTCACGGCGCCACCTCGTAGCTGGCACCGACGGCGGCGACGTCGACGGGGAGCCCGAAGGCCTCGCTCGCCTCCGCCCGTGACCGCTCCCGGTCGACACCCGGCTGGAGGTGGGTGATGACTAGGTGCCGGGCGCCCGCGGCGCGAGCCGAGGCGCCGGCCTGGGCGGCGGTGAGGTGCCTGGACTGCCCTTCCTGGCCGGCGGCCAGGGAGGCCTCGCACAGCATCAGGTCGACTCCCGGGCCCAGCTCCTCGAGGGACCAGTCCGGCCCGGTGTCGGCCGAGTAGCCCAAGGACGCACCGTCCTCCGCCTCGATCCGCACGGCGAGGGTCTCGGGGCCGTGATCGGTCTGGCGGAAGGACAGGGCCAGGCCGCCGACCGAGGCGGAGTCGCCGGAGCGGACCTCGGTCCAGTCGAGGGCCGGCTCGAGCGGCCCGTTGACCTCGGCCGCCAGCCGCCGGACCTCCGGAGGCGACAGCACGACCACACCGGTGCGGGGCCGGATGTGGCGCACGACGTTGTGGTACGGCAGCACGTCGACCCAGTGGTCGGGATGGGCGTGGGTGAGCACCACGGCGTCGAGCGAGTCGAGGTCGAGGTGGCGCTGGAGGTTGGCCAGGGTGCCGGGGCCGGCGTCCAGCCACACCGACGCTCCGCCGCCCTGGACCAGGTAGCCCGAGCACGCTCCTCCCGGCTCGGCGTAGGACCCCGAGCACCCCAGCACCGTCAGGGCGATGCTCACGTCCAGTCGACCTGTTGGACCCGCCCGAGCTCGGGCCCGAGCAGCTGGCGACCGAGCGACTCGAACCACCCGACGTCGCCGGACGACAGGAACACATGGCGGCCGGCGCCCGCTGCGGGACCACGGACGGGTGTGGGGGCGGGGCCCACGAGCAGCGAACGGAGCTCGAAGGCGGTCTCGTCGGCCGACGACACCAGCACCACCTCCCGCCCGACCACGTCGCTGATGGTACGGGCGAGGAAGGGGTAGTGGGTGCATCCCAGCAACAAGGCGTCCACACCCGCCTCGCACAGCGGGGCGAGAAGGCGCTCGGCGAGGACGTGCACCTGGTCCGATCCGGTCTCGCCCCGCTCCACGAACTCCACGAAGCCGGGGCAGGCGGCGCAGCGGAGCTCGACGTCGGCGCCGGTGGCAGCCACCGCCCGCTGGTAGGCGCCCGAGCCGATGGTGCCCACGGTGCCGATGATCCCCACCCGCCCGTTGCGGGTGGCCGACACCAGAGCACGCACACCGGGCTCGATGACCCCGAGCACCGGGACCTCGAGCTCGGCCCGAAGCTCGTCCAGGGCGGCCGCCGAGGCGGTGTTGCACGCCACCACCACGGACTGGACGCCGTGACGTTCGACCAGGAACCGGGCGATCTGACGGGCGAACCCCCGGACCTCGTCCAGGGGACGGGGCCCGTACGGGTACCGCGCCGTGTCGCCCAGGTACACCAGGTCCTCCTCGGGCAGCAGGTCCATGACGGCGCGAGCGACGGTGAGCCCGCCGAACCCGCTGTCGAACATCCCGATGGGGCCCTTCGAGACGCTCAGCTCGTGGTCCTGTCGCCGTCGCCGGCTGCCGGGGCCCGCACGTCGAGGGTCGCCGAGGGCAGGAACCCGAGCGTGCGCTGCGGGAAGGGAATGGTGATGCCGGCGGCGTCGAGCTCCGACTTGACCGCCATGGCCACGCCCGACCGCACCCGCCACAGCGTGGCGATGTCGGGCGCGTGCCAGAAGCGCAGGGCGAAATCGATGCTCGACTCGTTGAACTGCTCGACCCACACCTCGGGCGTCGGGTCGGCCCGGACCCCGTCGATCGAGCGCACCGCTCCCTGCAGCACCCGTTGCGCCGTGGCCAGATCGGTGTCGTAGGCCACGCCGACGGTGAGGGTCGTGCGCCGCCTGCCGCCGACCGTGTAGTTGGTGATGGGGTTGTTGAGCACCTGCGAGCACGGCACCAGCACCCGCTCACCGGCGTAGGTGCGCACGACCACGGTGCGGAAGTTGACGTCCTCCACCGTGCCCTCGATCTCGTTGGTCTCGATCTGGTCGCCCCGCCGGAACGGCCGGCGGGACTGGAGCAGGATGCTGGCAAAGAGGTTCTCGAGGATGGTCTGGGCGGCGAAGGCGAGGGCCAGGCCGCCGATCCCCAGGGCGCCCAGCACCGGGCCCAGGCGGACGCCGAGGACCTGCAGGGCGTACACGATGCCGCCCACCACCACCAGGCCGCCGACCACCCGGCCCACGAGCTGGGCGGCGAGGCGGGTGCCGTCGCCCCGCTGGACGAACGAGGCGGTGAGGCGCTTGACCAGCTGGCTGAGCACGATGCCAGCCACGAAGATGGCGCCCGCCCGCAGCCAGTCGCCGGTGGTCACCCCCTCCAGCGCCTCCGCCAGCTCGTCGTCGGCCTCCTCGACGGCGGCGAGCACGAGCCCGGAGGCGAACGCCAGGCCGCTGATCACGACGTCAGAAGTAGATGAGGCGGGTCGCTCGCTCGGTCACCTCGTCGAGGTCAGCGGTCCAGGCCCCGGTGGAGAGGTACTTCCAGCCGCCGTCGGCCACCAGGGCGACCATGACCCCCTCGTCGAGCTGGGCCGCGCCGCGGGCGGCGGCGGCCATGGCCGAGCCCGAGGAGATGCCGGCGAAGATCCCCACCTCGGTGAGCCGCCTGGTCCACTCGATCGACTCGCGCGCCCGCACGATCATCTTGCGGTCGAGCAACTCGGCACCACCGTTGTCGACGAACACCGGGGGGACGAAGCCGTCGTCGAGGTTGCGCAGACCGTCGACCATCTCGCCGGCCGGCGGCTCCACCGCCCACAGCTGCACTGCGGCGTTGCGCTCCTTGAGGAACCGGCCCACGCCCATGAGGGTGCCGGCGGTCCCCAGCCCGGCGATGAAGTGGGTGACCTCGGGGCAGTCACGCCAGATCTCCGGGCCCGTCCCCTCGTAGTGCGCCTTGGGGTTGGCCGGGTTGCCGTACTGGTAGGGGAAGTACCAGTCAGGGTGCTCGGCGGCCAGCGCCCGGGCCCCCTGCAGGGCCCCGTTGGAACCCTCGTCACCTGGCGAGGGCACGATCTCGGCGCCCCAGACCTCGAGCAGCTGGCGGCGCTCGACGGAGACGTTCTCGGGGAGCACCACGACCAGGTGGTAGCCCCGCACCCGGCAGATCATGGCCAGGGCGATCCCGGTGTTGCCCGACGACGACTCGATCACCACCGACCCGGGCTGCAGCAACCCCTCCTTCTCGGCCTCCTCGATCATGGCCTTGGCCGCCCGGTCCTTGACCGAACCGCCCGGGTTCTGACCTTCGAGCTTGGCCAGGATGCGCACGCCCGGCGAAGGGCTGAGGGCGGAGACGTCGACCAGCGGCGTGTTGCCGATGAGGTCCAGGACCGAGTCGTAGGGGGCCACGCGGGCCCGGCCCTCAGCCGGTCCCGCCGGCCACGGCGGGGACGATGGAGACCTCCGCACCGTCGCTCACGGGGGTGTCGAGGCCGCCGAGGTAGCGCACGTCCTCGTCGTCCAGATAGACGTTGACGAACCGGTGCAAGGCACCGTCGGGCGCCTTCAGGTGGTTGGCGGTGCCGGGGAACTGGCGAACCACGTCGTCGACGACCTCGCCGATCGTCGCTCCCTCGGCCGACACCTCGGAGAGGCCGCCGGCGTGGGTGCGAAGGACGGTGGGAAGGCGGACGCTGACCGGCACTGGGTCCTCCGGGAAAAGTCGACTGGATCGCTGGGGATTCTACCGAACGACGAGCTCGATCGGTTCCTCGGCGACCTCACCGTCGGAGATGCGGTAGGAGCGGGCGACCGGCTCGGGGTGGCGCAGCGACACGATGAGGAAGTGCCAGCCGGCGAGCAGGGCAGCTCGCTCGACGTCGGTGGGCGAGGGGTAGGCCTCGGTGTGGGTGTGGGTGTGCATGACCCCCACGACCTCGAGGCCGTTCCCCGATGCGTCCAGGCCACGCTCCACCCGCAGGATCTCCCGGCCGTCGATGGCGTAGGTGCGGGCCGACCGGTCGGTGTTGGTGCAGGGCCGGAACTCCTCGATCGAGCCGTCGGGACGGCCGACCAGCAGCCCGCACGCCTCCTCGGGAAGGCAGTCCAAGCCGTGAGCAACCATCTCGATCCACTGCTGGCGACGCAGCCGGAGCACGACCGGCGAGGGTACCCTCGCCACGTGGCCCGCACCGACACCAAGGCCGGCGCTCGGCGGTCCGGAACCACCGTGGTGGCCAGCAACCGACGAGCCCGCTACGACTACGACATCCTCGACACCTACGAGGCCGGCATCGTGCTCGAGGGCAGCGAGGTGAAGTCACTGCGCACCGCCAAGGTGCAGCTCAAGGACAGCTACGCCTACGTCGCCGACGGGGAGGCCTGGCTCAAGGGCGTGCACATCGCCCCCTACGCCCACAGCCACGGCTTCGACGGCCACGACCCGGAGCGGCTCCGCAAGCTCCTCCTGCGCCGTCACCAGATCGACGAGATCCGCCGGCGGCTCGAGGCCGAGCACCTCACCCTCGTCCCCCTCTCGGTGTACTTCAACGGGTCCCGGGCCAAGGTCGAGCTGGGGCTGGCCCGGGGCCGCAAGCGCCACGACAAGCGTCGAGCCATCGCCGAGCGGGACGTCCGCCGCGACGTCGACCGGGCCATGGCCGCCCGTCCCGGCCGCTGAGTGGCCGCCCCGTGGTCACCTGTGGGAGGACGGGTAGGATGGCGAAACCCTCTTGGGGGTGATCGGTTTCGACTTCGGTGATCGAGACCAGAGAAGCGAGCCGTGGTCCCCGGAACCACGTTAAAGAGTCGGGAACCAACCATAAATGCCAACACCAACGGCAACCTCGCTCTCGCTGCGTAAGTAGCTTGAGCGACGTCCTCCCGCTCCCGGCCCTGCGGAGCGGAACCGGGCGTCATCCAGCGGGGCTCACCTTCCGGGGAGTCAGCGACCCGGGAGGGACACCAAGCTGACTACGGCGGTCGCCGAGTGCCGGTGACGTGTGACCGCCCGACAATCCTCCACCGGCTGCGCTCGGAGAAGTCTGGTTGAGAAGCTGAAGGACGCGGGTTCGATTCCCGCCACCTCCACACCGCCACCTCCACGCCCGCCACCTCCACGCCCGCCACCTCCACGCCGTCGCATTGGCGACTCAAGATCCGGGCGCACGTGCCGATACGTAGACCAGACGTAGTTGCCGCGCGACAGACAGGGGAACATCCCCCGGCATCGAGCTGAGCCCTGGCGGGCGGCGCCACCGATTCTTTCCCCTGC
>JAHWKL010000131.1 GCA_019347915.1 Actinomycetota bacterium
TCGCCGGACGGGTGGTGAAGAGCCCCGCCGGCGTCAACCGCGACGAGCTCCACGGGCAGGCCGTGCGCGGCGAGGGGTGACCGCCGGATCGGCGCCCGCCGGCTGGCGTTAACCTCTGGGCCCAGGCCCAGGCCCAGGGAAGGAGCTCGCCATGCCCGCACCGCTCGACGTCCAGGAGAGACTGGGGCTCGATGGGGCTCCCGTCGCCATCGCCTTCCTGCCGGAACCGCCCCCGGGCGTGACCCGTTGGGACGGCGGCCCCGTCGCTGCCGGCTGCGCCTTCTGGCGCCACGCCCGGGACGGCCGCGCCTTCTACACCGTCCCCGGCGACCACCACAACTGCGCGGTGGGAAGCCACGTGCACGGCATCGCCCTCCCCGAGGAGCGGGCCTCGGAGCTGGCCGAGACCCTCGGGCTCATGGCCTCGGCCGGCTACGTCGACCCTGGGGAGGTGCCGTCGATCCCCACGGTGAGCGAGCCGCCCGGCGTGGTGGCCTACGCGCCCGCCGCCACCGCCCCGTTCGCGCCGAGCGTCGTGGTGGTGGCCGCCACCCCCGCCCAGGCCATGCTCCTGCACGAGGCCGCCCTGCGAGCCGGGGTCACGCCCATGACCGCACCCGTGTCCGGGCGCCCGGGTTGCGCCGTGCTGCCGCTGGCCATGCACGAGGGCCAGGCGGCGCTGAGCCTGGGCTGCGCCGGCAACCGCATGGCCACCGAGATGGGCGACGACGAGCTCTACGTGGCCGTCCCCGGGCCGGCGTGGCCGGCGGTGGTGGAGGCGCTGGACGTGGTCCTCGACGCCAACGAGATCATGAACCGGGCCTACCGCGAGCGGGCGGCCGGCGTCGCCGCCTCAGCGGCCGGCGACTGACCGGCGCCTTCCCGTTCCGGCCCTCCTTCCCGTTCCGGCCCTCCTTCCCGTTCTGGCAGCAGGAGCGGTCGAACGGGCGACCGTCGAACGGGCGACCATTCCTGCTGCCAGAAGCGGGGTGGCCCCGTCGGGAGAAGCACTCACACCAGTGGCCAGGGGTAGCAGTGGGCGAGGGGGTCAGGGGCGGGGAAGACCGGCCGGTGCAGCAGTGCCGTCGCCCGCCGGCGCAGGCCGGCCACCTCGTCGTCGGCCAGCAGCCCGCACAGCCCGCCCGGCAGCCGCTCGAGCATGCCCTCCACGTCGGGCAACAAGGTGGGCGGCACCGGCTCGTCGGCGAAGTCCCAGATGACGGTCCGGATCTTGGGCGAGGGATGGAAGCACAGGCCGTTGTCGATGGCCCACACCCGGCCGTCCTCGCCCAGCAGGCAGTGACCGCTCTTGCGGTCGGTGTTGTTGGCCAGCAGGTCGAAGGCGCAGATGACGCGCAGGGCGTCGTGGTGGGCGGCGTCCTCCAGCAGGGTGAAGTAGTGCTGGCGGAAGTCGGCGGGCACGAACCGCTGCACCGACCCTTCGCCCAGGGGACCGTCACGCACGATCGTCTCGGGGACGATGCCCCATCCCAACAGCTCGGAGAGCGCCCAGGCGGCGGCCTCCCGACGGTACAGGCCGCCGGGGAAGTCCCACAGGGGGCGCTCGCCTCGTCCGGGCTTGTAGACCGCGAGCATGCGCTGGTCGGCGGCGCTGATCTCGACGAGGAAGGTCCGGTTCGAGCTCCAGGGCATGCGCCCCTTGAGCTCGATGTCCCCCTCGGCGAGCAGGTTCAGTGGGGATGGTGCCCGTTGGTCTTGATGCACACGTGACCCGAGGGGTCGAGGGGGCGCCGGCACAGCGGGCACGGGGGGCGGCCGGCGGCGACCAGGCCGGCGGACTGGACGACGAAGGCGGCGACCTGCGGGCGGCTGAGGGCGAAACGAGCCACCCCGGCGTCCGGCCTGTCCGGCTCCTCGTCCTCGGCGGCCATCTCGTCGGCCCGGATGACCATCCGGTCACGAGACTCGTCGAAGGCCACCCCGAGCTGGCCCACGACCCACTCCGGCGTCACCGGCTCCATCAGCTCCGGCTGCTCGGGGAGCTCGTCCGGCGAGGGGGTGGGCAGATCGGACATGAGCTCGGCCAGGTAACCGGCGAGGGCCGCCACCTGGGCCTTCTCCAGCTTGAGGGTGATGACCTGGGTGCCGGCGGCCGCCTGGAGGTAGAAGACGCGGGCGCCCGGAGGGCCGACGGCCCCGGCCACGAAGCGGTCGACGTCGGGCAGGTCGAAGGACCTGCTCATCGGGGCCGCCTCACGACGGCTTCAGGCCGGACAGCGGGCCGGCGACGGAGTTCACGGTCAGCACCATGGGGCTGGTGGTGCCGTAGCTCACGGCGCTGATGGAGCACGGGGAGATGGCGATGCGCTGGAACAGGTCGAGGTGGGTACCCAGGGCGCAAGCCACCGCCGCCTTGATGGGGTCGGCGTGGGAGACGGCCACCACCACACCGCCCCGGTGGCGCTCGACCAGGCGGGCCAGGGCGCCGGTGATCCGAGCCTGCATCTCGGAGAACGACTCCCCTCCGGGGAAGCGGAAGCCGCTGGGGTAGCGCTGGACGGTCGTCCACTCGGCCAGCTTGCCCAGCTCCTTGAGCGATCGTCCCGTCCACTCCCCGAAGTCGCACTCGAGCAGGCCCCGCTCGACCCGCGCCCGCAGCCCGCGGGCTCGGGCGATGGGCTTGGCCGTCTCTCGGGTCCGCTCCAACGGCGACGTGTAGACCGCGTCCACCCGGTCGAGCTCGCCCAGGCGCTGGGCCACGGCCTCGGCTTGAGCCGTGCCCGCCTCGGCCAGGTGGAGGCCGGCGGCTCTCCCCGGCAGCACCGAACCGGTGGTCGGCGTCTGTCCGTGGCGGACGAGGATCACGACGGTGGCCGGCGGCGGCTTCGGTCTCCGGGTGCGGGCGGCGATGGGGCCAACCTACCGTGGCGTCCCGTGGCTGTCGGCACCGGGAAGGCGCTGGAGCAGTTGACCGCCGAGGTGGTCGAGTGCCGCGCTTGTCCCCGTCTGGTGGAGTGGCGGGAGCGGGTGGCGGTGGACAAGCGGGCCGCCTTCGCCGACCAGGAGTACTGGGGCCGGCCGGTTCCGGGCTTGGGCGACCCCCAGGCCGGGCTGCTCGTGGTCGGGCTGGCGCCGGCCGCCCACGGCGGCAACCGCACCGGGCGGGTCTTCACGGGCGACCGCTCGGGCGACTGGGTGTTCCGCGCCCTGCATCGGGCCGGGTACGCCAACCAGCCCACCAGCGAGCACCGCCACGACGGCCTGGCCCTCTCGGGCGCCTACGTCGCCGCCGCCGTGCGGTGCGCTCCACCGGCGAACCGGCCCACGCCGGCGGAGCGCGACGCCTGCCTGCCGTGGCTGGCGCGCGAGTGGTCGCTGCTGGCCGAGGTCCGGGTGGTGGTGGCCCTGGGCGCCTTCGCCTACCAGGTGGTGGCCGGGTTGGCCGGCCTGCGTCCCCGCCCCCGGTTCGGCCACGGTGTGGAGGCGGTGCTGGGCGACGGCCGCACCGTGGTGTGCTCGTACCACCCGAGCCAGCAGAACACCTTCACCGGGAAGCTCACCGAGGACATGTTCGACGCCGTGTTCTCCCGGGCCCGGGAGCTGGCGCCCCCGCCCGTGGTGGGTCAGCCGGTCGATCCCAGCAGCGCAACCAGCTCCCCGCCGGCGTAGCCCACGGCGATCACGCCCAGGAAGGCGGCCACCAGCTGGGCCAGCCGTCGGTCCCGGAGCCGGAGGGCGACGCCGGCGCCCACCCGGGCGCCGGGGATCACGGTCACGGCCAGCAGGAGGGCGACGCGCCAGTCGATGTTGCCGAGCAACCCGTGGGCCAGGCTGCCGGGCACGGCGAAGGCGCCGACGCAGATCAGTGAGGTGGCCACCGAGGTCCGGAGCGGCAACCTCCCGATCTGGTTGAGCCCCGGCACCAGGACCAGCCCGCCACCGATGCCGAGCAGGCCGGACAGCCCTCCGGCGACGATCCCCACGCCGGCGTAGCGTCCCGGCCCCGGTCGCCGCGGTAGGTCCTCGTCGTCGCCGCCGTTCCCAGGGGGGTTGAGCGCGCTCTTCTCCTCGCCGCCGGCGCTGCCGGACCGGCGGCCGATGCGCCAGGCACTCAGCGCCAGCAGGGCCGCGGTCATGATCTGCAGCACATGGCCCTGGCCGGGTACGGCGGGGGCGGCCACGGCGCCGCCCAGCGCCGTCAGCACGCCGGGGGGCACGGTGAAGGCCACCGCCCGCCAGTCGATGAGTCCCTCCCGCTGGTAGCGCAGTCCCCCGCTGATGGCGCTGGGCAGCACCGCCGGCAGGGTGGTGCCGACGGCGATCAGTGGCGGTACCCCGAGGAGGCGGATGCCCGGGGTGGACAGGATGGCCCCACCCACGCCGAACGCCCCCGACAGGACCCCGGTGCCCACGCCCAGGAGCAGGGTCAGGACATCCCGCAGCATTACTGCTTGCGCCGGCGATAATCCGCCGGCGCCCGTTGCACGGAGCTGGACCAGCTGCTCTTGCTGCTCCGCCTGGCGGACTCCGCAGCGTGACCCCGGCGATAATCCGCCGGCGCCGTCCGGCCGCCGGCGCAGCCGGCTTGGCCGGGCGGAACGGAGATGAGCGGCGCAAAGGCGGCACCACGCCTTCCCGGCGAGCGCAGCGAGCCTGTGCTGCTCCGCCTGGCGGACTCCGCAGCGTCACTCATTTCAGGCGCAGAGGCGGGCGGCCACCCGCTCGGCCACCGCATGGACGGCAGCAGGAGGCACCGGGTCGGGGCTGTCGGCCAGGATCACCAGGGTCACCGCTCGTTCCTCGTGCAGGGCGACCAGGTCGAGGTGGATGGGCAGCACGCCCTCGGCGTCGGCCGCGGTGAGGCGCGCCCGGTGGGCCGCCGACTGGCCCCGGGCGTCGATGCCCTCCACGGGGGCGGCGACGTGCCCGAGCAGGGTGGCGCGGCACTGCTTGGGATCGACCTCGGCGGCCATGCCGGCCACGAAGGCGGAGGCGAACCGCTCGTGCGCCAGCGTGGCGAAGGCCAGCTCGGCCGCCGCCTCCGAAGCCAGCAGCCAGACCACCGAGTAGGCGAGGGCGTCGGCCCGGGTGAAGCGGTCGGATTCGGCCGAGGCGGTTACGTCAGGGTCGGGGAAGCCGGCCAGGCAGGCGTCGAGGAGGTCGTCACCGTGGACCGCCTCGGCCACGGCTTCGGGGGCGCGAACCGCCTCCCAGCCGGCGCCGGGGAGATCGAAGGCCCGGAGCACGATGCGCCGCGCCCGGGCGGCGTCGCCGGGGTCCATCGAGGATCACGAGGCCGACGCCGGCGCCGGAGACGGCGCAGCCGCCGGCGAGGGGGCCGGCCGCAGGCGTGGAGCTTCCACCGCCGCCTCCGGCCAGCGCTTGCGGCTCTTGATGCTCAGCTTTCGCAGCAGGGCGATGGCGCCGGGGTCGTCGTCGCCGGGGCGGCCGATGATGGTGCCGTCCTCCAGCATGCGGATGAGGATCTCCCGGCCCAGGTCGGTGCGGACGATGGTGAGGGTCCAGTCGTTGAACTTGCCGATGCCGCCGGTGGAGATGTCGGCGTGCTGGGCGGCGAAGTCGGGGCAGAGCTTGCATCCCTCGCGGGTCCAGGCGTGGCACTCCTTGAGGGGGATCTCGTGGTAGTCGCCGTTGCGCATCCACAGCTGCATGACGCCCTTGACGTTCATCTTGGCGATGTCCTGCTTCTTCAAGCCGTACCTGGCCTCGAACAGCTCGGTGAAGATGGCGTCGTCGAAGGTCTTGGAGCACAGCAGCCCGATGTTGAGGGCGAAGCGGCGGGCCGGCTTGCCCACCTTGCGCACGCCCATGATCGGCGGCACCGAGCTGTGGCAGCTCATCCCCACCAGGGCCAGCTTCTCGGCGCCGCCGGCCACCGCCTCGCCGTAGGCCATGGGTGTGGCCGAGTACGTGTAGCGGCTGCCGGCAGCGGCCAGCACCTCCTCGGCGGTGCGGGCCACGCCGGGGACCGCCTTCCACGACGTGCCGTCGCCCTCCAGGTTGGAGACGAGGGCGGCGTCGATGTAGCCCTGCTCCAGGCACCAGATCAACAGGGCCGAGACCAGGCCGCCGTCCTGGCCCACCCGGTGGACGAACTCGTCGCTGGCCCGGGCCAGGATGATGTCCTTGGAGATCCCGTCGACCTCCTTGGGCCGGCGGGGGCGCCCGAACAGGGCGGTGTCGATCTCCGGCTCCCAGCTCCGGAAGCGGGGGCAGGCCCGGGTGCACGACGTGCACCCTCGGTCACCGTGGCCGCAGCCACCGGGGCCGCCCTCCTCCTCCAGGTGGAACGGCTTGTACACGCCATCGGCGTCGTCGTAGCCCAGCACGTCGTGGGGGCAGGCCACCACGCAGCCCGCGCAGCCGGTGCACAGCCCGGAAGTGACCACCTC
>JAHWKL010000132.1 GCA_019347915.1 Actinomycetota bacterium
GCCGGAGCCTTCTTGGCCGGGGCCTTCTTCTTGGCCGGCGCCTTCTTCTTGGCCGGCGCCTTCTTGGCCGGCGCCTTCTTCTTGGCCGGGGCCTTCTTGGCCGGCGCCTTCTTCTTGGCCGGGGCCTTCTTGGCCGAGGCGGCCCTCTTGGTCGCCGGAGCCTTGGTGGCGGCGCCCCGGCGCCGCCCACCCGGCCGCCCCGTGGACGAGGCCGCGCCCTCGCCGGGCTCGCCGGCGTCGGCCGCGTCACCCGCCGTTCCTGCCGCCGCTGCTGACGAGCCCGCGCCACCACCTCTCGACCGGCCCCGTGCCGGCGGCGAGCTGGTCGTCGCCACCGGCTGGCGGGCCCGGCCCTTGGTGACGTGGCCCAGCTGCGACGCCAGCCGGTTCCGTGCGCTCAGCTCACTGGTCTCGACATCGAAGAGCCACTCGGCCTCCTGGGGCCGGCCGCGGGACGTGTAGGAGAAGCGCACCACCCACAGGCCCTCCTCCAGCTGAAAGGCACCCCACGCCGAATCGACTTCTTCCTCGCTCAGCCGCACCCCGCGCTCGCCGAGATTGCGCACGACCGACCGTCCGAGTGGAAGCGAGGACCGCCCCAGCCGGGGCTTGTCGAAGGTCAGCCCCAACGCACGGTCGACGACACGGGCCTGCTCGGCACGTACGGGGGCGGCGAACCGGCTCACCCATTCCACGTCGGTGCCGGCCTCCTTGGCGACCTGCTCGATGGACCAACCGGCACGGAGCCGATCCTGGAGCTCCCGCGGGCTCAGCTCGCTGGTGCGCCCACTGCGCGGTTGCGGCCTGGCGCCGAAGCCGGCATCGCCGGACCCTCGGCGTTCGCGCCGCCGCTCCGCTTCCGCGATCGTCAGCAGCAGCTCTCCGTTGAGGTCGACGATGAACTCGTCGGACTTCGCGCCCTTCCCCAAACTGAAGATCAAGCCGTCGTGCTCTGCGGTGAACCCGACGAGATGAAGCTTCTGCACCAGCGTCTCCCGCGGTACGGCCCGCAGTTCGGGCCGTCCCTGCCAGGCGACGGTAGCACCGGTGACGTCGAAGGATGTGGACGCTCCTCCGGCGTATGGCGGTTCCCGGTGGCGTGCCCTCAGGGGCTCGGATGCGTCTCCGCGCGCCGGGCCCGCCCCGTCACGACGGGCTCAACGTCGCCGGAGCACAGCCAGGAGCTGCGCGACGGTGATCACGTTGGCGCCTCCCCGGCGACTGCCCTCCTGCACCCGGCGGTCGTCAGAAGCCACGACGATCGGGTGGGCCCCGGCCAGCTCGGCGACCAGGCCGATCACGACGTCGTCGGCCTCGACACCGTCGGGTGAGTAGCGCACCTGCACCCGGGCCCGGCGCTCCCGGTCAGCCGGCGCGCTGGCACCATGCCCGGCGCCGTCGAACACCAGCTCCAGGTGGGCACCGGTCCGAGCAGCGAGCTCGGCAGCGGCATCGGCCAACCACCGACGCTGCTCGGGCAAGGGCAGCTCCGGGCGGGCGAGCTTGGTGACGTTGTAGCCGTCGACGACCACGAGCACGCCTTCGACCCGCACCAGGTGGTCGGCCGCCTCGACGCTGTCGTCCCACACCCCCGGCGGCAGCGGCACCGGCTGCGGAGCCGGACGGGACGGTGCCACCGATGCCCGTGCCGATGGCGGTGAGGGCGGAGCCGGAGCCGGCGCCGGGGCGGTGGGGCTCGGCGGCGCGGGCGGGGCGAAGGGCGCGAGCTGGCGGGCGGCAGCCGCCAGGGCGCCGGCGAGCGTCGACACCGTCGCAGTGACGGCATCGGCCAGCGCCTCGACGTCGACGACCCGGTCCCCCGGCAGGTTGCTCTCGTTCGGCACGGCGCCGGACGGAGGTGCACCGCCGCTTCCGTCACCCCCTCCGTTTGACTGCTCCTGTTCGAGCTGGCGCACCTGTTCCTGGGCCCGTCGATGTTCCGCTTCCAGCTCGGCGAACCGCTGCCGGAGATCGTGGAGCTCAGCGGCGGCGACGCCGTCGCCGGCGGCCTGGCGACGGCTCTCCTCCACGTCCGACTCCAGGCCTGCCACCCGCTTGCGCAGACGTCCCGTCTCCGACTCCGACCGGCGGCGAGCCCTGCGCTCGATGGCGAGCTGCTCCTTGACCTCGGCCAGCTCGGCGACGCGCCGGCCCAGCTCGGCCTCGGCTCCTCGTAGCGACTCCTCCACTGCGGCCAGCCGGCGGGATGTCTCCCGCTCGGTCCGGGCACCCCTGGCCTCGCCGGCAGCCTCGGCGGCGGCGGCGGCCAGCTCGGCGAGCTCCTCCTCCCACCCGGCGGGACGGTCGAGGAACAGCCATCCGGCCCGGCCGACCACCTCCTCAGAGGTGGCGTCACGCACGGCGCTGCGGAACTCGTCGTCGTCGTCCAGCACCCGCCGGGTGGCCGTGAGTGCCCGGTCGGGAAGGCGGGTGAACCGCAGGAACGGCCGCAGGCCGCGGGGAACCGGGAGCGGGGGCTCCTCGGCCTCGCCTCGCCGGCCGACGATCAGTGCCAGCTCCAGTGCCGGACGGAGGAGCCCGTCGAGCGTGCTCAGCGGGAGGTCCCGTCGCCGAGCTGCTCGACCCCCCTCCCCGTACCGCACCAGCGGCAGGCCACGTCCTCGACCTCCTCGGCCAGGACGTCCTCGTGCTCGACCACCAGCTCGCCGCCGAGGCTGTAGTGGTGGAAGGCCCGGGTGCGGCGACGGAGCGTCACGTCGAAACGGGTGAGGTTGCCGCAGGCCGAGCAGCGGTAGCGGGCACCCACGCCGGCGATCGTACCGGCGGTCCCGCCGGCGCCGGTCCGGGCCGAAGGTTGCCGGTGGCTCAGTCGGGCGTGTGGGCGCGCTTGGCGTCCCGCGAGACCGCCACCGCCCGCTCGAGCACCCTGGCCGCCGCCCCGTCGTCGACCGAGGCCATAGCCGCCTCGTAGCCCTGCTCGAGTTCGTCGGCCACGCCGGCGGCCACGAGACCGGCGGCAGCATTGAGCAACACGAGGTCGCGGTGGGGACCATGCTCGCCGTCGAGCACCCGGGTGGCCAGCTCCCGGTTCAACTGAGGGTCACCGCCCCTGATCGACGAGGCGTCAGACCGGGGGATGCCGAGGTCGGACGGCTCGACGGTCGACGCCCGCACCGTGCCGTCCCGCAGCTCGAGCAGGGTCGACGTCGTCGTGGTGGTGAGCTCGTCGAGACCGTCGTGGCCGTACACCACCAAGGCCCGGTCGGCGCCCTTGGCCTCCAGCACACCGATCATCGTCTCGGCCATCCCGGGGTCGCTCACCCCCACGACCTGGCGCCTCACGCCCGCCGGGTTGGCCAGCGGGCCGAGGAAGTTGAACACCGTGGGAACGCCGAGCTCCCGGCGGGTGGGGCCGGCGTGGCGCATGGACGGGTGGAACCGGGGGGCGAAGCAGAAGCCCAGGCCGGCTTCGGTCACGCAACGGGCGACGCCCTCCGGCCCGAGGTCGATGACCATCCCCAGCGCCTCCAACAGGTCGGCCGACCCGCTCGTGGAGGACGCGGCGCGGTTGCCGTGCTTGCACACCGCCGCCCCGCCGCCGGCAATGACGAAGCTGGCGATGGTCGAGACGTTGAACGCCGCCGCACGCCGGCTGCGGGCCCCGCCGGTGCCGCACGTGTCGACGGCCACCACTCCCGGCGGCAGCGGCACGCGCTCGGCGGCCTGGAGCATGGCCTGCACCAGGCCGCTCATCTCCGCCACCGTCTCGCCCTTGATGCGCAACGCCACCACGAACGCGGCGATCTGCGCCGAGGTGGCGGCGCCCTCCAGCACATCGGCCAACGCGGCACCGGCGTGGGAGGGGCTCAGGTCGTCACCGGCGATCAGCGCCCGGAAGACCGCCGGCCACCCTCCCAGCGACTCGAGCGAAGGGACGGGCGCGTCGGTCTCACCGAGCGGTGGGCTTCCGCTCGTACGGTCCTCGACCGGCGCACCCACGGGCCGCCCTCTCCCGCTGCCCGACTCGATCAGGCCGAGCGCCGGCGCTGGCGGATGATCCGCCGCCGCTCGCGCTCGGTGGCCCCGCCCCACACACCGTCACGCTCGCGCGCCACCAAGGCATGCTCGAGGCAGGCCTGGCGCACGGGGCACACCCCGCACACCTCCTTGGCGGCCTCCGCCTCCTCGTCCTCGTGCGGGTAGAAGACGTCGGGGTCGATGCCCTTGCACGCCGCGTGCTGACGCCAGGTCTGCTTCATCGTGCGGCTCTCCATCCTTGCGGTAACGGTCACTCGCGGCCCGGGGATGCAGTATCGTTCAGCCGGGCGCTGTGAGTCCAGGCCGTTACGCGCTCGACGCCAGGCCGGCGTGCTCTGCTCGGCCCGATGGGCGTCAATCGGGGTGCCGGCGCCGCGGGCCGACGTGGACCCAACCGCCTTCCTCCTTGGCGGCGAAGGCGTCGATTCCCGGCACCGTGCGAGACCGCCTGGCCGGCACGGCGTGCTTGGGGAAGCGGTTCTCCCCGGTGCGAGGGTCGTAGGTGTAGTGGTGGTGCGGGCAGTCGACCTCGTCCTCCCACAGCGACCCCTCGTCGAGCGGCAGCCCCTGGTGGGGACAGATCGTGCCGAAGGCGACCACCGAGCCGTCCGACAGGCGGGTGAGCAGGACGGGGCGATCCCCGACCTCGACCCGCAGGAACCGAGGCCCCCTCACGTCGGCCGACCTCGCCACCCGTTCCCACGACTCGCTCACCGCTACTCCCTCACCCGAGGCGCCGGCCGGCCGGAGCGTCGTGGCGCCTCGGGCCCACGCTAAGAGGCTGGTGCAGAGTGGGCCGCACGCATCCGTGTTTCCACCAGCCTCCCCTAGGAGCCCGTGGGTCCCGTGGAAGGCGGCCGGCGGTAGCCTCCCCGGTCCGACGACCGCCGACATCGAGGTGCCCGATCGCCAGCCCCGTGGACGTCCTCGACCGCCGTGCCCTGACCGCCGGCACCTTGACCGCCCTCGCCGTCATCGTCCCGGTGACGCTGCTGGGCGAGATCGTGGGCGCCGGTGACGAGGACACCAACCTGGTGTTCGCCTTCCTCGCCCCGGTGCTCATCGGGTTCGGCGCCGGCGCCTACGTGGCGGCGCGACGGGCCGTCGCCGGGCCGCTGACCAACGGGGCGCTCGCCGCCGTGACCGCCTTCGTCGTGGTCCAGGGCGTCGGGCTGGTCCGCCGGCTGGCGGCGGGTGAGCCGATCTCGCTGACGAGCATCGCCTTCGCCGCCCTCCTGGCCTACTCCTGTGGCCTGGTCGGTGCCGTGATCGCCATGCGCCACCGCCCGTCCCCCGCACGCCGGCGGCCGCTGGGCTAGCTGCGCTCACCACTTATTGACCCCACCGGCGAGGGCCCGCGACCATGGGAGGTCGAGGTGGACGCCTACCTGCAACACACGTCGACACGAGCCGAGATGGAGGCGACCCTGCGGGCCCTGCATCGTGACGCCGACTCGGCCCGGCGGGTGCTGCGTCGACCCCGGCGGGCCCGTGGGCCGACCGCCGGTGCACCCCGGCTCTGGGACGCCTGGCCGGTCGATCCCCGCCCCGACGACTGCTGGCGCTGCGACGCCGCCTCGTCCGCCGACGCCCTGGGCCTGTGCCCGGCCTGCCGCGCCGACCTGAAGCCCTGAGCGTTTCCGTCATCGTCGGGGCAACGCTGCGCAGCCGCCAGGCGGAGCAGCGCAGGCTCGCTTCGCTCGCCGGAAGACGTGGTGCCGCCTTCGGCGGCGCTCATCTCCGCTCCGCCCGGCCAAGCCGGCTGCGCCGGCGGCCGGGCGGATTATCGGCGGCGAAAAGGAAAATGCTCGATGGGGCCCCGCCCCCCGCCCAGGTGCCAGCCGGCGGCCGCCTCCAGGCCCCGGTGCACGTAGCGCTTGGCCTCGTCCAGCGCCTCCAGTGGCCCCTGCCCCAGGGCCAGGCCGGCGGCCACGGCCGAGGCCAGGCTGCAGCCGGTGCCGTGGTTGTTCTCGGTGACCACCCGGGGGCTGCGCAGCTCGTGGAGTTGTTCCCCGTCCCACACCACGTCGACGGCGTCGCCCTGCAGGTGCCCGCCTTTGATCACGACCACGCCGGCGCCCGTCTCGCCCAGCGCGCGTGCAGCCTCGCCCATGTCGGCCACCGTCTCCAGCGGCCGTCTCACGAGGATCTCCGCCTCCCGCAAGTTGGGCGTGACCACGGCAGCGTGGGGAAAGAGCAGCTCGACGTAGGCCGCCTCCGCCTCCGGCTCCAGGAGCCGGTCGCCGCTGCTCGCCACCATCACCGGGTCGACGACCAGCGCCGGCAGCGCACC
>JAHWKL010000133.1 GCA_019347915.1 Actinomycetota bacterium
AGCAGCAGCAGGCCCTCAGGTGCGAGGAGGTCGACGAGGGCGTCGAAACCGGCGCGAGGGTCGGGCAGGTGGTGGAGCACCCCGAGACAGGAGACGAAGCCGAAGCTGCCGGGTGCGAAGGGCATCGAGCGAAGGTCGGCCCGTACCACGACCGTGTTGGGCTCATCCGCCAGGTTGGCGGCAGCGGTCACCACCGCCTTGGAGGCGTCCACAGCCACGAGATCGCCGAGGTGGTGGGCCGTGAACCGGCTGAAGCGGGCCTTGCCGCAGCCGGCGTCCAGGCCGAGCCGGCCCTGGAGCGAGGTGAGATCGACGTCGGCGAAGTAGCGGCGCCAGTACTCGTGGTCCTCGGGCTGCACCGCCGGGAAGTGGGACCACTCGTAGCCGAAGCTGTCGAGCGTGCGCCGGGTGTCCGCGTCGGGCTGATCATCGTTGGCCGAGGCGTCCACGTAGCCGAACTGGAAGGAGCTCACGTGCCCGGCCGCGCAGGTGAGGCCGGCGGGCTCGCCTCGGACCGGCCCAGCACAGGCCGGGCACCGGAAGGCCGCCGCCACCCGGTCGGGGACGGCCACGGGCGGTCCCTGCCTGCTCACAGTTCCTCGGGGAGGTCGTCGCGGGTCGGTCGGTCGACGAGGTAGCGGTCGTGGTCGTCGAGAGGCCGGAGCACCCTGGCCGGCACACCGCCGATGAGCGATTCGTCGCCGGTGAGGGTGCCCGACACGACCGAGCCGAGGGCCACGATCGAGCGGGCCGGGAGGCACGACCCGGGGGCCAGCCGGCTCTCGGAGCCGATGTAGGTGCGGGAACCGACGACGATCGGGGCGGTGCGCTGGCGGTTGTGGGTCCACAGCGAAGAGTTGCGCCCTCCGATGATCACCCGCTCGCCCAGCTCGATGCGGTCGGTGAAGTCGAGCCGGTGGCCGTCGGTGATCACGGTGCCGGCACCCACCACCAGGCGGGGGTCGTTGGGGTTGACCGGGTCGGCTCCGACGATCGAGTTCAGCTCGTTGCGGCGCATGACGGTCACGTAACGGCCCAACCGCACCTCCTCGCCCCCCCGCACGACGTTGAGCGCACCGATGCGAACGTGGTCGCCGATGAGCAGCCGGCCGACGTCGATGAACAGGTTCCCGTGACCGATCACCGTGTGGGCGCCGATGTCGCACTCGGCGGCGTCGATCAGGGTCAGGCCGATGCGCACGTCGGCAGCGATCCGGTAGCCGAACAGCCGCCGGTAGACGGTGGGCTTCCAGCGCGGCGGCAGGACGGCCACCATGGCAAGCACGGCCAGACGGGTTCGCCGGGTCATGCCACCGCGGTGCGGATGGCGTCGGCCATGAGCCGGGCGCCGATCTGCGTCGTGTGGTGGGCGAGCGCGTACCGGCGCCCGCTGGCTCCCATCTGGGAGCGGGCCGCCTCGTCCGCCAGCAACCGCCCCAGGGCCGATTCCCAGCCCTGTTGATCGGTGGCCTGGAGGTGGGTGGCCCCGGGCAGGCCGATGTCGGCGGCGGCCCCGACGGGCGAGGCGACGAAGGGCACGCCGCAGGCCAGGTACTGCACGGACTTGAGCGCCGACTTGCCCGCCGCCCACTCGTCACCTGCCGGCAGGGGGTACAGGCCGATGTCCATGGCCGCGAAGTCTTGCGCCTCGCGAGCCAGGGACCACTCGATGCTGTCCATGTCGACGCCGGGCACGCTCACCTGCACCGGCGCCGCGCCCACCACCCGGAGCCGGAAGGGCCGGTGCCGGGCGACGGCGGCCAGCGCCGGCGCCACCGCCCGAAGGTAGGGAGCGGTGGAATGGGTTCCGATCCATCCGACCACGGGCACGCCGTCAGGCTTGGTGCTCCGGGGCCGGAAGTGGTCGGTATCGACCGCCGGCGGCACCAGGAAGGCCGAGGTACCACGGGCGCTGACGAAATCCACCACCCGCCGGCTCCCGCACGTCACCACCTCGGCGCGGTCGATCAGGGTCAGCGTCTTGCCGGGCCACTTCAGCACCCGTCCCAGGGCACCGTAGGTGGGGCTGTCGTAGCTGATCCACGTCGGGTCGTCGAGGTCGAGCACGAGCGGGCACCGGCCCAGGGCGGCGGCGAGGATCTCGACGGCGGGCGGCCCGAAGATCATCGCCTCACGTTGCACGACCACGGCGTCGGCTCGCCGGGCCCGCACCAGGTCGCCGACCCGCCGGGCAGCGGCCGTCACCAGCCCGACGGCCGTGCGCCCCATGGCCCGCCGGTCGTACAGCGTGCGGTAGGTGGCGACGTCGAGGAAGGGCCTCACGGTCACGTCGATGCCGGCGGCGCGCAGCTCCGGGAGCAGGCCGACGAGGCGGAACCGGGTGGCGGCCGCCGTCTCCGGATAGGCGGCGAGCGCCAGCACCCTCACACCGGCACCGTCATGGGACCAACTCCGAGTAGAGGCCGGCGATGTCGCTCACCAGGCGATCGCCGCTGAACCGGGTGCGTACCTGGTCGCGTCCCCTGGCCGCCATCTGTGCGGCCCCCGCTGGGTCACCCAGGGCCTGGCCGAGGCGCTCGGCGAACGCCTGCGGATCACGTGCCGGGGCCAGCAGTCCGGTGACGCCGTCCTCTACGACGAAGCGAACGCCGCCCACATCGGTGGCCACCACCGGACGGCGGGCGGCCAGCGCTTCGATGAGGGCGACCGGCGTGCCCTCGTGGCGGCTGGTGAGGGCCACGACGTCGAGGTCGCCCATCACGGCGGCGATGTCGAGCTCCCAGCCGATGAAGTGGGCCCGACCGGTGAGCCCGAGCCGCCCGGACTCGGCCTCGAGGGCAGGCCGGTCGTTGCCGTCTCCGACCAGCACCACGTGGACGTCATCGAGGCGAGCCACCGCCTGAAGGAGGGTGGTGAGGTCCTTGACGGCCGCCAGGCGGCCCACGGCGCCCACCAGCACGGCGTCGGGCCCGAGCCTCAGGCGTCGGCGAAGGAGACCGGAGCGCCGGTCGAGCGCCAGAAAGCGGTCGAGGTCCAACCCGAGCGGCACCACCCGGTACTGCTCGGGGACGCCGATGCCCAGGGCGAGGAGCTCGTCGCGCACCTGGGGGCTCACGGCGACGAGGCAGTCCGTGTGCGGAGCGAGGCGCCGCTCGATCTCGAGAAAGGCACGTTGCACGGCGGGCCGGAAGTAACCGTCGAGCACGTGACCGTGGAACGTGTGGACGAGACGGGGTCGGGGGCGCAGGCCGAGCGCGGTGGTCCGGGCAATGGCGCCGGCCTTGGCCATGTGCGAGTGGACGAGGCGGGGGCGATGGAGGCTCAGCAGCCGGTGCACCGAGGCCGCGGCCCTCATGTCCATGGCCGGTGAGAGCCGCCGCACCAGCGGCACCGGATGGACGCTCACCCCCGCATCGGAGAGCTCGCCCTCCGTCCCTCCCGCCACCCCGGCCGCCAGTACGGTCGGCCACTGCGCCTGCAACCGGCGGGACAGCAACAGCGCCTGCCGGGCCGGGCCGCCGATGTTGAGCCTGGTGATCAGGCGCACGACGTCGGTACCGCTGCTACCAACCCTCACGACGAAGGAACACCTCCAGGGTGAGCAGTGTCCACACGGCGTGGCCGTGGTTGGCCGCACCGGCCCAGTGCTCGTCCAGGAGTGCCTTCAGGGCGGTGCCGTCGACGTGCTCGCGCACCCGCGTGTCACGGGAGGCCAACATCGACTCGGCGTAGCCACGCAGGTCTGTCCGGAACCAGCGGTCGAGAGGCACACCGAACCCACGCTTGCGACGGTGCAGGATCTCCCGCGGCAACAGGTCACGGGCCACCGCCTTCAGCAGACGCTTGAGTGAGAAGCCGAGGATCTTCATGGACGGGGGCAGCCGGGCGACGAACTCGGCCAGGTCCTGGTCGAGGAACGGCGAGCGCACTTCCAACCCATGGGCCATCGACATACGGTCGAGCTTGGGCAGGAGATCATCGAGCAGGTACGTCCGGAGGTTGAGGTCGAGCAGGCGGTCGATGACCGAGGCGCCTTCGGATGCCTTCCAGACGCGCTCGTAGTCCCCGCTCGCCGACCCGGAGCCGCCCGGGGTCAGGCGAGCGCGCCATTCCTCGGGGACGTAGCTGACCCACGACCGATAGGCGTCGGGCAGCCCGAGTTCGGCTCTGGTCAGCATGCGGGCGGCGCTTCCCCCCCGTCCCCCGAAGAGCATGGGCGGCAGGCGGGACGACGCCGTCGCCGCCGACCGGCGGACCAGGTCAGGGAGCCTCTCGAACCGGTCGACAGCTCGGCCGGCGGCGAACCGCTCGTAGCCGCCGAAGAGCTCGTCGCCGCCGTCGCCGCCCAGCGCCACGGTCACGTGGCGCCGCGTCAGCTCCGAGAGCACGAAGGTGGGCAGGGCGCTCGAGTCGCCAAAGGGCTGATCGTGATGGAACACGAGACGCTCGATGAGCTCGGCCTTGTCGGGGTTGACCACGAACTCGGTGTGGTCGGTCCCGTAGAGCCGGGCCACGCGGGCGGCGTAGGGCCGTTCGTCGAACCCCTGGTCGTCGTCGAAGCCGATGGTGAACGTGCGGATCGGCCGGGGGCTCAGCCGAGCCATGAGGGCGACGACGGTGGAGGAGTCGACACCTCCGGAGAGGAAGGCTCCGAGCGGCACGTCGGCCACCATGCGCCGGTCGACGGCGTCGCAGAGCAGCCGCCGGGTCTCGCGCCTGGCCTCCTCGAACCCGCAGTCGATGGTGGTGATGCCGTCGACGCCCGGCAGCGGCGGCTGCCAGTACCGCTCGATGTTCACCCCGCCGCCGGCGTCGAGGGTCAGGACGTGCCCGGGCGGGAGGCTCTGTATGCCGTCGTAGAACGAACGCGGCGTCGGGACGTAGCCGAACGTCAGGTAGTCGGCGATGGCATCGGGGTCCAGGCGCCGGGCCACCCGTGGGTCGGCGAGCAGCGCCTTGATCTCGCTGCCGAAGACCAAGCGTGACCCGGCGTGCCAGTAGTACAGCGGCTTCTTGCCGAACCGGTCCCGTCCGAGCACCAGCCGGCGGCGGGTGTCGTCCCACAGCCCGAACGCGAACATCCCCTGGAGGGAGCGAGCGAGGGCCACCGGCTCGAGGTACTCGCCCAGGTGAGCGATGACCTCGGTGTCGCACTCGGTCTTCAGCTCGTGGCCGTCGTGGCGCACCTGGTCCTGCAGCGCCCGGTAGTTGTAGATCTCCCCGTTGAGCACGACGCCGACGGCTCCGTCCTCGCTGGTGATCGGCGGGTCGCCGGTCACCAGGTCGATGACAGCCAGGCGACTCTGGCCGATGGCGACCCCCGGACGCTCGTAGGCGCCGACCGAGTCGGGCCCGCGGTGGCGCAGCGTGGCCGTCAGGGGTCCGACGACCAGCGGTGCGGCGGCGTCACGGTCCACGATCCCGGCGATCCCGCACATGGCAGGTCACTCTCCCCTTCGGCGCGCCAGGACGGCGTCACCCCAGCCGACGAAGGTGGCGGCGTCCACGGCCAAAAGCACAGCCGCCACCCCGGCGATTCGCCCCGGGTTGAGGGCCCACGCCGACCCTCTGCCCTGCCGGTGAGCCCAGATGCATCGCTCCACCCTGGTCAACCCGGCGAGCAGGCCGAGGAGCAACCGGTGTCGCCACCGCGGGGCCAGGATGCCAAGGGCAAGAGCGACGGCGTACATCCTGGCCACACCGTGATGCCAGTTGCGCTGCTCGCCGGCCAGGGCGTTCACCCGGGAGTACGTGCGGAAGCGCCGGAACGTGGCCAACAGCCCGGCCTGGAGCTGCCAGGTGACCCGGGCCTCAGGAGCGATGGCCACCCGGGCGCCGAGGTAGTCGAGTTTCCGCATGAAGAACCGATCCTCCGCCGCCCGCAGGTCCGGGAAACCCCCGGCGCGGGCCCAGAGCTCCTTCTGCACGAGAGAGGAGGCGATGGATCGCCACCGAACCGGTCCGTGAGCCGACGCTTCGGGCGGTGCCACGTAGGCGAGGGCGGCGCAGGCGGCGAAGTACCCGTTGGGGGCTGGTTCGTAGTGGCCGTAGACGATCTCCGCCTCCCTGTCCGCCTCGGCCACACGGGCCAGGCGATCGAGCCAGTGAGCGTCCAACTCGATGCCGGCGTCGGTGAGGGCCACCCACTCGGTCGTGGCGGCTTCGAAGCCGATGTTGCGACCCCGCCCGGGCGTAGCCGGACCGGCTTCCGCCACCCGCCACGCCGGGTGGTCGTCACATGCCCAG
>JAHWKL010000134.1 GCA_019347915.1 Actinomycetota bacterium
GGCTGCGCCGAAAACGTGCTTCCTGGGCCTCTTCTGCAGCTCGTGACAGCAACCGGTCCCGGGCGTACCACCTGATCGCCATGAGCAGGTCGTGCAGCAGGCTCTTGCCGGTGAGGTGGTGAGCGGCGCTCACGTCGTCGGGCTAACGAAAGTCCCGGGAGCGCCCGGGGGCGTGGAGCGACAGGGCCTCGAGGTGGTCGGCCACCAGGTTGACCACCCCGTCGGCCCGCTCGACCACGCCCCGGGCCACCAGCGCCGGCGAGGTCCGGGCCACGGTCCGGTAGCGCTGCCAGCACCCGGCCGAGCAGATGACGTTGACCAGGCCGGTCTCGTCCTCGAGGTTGACGAACACCGTGCCCGAGGCCGTGCCCGGGCGCCGGCGGTGGCCAGCGCCTCCAACGCCGGCAGCCCGGCGCCGCTGCGCCGCACCACCTCGTCGATCGAGGCGTAGGGACCGCCCTCGGCGATGCGGGCGGCCAGCTCGTCGTAGATGGTCTCGGCCACCTCGCCGGTGATCCCGCGCTCGGCCATGCCGGCGAACAACCGATCCCGCAGCCGGGCCATCCGCTCGCTCGAGCGCTTCGACCCCATGGCGTGGCGCAGCTGGTCGGCCTCACCGGCTGAGAACCCGGCCACGTCGATGGCCATCTGCATGAGCTGCTCCCGGAACAGCGGGCCGCCGAGCGTCTTGGCCAGCGACCGCTCGAGGAGGGAGGCAGGTGACCGTCCGGGACTGCCGAGCACATTCCCTCCGTCCGGCGATCCCTCGGTCCCTGGCTCCGTACCTCTTCCCACGAGCAGCAGGAGAGGCTCATCGACGCCAACCGCCAGCCCACGAGGAGGACGCGCCCACTCGGGGCCGGCCGGATGGCCGGCGACGACGGGTTCACGCTCGTCGAGCTGCTCGTGGCCGTGTTCCTGTTCGGCGTCGTGATGGTGGCGCTGACCGGGGCGTTCATCGCCGCCGTGGGTGCGGTCGGCGACCAGCGCCTGCGCACGTCTGCGACCCGGGTGGCCACCGACCGGCTGGAGACGCTGCGGGGCATGCCGTTCGACCAGCTGGGCTCCCAGGCGGGTCAGACCACCACGACCACCCCCGAGGGCAGGGCGTTCACGGTCGACACCACGGTGACCGCCATCGACGCGGGGACGGGGGCGCCGACCGTGGGCGGGGAGGTCAGGCAGATCACCGTCACCGTGAGCTGGACCTCGCGTGGGACCGCCCGCAACGTCTCCTACACCACCGCGGTGGCGCCCGAGGACCCGGGCACGGTCGCCGCCGCCCAGGCCATCGGCACGGTCACCATGTTCCCGAGCCCGGCGACGACCGACGCCTCTGGACGGCCACTCCAGGACATCGACGTCACCGTGCCCCTGACCGGCTTCGCCGCCACCACCCTGGTGCACCTGTCGTGGACCAACGCCGACGGGACGGCCGGGGCCAAGACCCTGAGCAGCACCACCGGCCTCAACTGGCGGGGCACCATCGCCAAGGAGCAGATCCTCGCCGCCATGGGCACCGGTGGTCGGGGGGAGGTGCGGTTCGACGTGACGGCCGGGACCCTCACCGCCGTCTACACCCTCTCCCTCAACGTCGCTGCCGCCAGCCCACCGGTGATCACCACCGCCACCATCGACCGCAACCCGATCACGGTGGCCACGCCGGCCGGCGGGCGGACCTGTGCCGACCGCAACCAGTGCCAGAACACCACCGACGTGGTCTTCACCACCACTGTGGACGGGCTGGACGCCACCCAGGACAGCGTCATCCTCCAGTACCAGCTCCACGACGGCACCTTCCAGGAGGTCCCCCTCACCCCGACCACGGTGAGCGGCCAGTGGAACCTCACCATCCGGGCCAAGACGACCAAGTTCCTGGTGGGCACCGCCCGCTCGTTCCGCTTCACCGCCATCCGCTCGGCCGACGGCGCCACCGCCGCCACCACCGTGGCCCGGGACGTGGTGGCGACGTGACCCTCGGGCGGCGGCTGCGCGCCGACGACGGCTTCACGCTGGTGGAGCTGCTCACGACCATGGCCATCTCCAGCGTGGTGGTGGCCTTCGTCACCGGCACAGTCATCCACGCCCTGAGCACCCAGGACCGCCAGGTCGACCAGGTGGCCGCCCTCAACGACACCAAGCTGGCCTTCGAGCGGGTCACCCGGGACATCCGGCGAGCCGACCCGCTCCGGGTGGTGGCCCTCGACCGCATCCGCCTCGACGTGCTCGACGCCGGCGGTGTGCGCCGCACCTTGACCTACGAGCGCAGCGGGGACGCCCTGGCGGTGACCGACGACGCCACCGTCGGCAGCCGCACCCTGGTCGCCGACCTCGTCCCCGGCCCGCCCCTGTTCCGCTACCACCTGGACGACGGCACCACGGCGACCGGGGACCCGCCTCTCGACCCGCGACGGGTGTCCTCCATCGTCGTGCACCTGAAGGTGGACCCCGAGGGCCCGGCCACCGGCGTCGACCTGGAGACCCGCGTGCTCGTGCGCAACGCCCGATGACCACGCTCCGGTACCGATCGGAAGCGGGCAGCCTGCCGATCGCCATGCTCGCCGTCCTCGTCGTGGGCAGCCTGGTGACCGTGCTCGTCGGCACCGTGGTCGTGGGCGAGCGCCAGACCCGCTTCGACCAGGGCTTCGAGCAGTCGCTCCAGGTGGCCGAGACCGGGCTCGACCGGATGGTCCACCTGGTGGCGTCCGGTCAGCGCACCGACGACTTCTCCCTGGCCGAGACGGCGGTGGCCGGCGGCCGCTACCAGGGCATCGCCGACCGCACCCGCCGCGACTGGTTCCTCGAGGCCACCGGCACCGCCCCCGACGGCACCAGCCGCACGGTGTCGGTCACGGTGGCCGTGGAGTCGCTGTTCGGCGTGGCCGCCTACGGTCGCACGCAGGTCGCCCTGCGGGGCGGCAACAGCGCCGACTCCTACGCCTCCGGCACCTTCGACGACCTCGGAGCCTTCACGCTGCTCAGCGACGGCTCCAACATCTGCCGCAGCGACGGGACCGCCGCCGACCCGTACGCCACCGCCGACTCCGGCGGCACGAGGATGTGCAGCCCCACGGGCAACGGCGTGGTGGCCACCAACGAGGAGCTGTTCCTCCTCGGCGGCGTCATCGCCGGCGTCGACCGGGCCGAGATCCACTACGCCCGGGAGAAGGTCACCGACCCCCTCCCCGGCGCCACCGGCTTCTGCGGTGGCGTCACCGAGACGTGCACCAGCCCCAAGCTGGCCTACTTCCGCGAGCCCATCGAGCTCCAGCCCGACCCGGTCGTGCCCCCGGCTGACCTCACCAACCAGGGCTCGTTCGCCGGCACCTCTCTGCCGGCGGGCCGCCAGCTCTACACCAACGTGGTCCTCGACACGAACACGGTGGTCCAGGGGACACCGGACAACCCCACCGTCGTGTACCTCACCGGCACCCTCACCATCCCCAACCAGGCGGTGGTCAACTTCCGCCAGACGCTCGACGGCCGATGGGTGCCCAAGCCCACCGCCGGCCTGCTCATCTTCTCCGCCGGCGTGGGCCCGGCCCTGCGCTTCGGCAACCACGCCTCGTTCTCCGGAGCCGTCTACGCCCCCCGGGCGACGTTCTCGGGGGGCGCCGCCGGCAACATCTACGGGTCGATGGTGACGGGGAGCATCAGCACCCAGGGCAGCTGGAACTTCCACTACGACGACGCCCTGGGCGACGTGAACACCGAGGCCCGACGGGTGGTCCGCAACTGGCGTGAGCGGTGACCGCCGCCGCCAGCGTGGTCCAACGCCCGATCGGCTCCGTGGAACCTCTGTGGAGCCCTCTCGACACGCGCACGCGCACGCGCCCGCGCCCGTCCCCCGGGGCCTGCGCCGGTGACGCCATGGCCACGGTGACGGGCCGGCGCCTGTCCGACCTGCTGCTGCTCCAGGGACACGTGTCGGGAGACGACCTCAACCGGGCCATCGACGTTCAGCAGTCCACCGGTGAGCCGTTCCCAGAGGTGCTGCTGCGCCTGGAGCTGCTGGACGCCGACCAGCTCTACCGGGTGATCGCCGACCACCTCGGTCTGGGCTTCGTCGTCGTGGCCGAGCTCCAACTCGACCCGCTCGCCGTCGGCCTCGTCCCCGAGGCCATGGCCCGTCGCCACGGGATGCTGCCCATCGGCTTCACCGACGACGGCGCCCTGTCGGTGGCCATGAGCGACCCGTCCAACGTGCTGGCCATCGACGACGCCCGCAACGTGACCGACCGTGAGATCCACCCGGTCGTGGCCGCCCCCAGGGACATCACCGAGGCCCTCGACCGCTACTCCCGCATGGGCGACGCCGTGGACAGCGCCTTCGAGGGCATGGAGGAGGAGGACGACGACCTGGCGGCCATGACCGGAGCGGCCCAGGACGCGCCGGTGGTGAAGTTCGTCAACGCCCTCATCGCCCAGGGCGTCCAGGACCGGGCCAGCGACCTGCACTTCGAGCCCCAGGAGAAGGAGCTGCGGGTCCGCTACCGCATCGACGGCGTCCTCCACGAGGTGACCCGCCAGCGCCGCAGCATCCACGCCGGGGTCGTGTCCCGGCTGAAGATCATGGCCGGGCTCGACATCGCCGAGCGGCGCGTGCCTCAGGACGGCCGGGTGAGCCTGCGCACCGCCGGCAAGGAGATCGACCTGCGCGTCTCCAGCCTGCCGACCGTGCACGGTGAGAAGCTCGTCCTGCGCATCCTCGACAAGTCGTCCTCCCTACTCCACCTGCCCGACCTGAACCTCCTGCCCGACAACTACCGCCGCTACGAGGCGAGCTTCCGCAAGCCCTACGGGATGGTGCTGGTCACCGGCCCGACCGGATCGGGCAAGTCCACCACCCTCTACGCCACTCTGAACGAGATCAACGAGCCGGCGGTCAACATCGTCACCGTCGAAGACCCGGTCGAGTACCAGCTCCCCGGCATCAGCCAGGTGCCCATCAACGCCCGGGCCGGGCTCTCGTTCCCCCTGGCCCTGCGCTCCATCCTCCGCCAGGACCCCGACGTCGTCCTCGTCGGGGAGATGCGCGACCTGGAGACGGCCCAGATCGGGATCCAGGCGGCGCTGACCGGCCACCTGGTGCTGTCCACCTTGCACACCAACGACGCGCCCTCGGCGGTGACCCGGCTCATGGAGATGGGGATCGACGCCTTCCTCGTGGCCAGCGCCATCGACTGCGTGCTGGCCCAGCGCCTCGGCCGGCGGCTGTGCCGGCAGTGCCGGGAGGCCTACCAGCCCGAGCCCGCCCAGCTGGAGAGCGCCGGCATGCGGATGAACGGCCACGGGGTGCCGACGCTGTACCGCCCGGTGGGGTGCCCCCACTGCGCCAAGAGCGGCTATCGGGGCCGGATCGCCTTCCACGAGGTCATGCCCGTCACCGAGGAGATCGCCCGGGCGGTGGTGGAGCGGGCCAGCACCGACGACATCACCCGGCTGGCCCGTTCCCAGGGCATGGGGAGCTTGCGGCAGGACGCCCTGGAGAAGGTCCTCAGCGGCGACACGTCGCTGGAGGAGATCGCCCGTGTCATCGTCTGACGCCCGAAAGAGGAGACCATGAGCAACCTGCTGGAGATCATGCGCAGTGAGGGCCTCGTCGACGAGGCGGCGACGGCCGAGGCCGACCGGTTGCGCCGGGAGCAGGGGCTGCCGCTGGCGGCCGCCCTGGTCCGATCCGGCGCCGCCAGCGAGGCGGCCGTCGCCCGCTGCGTGGCCAAGCAGCTGGGCATGCCCTTCGCCGACACCTCCCCCGGCGCCGTCGACCCTGCCGCCGCCGCCCTCCTGCCCCGGCCGGTGGCACTCGAGCTCGAGGCGCTGCCCGTGGCCTTCGCCGGCGCCGACGGGCTGGTCGTGGCCGTGGCCCGCGCCGGGTCCGACGACGCCACCGACCGCGTCGCCGCGCTCACCGGCATGCGGGTCACCGCCGCCCTGGCCGCCCGTGGCGACCTCCTGCGCGCCATCGAGCATCTGGCCGACGACCTCGGCGGGGCCGGTGGCGGTGGCCGGGGCCCTGCCGGCGCCGGCCCCCGGGCGGCGCCGGCCGCCCCGGCGGCGGCAGGACCGAGAGAGCGGC
>JAHWKL010000135.1 GCA_019347915.1 Actinomycetota bacterium
CCGGGGCCCAGGTGCTGCCCTTCCGCAGCAACATCCCCCGCATCGCCGAGTTCTCCTTCTGGCAGATCGACGAGAGCTACAGCGAGCGGGCCCTGGCGGTCAGGGAAGCCGGCGGTCACCTCCTCGTGGCTGGCCACAACTACGGTCAGGGGTCGAGCCGGGAGCACGCCGTGCTGGCGCCCCGCTACCTGGGGCTGGGGGCGGTGATCGCCCGGTCGTTCGCCCGCATCCACTGGCAGAACCTGGTCAACTTCGGCGTGCTGCCGCTGACCTTCATCGAGTCGTCCGACTACGACTCCGTCGAGGCCGGCGACGAGTTGCACCTGGAAGAGGTGGCCGAGCGGGTGCGGGGCGGGCTCGACCTCACCGTCGAGAACCGGACCAAGGGCACGTCGTTCGCCGTGGAGCACGGCCTGTCGCCTCGCCAGGTCGAGGTGATGCTGGCCGGCTCCCTCATCACCCTGCACCGCCGGCGGTCGGCTCCCGCCGCCCCCTGAAGGCTGCCCTCCGGCACGGTGGCGGTCGCACCGCCACCGCCGGCGCCTCAGGCGGCTGAGCCGGCTCGCTGCGAGTAGGCGGCCTCGGCCCGCTCGCGCAGGTCGGCCACGGCGTGCTCGAGCCCTTCCGGGTCCTTGTAGAGAGCGCTGCCGGCCACGAGGATGTTGGCGCCGGCGCCGGCCGCCCCGGCGATGGTCTTCGGGCTGATGCCACCGTCGACCTCGATGTCGACGTCGTGCCCGCTGGCGGCGATCATCTCGGCGATCTGGGCCACCTTGGGCTCCATGGAGGCGATGTAGGCCTGGCCGCCGAAGCCCGGGTTGACCGTCATGACCAGCACCATGTCGACCAGGTCGAGGACGTCGCGCACGGCCTCGGCCGGCGTCGAGGGGTTGAGGGCCACGGCTGCCTTCCCCCCGCAGTCGGCCACCATGGTGAGGGCCCGGTGCAGGTGGATCGTCGACTCGGCGTGGAGGATCACCAGCTCGCACCCGGCCTCGACGTAGCGGTGGAGCAGCTCCTCGGGGTGCTCGACCATCAGGTGGGCCTCGAACGGGACGGACACGTGCGGCCGTACGGCGGCGATCACGTCGGGGCCGAAGGTGAGGTTGGGCACGAAGCGCCCGTCCATGACGTCCCACTGGATGCGGTCGACCCCGGCTTCTTCGAGTGCGACCGCCTCCTCACCGAGGCGGGAGAAGTCGGCAGGGAGCACGGACGGGACGATCTCGACAGTGGCCATCGCCAAATCATAGGCAACACCGCAGCTAGCCTTGCCCCCGCGCTTGGCGGGCAGCACCGCGGGGCCTCATCCGAAGGGTACGGCGGTGCCGAAAAGGGAAAATATGGCCGACGCTCGCGATCTCACCCTCTGGAGCGATGCCGCCCTGGTCGTTGCCATCGGCCGTTGGCGGGAGGACGCCCTGGCCGAGGCCTACCGGCGCCACGCCGGAGCCGTCTACGCCCTGGCCCGGCGCCTGCTCAACGATCCCACGCTCGCCGAGGAGGTCGTGCAGGAGGTGTTCCTGCGCATCTGGGACGCGCCCGAGAAGTTCGACCCCGAGCGCGGGTCCCTCCGGTCGTACCTGCTGGCCCAGTGCCACGGGCGCTCCGTCGACCTCATCCGCTCGGAGCAGTCGCGGCGCAACCGGGAGCTGAAGGACCACCGCCAGCAGGCCGAGGCCGGCTACGACATCGAGCACGAGGTCTGGGACCTGACCGTCGCCGAGCACGTGCGCGACGCCGTCGCCGGGTTGCCCACCGAGGAGCGTCGAGCCATCGAGCTGGCCTACCTGGGTGGCCACACGTACCGGGAGGTCGCGGTCCTTCTGGAGCAACCGGAAGGGACTGTGAAGAGTCGCATCCGCGCCGGGCTTCGGCGCATGCGCAGCGGACTGGCTGATGCCGGGGTGGGAGCCCAGTGATGACCGATGAACCGCGCCACGCCGAGATCGAGGAGCTCCTGGGCGTCTACGCCCTCGATGCCGTGGAGCCCGCCGAGCGCGATCTCGTCGATCAGCACCTCTCCAGCTGTGCCAAGTGCCGGGCCGAGGTGGCCGAGCACCGCGAGGTGGCCGCCTTCCTGGCCCACTCCGGGGCGCCCGCCCCCTGGGGCCTGTGGGACCGCATCGCCGAGGCCCTCGAGGGCGGAGAGCCTCCCCAGCTGCAGCTCCGCCCCGGCCTGCCGTTCCCGGCACGGCCCGCAGGGGCCCCGGGGTCCGGGTGGCGACAGGGCTCGTGGGCTACCAAGGCCGCCGGGATGGTCCTGGCTGCCGCCGCCGCCGTCATCGCCGTGATGGGCGTGCAGTTGGTCGACCAGGACCGCCGGCTCGACCAGATGACTGCCCTGCTCGAGGCCGACGCCCTCGACCGGGCCTACCAGGCTGCCGCCGTCGCTCCCGGCTCCGAGGTGCTCGAGGTGGCCTCGTTCGACGGATCGCTCGCCACCCAGGCGGTGATCACCGAGGATGGGTCGGCGTACCTGCAAGCCTCGACGCTGCCGCCGCTCCCGGACGGCCGCACCTACCAGCTGTGGGGCGAGGTCGGCGACGGTGCCGTGTCGCTCGGCGTTCTCGGCGACGATCCCAAAGTGGTTCGCTTCGAGGTCTCGGATCAGTTGCTCGGGCTGGCCCTCACCGACGAGCAGGAGCCGGGAGTGGTCGTCACCGAGCAGCCGATCCTGGCCTACGGGAAGCTCCACGACGACTGACCGCTGAGGGCTGCTGGCTCGCCAGGCGCCTGCGTAGGGTCCGTTCTCGGTGGGCGGAGGTCCGTAGCACGGTCCCGGCATAGGGAACTCCGCCTCGGAGCACGCGCAGGGCCAACGCCGCCCAGATGCACACCCCGCGCTCGAGGAGCCACACCGGAGCGAGGCACGAACACGTCGCCGGGAACACCGCCGCGCCACCGTCACGCCGGCGGCCGACCTCGGCAGCGGCGCCGGCTGCGGCGGCGCCCAGGGCGAGGTTGCGCGTTCGTCCCTGCACCGTCTCCCACACGACGAGGGGCAGCACGGCGAGCTCGCCGACCAGGCGCACCGGCAGGGCGAGGTCGTCGTAGGCCTGGCGGACGCGCTGCGACCAGAAGTGGTGCGCCGACGACGGCAGGCGGCGAACGTGGAGATCAGGAGCGCTCACCGCCCGCCCGCCCACGGCCCGGATGGTGCGGATGAGCTCCAGGTTCTCGAACAGCACGTCGCCGTCGTAGCCACCGGCCCTGAGGAAGGTCGACCGGCGCAGGGCCAGCGTGCCGGGATAGTCGATGCCCGCTGCCCGGTTCACCAGCGTCCTGGCGGTGTCCCAGCGGGCGTGCCAGGGCAACGGGTCGAAGTAGTTCTGAGGGCACACCAGATCGGCATGGTCGAGCAGGCCGGCCGCGTGCTCGAGATCCTGGCGGGTCCAGCGGACATCGTCGTCACCAACCACCACGCGCTCGTGGCTGGCGGCCCGGACGCCGGTGATGACGCCGTTGACCTTGCCGTAGCGCCCGGTCAAGTCGGCGTCGACGGGCACGTGGCGCACCGTGGCCCCCCAACGCCGGCGGTGAGCGGAGAAGAGCTCCGGCGCCGATCCGTCGACCACGACGACCTCTACCTGGCTCGACAGCCAACGGAGGTATGCGTCGAGCTTGTCGTCGGCGGCCGGCTGCCACCGACGGATGGGCAGGACGTAGCTCAGATCGAGGGCCGGCGCCGGCCCGCCGTTCACCCTGGGCCGCAGGGGGCCACCGCGGGAAGGGGAGCCAGCAGGGAGCTGTCGCCGGCGCTCCACCGGTCGAGGACATGCGACGCGAAGCGGCGTTCGACGGCCATCAGCGCGGTTGCCCCGAAGACGATGTCACGGGCGAGGGCGGGCTCCGTCGCTGCCAGTCCGCCGGCCAGGCGCGAAACCGCCACCTTCTCGTGCACCGCGTCGGCCTGGACGTGCACATCGTAGAAGCGCAAGCCCTCGGGGCCCACGCCCACCCGGGCCAGCCCCTCGGCGTAGCGGGTCATGGGCGTGACCGACGTCATCTCGAACACGGCCAGGTGGCCGACGAGGGCACCGCGCCAACGGCGGTGCAGCCCGAAGAAGGAGATGAGGTTGGTGGTGGCCAGGGTGACCCCGGGGATGAGGTCGAGGTAGGCCCCGTAGGTGCTGTCGAGGCTGAGCTCCTTCATCGCCGTGGCCCACAGCTCGGCATGGGCCTGGCCCTCGACGCCGTGCCCGTACTCGTCGCACTGGATCTCGACCATGGCCGACTTCGCCGGTCCCCACAGGCGCGGGAGCCCCCAGCTGTGGGGGTCGGCCTCCTTGAGCTGATAGGCCGACCGGTGTACGGCCAACTCCCGCAGCTGGGCCAGATCGGCGCGGTCTCGGGAATGGGCCGAAAGAGACGGGCCGCTACCTTCGGCGATGAGCCGGTGCAACTCGCAGCCGATGTCGTCGGGCCGGCGGACGGGGCCGACCTCCTCGCGCAGGCGGTCCTCGAAGGCGCGCTCCAGGTGCTGGCGGAAGGCGAGCAACGACGGCTCCCACTCCCAGGAGTCGGCTACGCCGGCCATGGCCCGGTAATGCAGCTCGTACGCGCAGTAGAGGGCCAGCTGGCTGTCCTCACCGAAGAGCGGGTCGTCCTCGGGCGCCGGCGGGGGAGGAACCTGGTGCGGTGGCCGCTGCAGGTGATCGAGGAGGTAGGCGCTGAGCGGGCCTCGTGGTGAGGGTATGGGCGCGACGGGAGCCGGCACGTGGTGGTCGAGAGTCACGGCGGCAACCCTTCCCCGCCGCCTCTGCGCTCATGGCTGCGGGTTGGGGGCCAGCTCGCCGGAAGGGCGGGCTTTCGGGTTGACATGGTCGCGTATCTTGCGCAGCAGCTCCTTCAGCTGCGACCGCTCCGACTCGGAGAGCACGGTGAGGTGCTCCTCGAGATGGACCAGGTGGATGGGCACCGCCGTCCGCACCTGACGGAACCCCTCATCGGTGAGCACGGCGAAGGCCCCGCGGCGGTCGCTCGGGCAGGCGGTGCGGGCGATGAGCCCGACCTCCTCCAGCCGGTCGACGGCGCGGGTGAGGCCGCTGGGGGTGAGCACCGTCTGCGCCGCCAGCTCCGCCATGCGCAGACGGTGGCCAGGGGAGCGGGCCAGGCGGATGAGCAGGTCGAACCACTGCAGGGACAGGCCGCAGTCGTCCTCCAGCCGCTGCCCCAGCTGGGAGCGCAAGCCGACAGAGCTCTCGATGAGGAGCCCGGCGAGCGTCAGTCGGTCGTCGTCGAGTGGATCGCCCATCACTGTCGAACTTACGGCCAGTTAATTGTTTCCGCAAGCAAACCGGTAGAGTAGTTGCAGACGCAAGTAGGCCCCCACACACAAGGAGACTCAGCCATGTCCCAGACGAACCTCACCGAGCTGACCCGCACGGTCAACGGCATTGTCCTTCCGGCGCCCGGGAGCTTTGCGCTCGACCCGTCCCACAGCCACATCGGGTTCTCCGTCCGCCACATGATGGGCAAGGTCAGGGGCCGGTTCGCCTCGTTCTCCGGCACGGTGACCATCGCCGAGGAGCCGGTCGCGTCGTCCGTCGACGTCACCATCGACGTCAGCAGCATCGACACTCGCGACGAGCAGCGCGATGGCCACCTGCGCTCGCCCGACTTCTTCGACACCGAGTCGTACCCCGACATGACGTACCGCTCGACGGGGCTGACCCCGAAGGGGGACGGGCGCTGCCGGGTGGAGGGCGAGCTCACCATCAAGGGCGCCACACGGCCGGTGCCGCTCGACCTGACCTTCGAGGGCGTGGGCGTCGACCCGTGGGGCAACCAGCGGTTGGGCTTCTCCGCCACCGCTGAGATCGACCGGGAGGAGTTCGGGCTCACCTGGAACCAGGCACTCGAGACCGGGGGCCTGCTGGTGGGCAAGAAGGTGGCCATCGAGATCGAGGCACGGGCCGTACGCCAGGACTGAACGCTCCAGCTGGCACGGACGCGCCCCCGGCGGACCCGCCCCGCCGGGGGCGCGGCGCGGGAGTGGGGCCGCGCACGTGCTACGAGGTCCTGGCTGAATCATTGGAGTGCG
>JAHWKL010000136.1 GCA_019347915.1 Actinomycetota bacterium
GGCAGCGGCCTCGATGGCCCGGGCCACGTCGGGGGCCACCACGCCCAGCGCGGCGTTGGCCCTGGCCGCCGCACCCTTGATCTCGGCCAGCGCCCGCACGAGCAGCGGATCGAGGCGCAGGCCCGAGACGGGGAAGTTCTCCACCGCCCGCTGGGTCTGCGCCCCCCATTTGGCGTCGGCCGGGACCTCGACCGCGCCCATGGTGTCGTGCTCGACCCGGATGGCGTCACCGTGCCCGCTCACTGAGGGGACGCTACCGGTGCGACCCGGTGATGCCCCTAAGGGTCCGGCGCAGAACTACTTGAGCGGTCCTGTGAGGAACCTGCAGGTCAACTACAGCCGGTGACGGTCCAAGTAGTTCTGCGCCGGCCCCTACCCCCGGCGGGGCCCGGAGGGCGGGGCCGGCGTGCGGCCGGACGCGAAGATGTCCCGGTGACCTACGTCGCCGTGATCGGGCCGGGGGACGCCGCCGAGGGCTCCGAACCCGTCGTCCGGGCCGAGGTCGTCGGCCGGGAGCTGGCCCGGGCCGGCGCCGTGGTGGTGTGCGGCGGGCGTGGCGGGGTCATGGCGGCGGCCTGCCGGGGGTGCGCCGCCGGCGGCGGCACCAGCCTCGGGCTGCTGCCCGGGGACGACCGCTCGGGCGCCAACCCGTGGGTGACCATCGCCGTGCCCACCGGCCTGGGTGAGGCCCGCAACGCCCTGGTGGTGAGGTCAGCCGACGCCGTCGTGGCCCTCGGCGGCGGGTACGGGACCCTGGCCGAGATCGCCCTGGCCCTGCGGGCGGGCACGCCCGTGGTCGGGCTCGGCACCTGGGAGCCGGTCATCGCCGGGCGCCGGGACCACAGCATCGTCCTCGCCGGCGGCCCGGAGCAGGCGGTCGCCTTGGCCCTGCAGCTCGCCCGGCGCAGCCCGGGCCGCGGCGCCGGCTGAGGGGGGCAGCGGGTCAGCCGCAGGCGGTGGCAGTGACGGTGTCGGCGGTCGTGTCCACCGTGGCGTCGCCGTGGGCTCGCGCCCACTGCCGCCAGGCGTCGTCGAGCTCACGCAGGTCGCCCGGCGTGTCCATGGCGAAGGCCATGCGGACGCAGGTACGGGAGGGCCCCTCGTCCCAGGCGACGTAGCTGTCGCCCCCCCATCCGTCGGCGGCCCGGTCGGCGGCATCCCCGTCGAGGACGTCGGCGAGGGTCAGGTACAGGATCCACTGCCCGTAGGTGCCCTCCTCGATGATCGGGCCCCCGGCCGGCGGCGGGGGGACCGAGATGGGCTCGTCCCCGGCCAGGTAGATCTCGGGGTAGAGGATCTGCTCCGTCGTGGTCGGTGGGTCGCGGAAGGCGGCGTCGACCTCGGCGTCACCGCCGTGGCGCACCAGGGCCGACACGAACGACGGCCCGGCCAGGTACGGGAACTGCACGAGCGAGGTGACGATGGGGGGCACCGACGCGTAATCGACCCGGCCGGCGAACCTTGCTGCCTCCTGGTCGGCCTGGGACCGCTCCTCGGCGCTGAGGCCCTGCTGGTAGCTGTGCTCGACGGCCAGGCCCACGCCCTCGACGAGGGCGGAGAAGGCGAAGGCCGCCTCGTCTTCGCCTTCCTCGTGCTCGGGCCGGTGCAGCTCGAAGTGCTGATCGTCGAGCGCGTGCGTCAGCTCGTGGACCAGCGTCCCACGGACGTAGGGGGTCAGCTCGACGCCTCGCAGGACGAGCTCGTCGGTCTCGGGATCGTAGAAGCCGAGCACGGCGCCGCCGTAGAAGGAGACGTAGGTGTCGAACAGGTCGACGCCGGGCTCGAGCAGGCCGAGGGCCCGCAGCACCTTCTCGCTCTGATCGACGTCCTCCCGTTCCTCCTCGACGTCCCGGAGCAGCCGGGCCTCAAAGGGCCCGTCGGCCAAGAACTCGACCTGCACCGGGCGGAGGAACTCGAGACCCCGCTCCCGGGCGACGAACGCCGACAGCTCCACCACGGCCCGCTCGAGCTCGGTGCGGGGCTCGGTGGTGGGTGGCGGGGCCGCGGTGGTCGGGGGGGCGGGCGTGGTGGGGGGCCCTTCGGTGGTCGTGGTGGACGGCGTCTCGTCTGCCGCCAGATCGGTGCCGGGCTCGTCGTCGCCGGTCAGCACCAGCGCCGCCACGCCGGCGGCCAGCACCACCATGACGGCGACGACGAGCGCCACCAGCGCCGGCGGACGCCGGCGCGGGGGCGGCGGCTCCGGGGAAGGGCTGGCCGGCCACGGGGACGGCGGCGGAGGGGCGGTCGGCGGCCCGGTGGGGACACCGGGCGGGACCGGGCTCACCCGTGTGACCCTACCGGTCCCGTCCGGGACCGGCGCTAGTCCACCGGGTTGGCGGTGGCGACCGTGGACGTGGTGGCCTGTGCCGGCGCCACCGTCGTCGTGGTGGTGGTGGGCAACGTCATCGTGGGCGAGGTCGTCACCGGCGGGGGTGGCGGCGGGTTGGTGGGCGCCGGCTGGTCGAGGGCGTCCGGTGTCGTGGGTGGGTCCGCCGGAGGAGGCCCCGGGTCGGGGGGTGGAGGCGGAGCCGGTGCCACCGGCGTCTTGCCGTCGAGCACGTAGACGGCGTCGCCCTTCTGCACCAGGCTGGGGAAGTACTCGGCGATGTGCATGGGAATGCGTACGCACCCATGGGAGGCCGGATGGGTGGGCACCGACGTCGACCCGTGGATGGCGATGCCGCTGCCGGTGAAGTAGACGGGGTTGTAGAGCTTGCCCAGCCGGGAGGTCCGCCAGCCCGAGTACCGCCACATGAACCGGAACGATCCCCCCGGGGTGATGGCCGTGCCGCAGCCACCCGGGGCGCAGTAGCGCTTTCCGTTACCCGAGGAGATGTGGCTGATCAGCCGCAGGTCGCCGCCCTTGTAGAGGAACAGGAGTTGGCGGGGAAGGTCGATCTCCACCCGGTCGGCGCCGCCATCGGCCACCAGTGGAGCGGGCGACTGCGGCGCGGCCAGGGCCGAGGACACCGCATCGGTCACCACACCGGTGGGCTCCATGCCGTGCAGCTTCTGGAAGGCCTGGACGGCGTACATCGTCCCCACGCCGAACGACCCGTCGGCGGGCCCGGGGTCGAAGCGCAACTCGGTGAGCCGGCGTTGGAGCGCCGCCACCTCCTCGCCCTGGGCGCCGCGGGTCAGACCCTGGACCGCGGGAGCCGGCGCCGCGGTGGTCGTGGTCGTCTCGACCACCGTGGTGGTGGTCGGGGGCCGGGTGGTGGTGACCCGGCGGGTGGTGCTGGTGGTCGCCTCGGAGACGGCGGCGGCGGTATCGACACGCCCTCCCGCCCCGGCGAGGCCGTAGGCCACGCCGGCGGCGGTCACCAACAGTGCGACGGCACCCACGGCTACCCAACGGGTTCGGTTCATGGGTTCCACCCTTTTTCGCTCACCGCCCCTTTGACGCCTGGCCCGTCCACGGCGTTGCACCGGCGCTTGAGCGTGGCAACGTTAGGCCGCGGTGTACCGCACCGCACAAGCGGAACCAGAGCCGACGCCGGCGGAGCGCCGGTGGTCCTGGCCCTTGTACGGTTTCCGGCCCTGTGGGCGAGGGTACCCCCGATGTCGAGCCGGGCGCGACGGCGGAGCGCCCGGCTCCATGCAGCACCCGGCCGTTTTCCCCTGCCGATCATGGGGCACCAATGGCAACCGAGGCTGGCGACCACTACCGCGATGGTGCACAGATGGGCGTCGGCACCCTGCTCGAGCCACTCGAACTGCGTCCCGCCAGCGCCCGGGGCGGGGACGCGTTGAGCCGCCGTGGACGGTGACACGCTCGGCTTCGCCGGCCGCATCCTGCTCGCACTGGTGCTCGGCGGCCTGATCGGCCTCGAGCGGGAGGTCGACGGGCACCCTGCCGGGTTCCGCACCCACATCACCGTCGCCGTCGGCGCCGCCCTGTTCGGGATCATCTCGGTGGACGGCTTCGACCGCTTCGTCGCCGAACGGGCGTCCAGCAACATCCAGATCGACGTGACCCGGGTGGCGTCCCAGGTGGTGGTGGGCATCGGCTTCCTGGGCGCCGGCACGATCGTCAAGAACCGTGGCGCCGTCCGCGGCCTCACCACCGCCGCCAGCCTCTGGGTGGCCGCCGCCGTCGGTTTGGCCGTGGGCATCACCGCCTACGGCGCCGCCGTGGTGACCACCGTGGCCGTCCTGGTGTCGCTGACCGTGTTGCGCATCCCCCAGCGCAAGCTGCTCCAGTACTTCTCCGCCCGCCGGCGCACGGTCAGCATCAGCCTGGAGAAGGAGGCCGACGTGGGGGCCCTGGTCTCGGCCCTGCACGGCCTTCCGGGCGTGGAGGTCAAGTCGCTCTCGGTGCGCAGCGTCGACTCGACCCCGATCGTGGAGGCCGACCTGAAGCCGGGGCCGGGTGTCTCCCTCGACCGCGACCTGGCCGAGCTCGCCGACCGGGACGACGTGCAGGGCATCGAGGTGTCGTAGCTGCCGGTCGGCTCAGCCCGGCGGCTCCGGCGGCTCCGGCCGTTCCCACAGCAGCACCCCGGTGTCGAGGAGGCGCCGCAGGTGCTCCGGCGGCCCCTCGTTGACGGCCGCCACCTCCACCGCCACCGGGCCGCCGGTGGCCCGGCTGACGACCTCCAGGCAGGTCGCACGGGCAGCGCGGGCCCGGTGCTGGTCGTCGACCACCACGCCGTAGACCCGGGTGCGCTGCTCCCCTTGGGCCTCGTCGCCGGGCTGGGCCCAGGCCCGCACGGCTGCCTGCACGCCCTCGGCGTGCGCCGCCCACCCCGCCACCAGGGCGTCCACCGCGTCGTGGTCGGCCGGGCCGGGGAAGACCACGTCGCCCTCGCCCAGGCCCACCAGCGTGAGCGGCTGGGGCTGGGCCGCCACCACCTTGCCCAGGCGGAAGCCCCACGCCACCCACACCGGCGCCGCCGCCGCCATGAGGCGGCGGTGGTAGGCGGGCCACTGGCCGTCGGCGGCGACCGCTTCGAGCACCACGCCGGCGCCGGCCAGCCGGTCGCCTCCGAGCACGTCGATGGTCAATGGGCTGACCGCCCCCACCCACACGTTCCCGGGGTCGGCCCCGGGGGCGGTGACCAGGCACCACACCCGCTGGCGCTCACCGCCGGGGCCGTGGCGCCAGGCGGTGACCAGGGCCTTGGCCTCGGGCTCGCGCCGGCAGAACTTCACCAGGAACTTCTCCACCTTGTCCCCCGCCGGCGGGGCCGGCTCGAAGCGCCACCGGGCGGCCAGCTCGGCCCGCTCCAGGGGGTCGATGACCCTGGCCTCGGCCAGGTCGTGGGGCTCGACCACCCAGCGCAGGCCCCGCACCAGCAGGTCCTTCTCCTCGGGCGTGATGGGCAGGCCGTGCAGGACCGCCTCGCCCGCCACGCCCTGTACCACGAAGTCCCACTCAGCCATCCCGGCGAACTCACCGTACGTCTCGCGCCGGTCGTCGGGCAGGCGGTCGGCCATCTCGAAGGGCAGCGCTCGGAGCCGCGCCGAGGTGTTGTCGATCCACAGGTAGTCCTCGTCGTCGTCCAGGCTCATGGCTTCGCTCCGCACTCGCTGCTGTCGGACAGGACCGGGGGAATCGGCACCCCGGGCCAGACCCGGAGGGCTGCACTGCTCGCCGGTGCCCGGTCGTGCCGGCGGCGGTTCGGTGCCGGCGGCGGGACTCGAACCCGCATGCCCGATGGGCAGTCCCTTTTAAGGGGACCGTGTCTGCCGTTCCACCACGCCGGCGGAGCCCACCCTAGGTCCACGCCGGGGGGCCGGCGCTCGGCATGCACGCTTCTGGGGCGTGTCGCGGCCAATGGACAGGGGTACAGCCGCTGCGGGTCGCGGTGCCGTCTCCCACCGGCGCCATGCCCGAAGCGATGTGGACCGGTCTCGCCACGCCCCCGGCGAGGCCGGTCTTCGTCGCGCTCGGCGGCAGTCCGCAGCAGGCTCAGCCGCCGGCAGGGTCCAGGTGGAGCGCC
>JAHWKL010000137.1 GCA_019347915.1 Actinomycetota bacterium
TCGGGCTCGTGCTCCAGGACGTCTTCCTCTTCTCCGGCTCGGTCCGCGACAACGTGGCGCTCGGCTCCGCCCGGATCGACGAGACGCGGATCGAGGGGGCGCTCGCCGCGATCGGCGCCGACCGCTTCGTCGACGCGCTCCCGAGCGGGCTCGACACCCGGGTCGGAGAGCGCGGCCGTTCGTTGTCCACGGGTCAGAAGCAGCTGGTGGCCTTCGCCCGCGCGCTCGCCTGGGACCCGCCCGTCCTGGTCCTCGACGAGGCGACCTCGAGCGTCGACTCCGAGAGCGAGGCGCTGATCGAAACGGCGGTCGCCCGGCTCATGGCCGACCGGACCAGCGTCGTCATCGCCCATCGGCTGTCGACGATCCGCCGGGTGGACCGGATCCTTGTCCTGCACCACGGCGAGGTCCGTGAGGAGGGCACGCACGAGGAGCTCCTGGCCGCCCGCGACGGTGCTGCGGCTGCTGGCGAGGCCGGTGCGGTGCCGGGTGGGCCTGGGGAGCTGGTCACCGCCGGGACGGTGCGGGCTCGTGTGCCGGACCCGCGTGGGGTCAAGCGCCGCCTGTTCGTCCACCTCGACGCCGACCAGCTCGCCCTCGTTGAGGGACAGGTCGCAACCGGTGAGGATGGCGACCTCGGGGACGTACCCGGCGACCAGTCCCGAGGCCTGGAGCAGCGGCTCCCTCCCGAGCTCGGCATCCGTCACCGCGTCGCTGCCCTCGTCGGCGGTCACCGGCGCCCTTTGGGCCGAGCCCCGGCCTCGGCCTCGATGACGGCCTCGGCGTCATCCAGCCGGCGCTGCTCCTCGGCATCGGTGGTGGGGGCGTCGTGGTGGGCGCCGAGGTAGGCGTCGATCACCGCGGGGTTGGCACCGATGACCCGCGGTGGGCCCTCGGCGATGATGCGGCCCTCGGCCATGACCACCACCCAGTCGCTGATGTCGTACACCACGTCCATGTCGTGCTCGACGAACAGCACCGTCATCCCCAGATCGCGCAGGTCGCGCACGTGGGTGAGCAGCGACTGCGTCAGGACCGGGTTGACGCCGGCCATGGGTTCGTCCAGCAGCACCATCTTCGGCTCCACCATCAGGGCTCTGGCCATCTCCAGCAGCTTGCGCTGGCCGCCCGACAGCGTCCCCGCGAACTCGCCGGCCATCTTGTCGAGCTGGAAGCGGGCCAGCAGGTCGAGGGCCCGCTGCTCGATCTCACGGTCCTGCTCCCGCCACAGCAGGGGAAGCAACGCCGGCAAGAAGCGCTCGCCCCGTTGGCCGGTGGCCCCCAGCTTCATGTTGTCGAGGACGGTGAGCCGGCTCAGGGCCTTGGTCAGCTGGAAGGTCCGCACCATGCCCCGCCGGGCGACCTTGTGGGCCGGCAGCCGGCCGAGGGGCCGGCCATCGAACACGAACTGACCGGTGTCGGGGTGGTCGAAGGCCGTGACCAGGTTGAAGAAGGTGGTCTTGCCCGCTCCGTTCGGGCCGATCAGGGCGGTGATGACCCCCCGCTGGACCTCGAGGTGGTCGACCTCGACCGCGGTCAGGCCGCCGAAGCGACGGATGACACCGTCGGCCACCAGGATGGCGTCGGGCTTGCCCACCCCCGGCTCCGCCGGTACTCCGGCCAGCGGTCCCTCGCTCTGGTCAGCGGACATCGAGCTCGATCTCCCTGCGGTCGCCGAAGATGCCCTGGGACCGGTAGACCAGCAGCAGGATCAGGCCCAGCCCCACCAGCATGAACCGGACCTGGCCGACCTGGACCCCGCTCATGATCGCCGCCGGGATGTGGCCCTCTCGGACGGCCGCCCGCAAGACGTTGTCGGTGAGCGACAGCAGCATCCAGAAGATCATGGAGCCCACCACGGGGCCGAGCACCCGGGCGGTGCCGCCGAGGATGAGCACCACGTAGGCGAAGAAGGTCACGGCGCTGGAGTAGGTGTCGGGCTGGACCGACTGGGTGCTGATGGCCAGGACGAAGCCGGCCAGGCTCCCGATGATCCCGCCGAAGGCCAGGCTCTGCATCTTGTACCAGTAGACGTTCTTGCCCAGGCTGCGGGCCGCCTCCTCGTCCTCGCGGATCGACTTCAGCACCCGGCCCCAGGGACTGCGCATGAGCACCAGCACCATCACCGATACCACGGCCACGGTGAGCCACGCCACCACCAGCACCCAGGTCTGGCGGTGACTGAAGACGAAGGGGCCGAAGCCGTAGTCGCCGCGCGACAGCGGGTTGACGGCGTAGAACTCGTCGGCGAAGCGGGTCAGCCCCGACGACCCGCCCGTGTACCTGCGCAGCGACACGGAGCGGAAGGTGAGGCGGATGATCTCGGCGGCGGCGATGGTGACGATGGCCAGGTAGTCGGCCCGCAATCTGAGCGTGGGTAGGCCGAGGAGCAGGGCCAACACGACCGAGGCACCGAGCCCGACGGCCAGGCCGACCCACATGGAGAGCCCCAGGTAGGTCACGGCCACGGCGATCCCGTAGGCGCCAACGGCCATGAAGCCGACCTGGCCGAAGTTCAGGAGGCCGGTGTAGCCGAAGTGGACGTTGAGCCCGATGGCAGCCAGGGCGAACACGGCGGCGAAGTCCCCCACGGCCGCCCTGAGGGCGTTCTCGACGATGCCGCCCCAGTTCACCGCCGCAGCCTTTCGCCCCGGCTAACGGCGCTCATCCGACGCGCTCCGCCTGGCCGAGGATGCCCTGGGGCCGCACGAGCAGGATGAGGATCAGGATGAGGAGGGCGCCCACGTTCTTGAGCTCGGGGGAGATGACCAGCGTCGACGTCTGCAGGAAGACGCCGACCACGAAGCTGCCGACCAGGGCGCCGTAGGCGGTGCCCAGGCCCCCGAGGATGACCCCGGCGAACATCAGGAGCAGCAGCTGGTAGCCCATCTGCCAGCTGACCTGCTCGGTCAGGCCGAGGAGTGTTCCGCCGAGTGCGGCCAGACCCCCACCGAAGGCCCACACCAGCAGGATCACCCGCTCGACGTCGATGCCCGAGGACGAGGCCAGGTCGGGGTTGTCGGCCACGGCGCGCATGGCCTTGCCCGCCTGGGTTCGCTGGAGGGCGATGCCCACCGCGGCGAGGACGGCCAGCGACACGAGGATGGAGACGATGTCCTTGGGGGCGATGGTGATGGGCCCGAGCGAGATGGCCCGCTGGGCCACGTACTGGGCGTAGGGCCGGGTGCGCCCGCCGAACTGGTACAGGAAGATGTAGCGCACCAGCAGCCCCAGGCCGATGGAGATCACCAGCAGGGCGATGAGGCCCGTCCCCCGGCGCCGCAGCGGGCGCCACAGACCCTTGTCCAGGGCCGCCCCGGCCAGGCCGCCGGCGAGCACGCCCACCACCGTGGCCGGTACGAAGTGCAACCCGAGGAGCACGTTGGCGATCCACGCGGCCAGGGCACCGAAGGTGACCAGCTCGCCGTGGGCGAAGTTGACCAGCCCGGTCGTCCCGAAGATGAGCGACAGCCCGACGGCGCACATGGCGATGATGAGGCCGAACTTCACTCCCTCGACGAGGAGCTGCAGGGCGCGCACGAACGTCCCGCTGATGCTGCGGGTGCTCTCTCCCAGCGGGAACAGCAGCGGCCGGGACTGGCCGGGGCGCACCGGGAACTCCAGCGTGGCCCGGTCGGGGTTGCGCAGCTCCAGCTCCAGCTCGTCGAGGGTCTCCTGGTCGATGGTGGCCCGGTACTCGCCGGGGCCGGGAAGCTCGAGCTCGTAGCTGCCGTCAGGACCGGTGGTGGCGACGCCCACCTCCTCGCCGTCGAGGGTCTCGACGATGATGTCGACGCCCTCCACCGGCTCCCCGTCGCCGTCGGTGATGGTCCCCCGCACCGACTCCTCCCCGCCCCCGGACTCCTGAGCCGCCGCCGGCACCCCGGGGACCATCGACAGGAACAGGGCCGTAGCGAGGACGGCGAGGATCCGCAGGTGCAACAGGTGGCCCTTGCTCTGCGGTCGCTAGCCCAGGCCCACCCGGCGCAGGACCTCCGCCAGGGGAGCGATCAGACCGGTGACGAACGGACCGAACTCGGCGTAGTGGGCCGAGGCGGCGTCGAAGCGCATGGTGTGGACGCACTCCTTGAGGTCGTCGGGTCGCACGGCGAACAGCGACACCGCCCATTCGAAGTCGTCGATACCGGTCGATCCGGTGACCAGCTGGAGGACCCGGCCGGCGAAGGTGCGCCCCACGCGGCCGTGCTCGTACATCAGCTCCAAGCGCTCCTCGTGCGGCAGCGTGTACCAGTTGCGCCCGAGGTCGCGGCGCTTCGACATGGGGTAGAAGCAGAACGCCGGCATGCCCTCGGGGGGCAGCGTCGGGTAGAGCCGGGCCTGGCGGGCCTTCTCGGGAACGCCGGCGGCGTACTCCGAGACCTCGGTGAGCGACAGGTAGGAGTCGGCCAGGCCCAGCCCTGCGTCCTGCAGGTCGCGCTGGAAGGAGCGCAGCCGCCACAGGTCGGGCCCGAGGGCCATGAACCCGAGGTCGGCCTTGTGGCCGAGCACGGCGAAGGGAACGACCTGGTGCTCGCCGGCTTCCGCCTGCTTGACCGCACTGGCGATGGCCTCGCCGTCCGCCGCCGGCCCGAGGGTGCAGAACAGGTGGAGCACGGCCCAGCCTTCGGCGGGCTCGACGGGGGGGACCGGTTCGGACATCGGGGTCACGCTACCGGTACGCTGCCGGGCCGTTGTGGCACCACCTCACCGCCTCCGGCGCCGGCACCGGTCGGCGCCGTTCCTGCTGCTCGTCACCGTGGTGCTCCTCTACGCGTCCGCCGCGCCTCTGGCCGCGTCTGCGCCGGGGCCGGCCGAGCCCGCCGAGCCGCCTGCGCCCGTCGAGCCCGTCGTGGTCGTCGAAGGCCGGGGGCACGGGCACGGGGTGGGCATGGCTCAGGACGGCGCCCTGGCCATGGGTCGTGCCGGTTCCTCCACCGCCGACATCCTCCAGCACTTCTATCCCGGGACCACCATCGGCCAGGCGGGCGGAGACGTGCGGGTGGCGGTCCTGTCGGGCGGCTCCGAGGCGGTGGTCTCCTTCCCTGGTGGAGGCGAGGTGCGCAGCCCCCGGGAAGGCCCCCAGGCGCCCGGGTTCCCCGTCAAGGTGAGCTCCGGCGGCTCGGTACGGCTCCGCTTCGACGGTGCCTACCGGGCGGAGCCGGTGTCCGGCGCCACCGTGGCCACGCAGACCGTGTCGGAACCCGCACTGGTGAGCCCCCCGAGCCAGCACCAGGGGGACGGGGGCGGAGGCCTGCTCGGCGGCGTGCTCGGTGGGGAGGAACCGCCCCCCACCCCTCCGCCTCCCCCGGCCACGCCTCCGGGACCGGAGGCGCCGGCTCCCGGTGCGCCCCCGCCGGAAGGGGGACCTCCTCCAGAGGCGCCGGCGCCCTCACCGGACAACGTCGCCACCTCGGGCTCGGCCATGTGGGCCCTCCCTTCGGGGGGATCCACCGTGGCCGTCCCCGCTCGCAGCGCCCGCTACCGCGGTGCGGTCCAGGCCGTCGCCGGGGGCGGGGGCCTCCGGTTGGTGAACCAGCTCGGCGTCGAGGACTACCTCAGGGGGATGGGGGAGGTCCGCGACGCCAGCTGGCCCCAGGCCGCCCTGGGGGCGCAGGCGGTGGCGGCCCGCACCTACGCCCTGCGGGCCATGGCCGTCGCCGGCGAGCTGTGCGACAGCCAGGACTGCCAGGTCTACCTGGGCCAGCAGGCCGAGTACGGGGCCATGGACGCCGCCGTGGCCGCCACGCGTGGCCAGGTGGTGCGCTTCCGGGGGGCGCTGGCCGAAGCGGTGTACTCGGCCAGCGGCGGTGGCATCTCGGCCACGCCGGAGGAGGGCTTCGCCACATTCGGCCCCGGCGTGCCCTACCTGACGGCGGTCCCCTACCCGACGGCGGACCCGCAGCCGTGGGAGGTC
>JAHWKL010000138.1 GCA_019347915.1 Actinomycetota bacterium
CCGCCGCCTGCTGCTCGGCGCCGGCTGGGCCGACGAAGACCTGGTGTTCACCGCTGTCGACGGGAGGGCTCTACGGCCGGATGCGTGAGCAAGGCTTTCGCCGGGGCCGTCGCCCGCTCGGGTCTGCCTCGCATCCGGCTTCACGACCTCCGGCACAGCCGGGCCTCGCACCTGGCACGGGCCGGTGCCCATCCGATCGTCATCCAGACGCAGCTGGGCCACTCGTCGGCGACGTTCAGCCAGGAGGTCTACACGCACGTCGACCGCGGGCGCTCACGAGCGGCGGCCAGTGCCGTGGGCGCACTGATGGACGCACCATGACGGAGAGCGACCGGTTCTGGTGTCCGCGCGATCGCCGGTTCTGTATCAGGCGGTGGTGCCGTAAGGGTCCGAATCACGCAGCGATAGGAGCGCGCCGTTGGGCTCGCACTCGAGGTGCCTTCTCTACGGCCGTAGATCGACGAGGACCTGGGCCGGCACGCGTTCTGCCAGGGCTTCGCTCATGACGCGCTCGTGGCCGGCGTTCACAGCGCTCGGCGCTCGGCTCGATCGTGGGGCTCGCCGCCCGTCCCCCGCTGACGATGTTCGACGAGGCGTACCTCGGCATGGACGCGCCGACGCGATGTTCCAGGAGAAGCTGCTGGCTGACTACGTCGAGCACCCCCGCACGATTCCGCTGGCGGTGATCTGGCACGGACGCCGGACGAGTATCGATCCGCGTCGCTTCGTCGACGCAAGGCTCGTCCGTCACGCCGCGAGACGGAACGGCGGGTAGGTGTCGGTGGCGAGGACGAAGGCGTAGCTGACGACTCGGTTGTGCCACCGCATGACGCCGACGGTGAAGCGGAACAACGGTGGGGGGTAGCGGCCGGTGAACAGGACGGCGAACCAGGCTGCGATCGACGTGAGCACCACGGCCACGTCGAGCACGACCAGCACGAGGTAGTGCGGGATGGCAAGGAACCACTTCACGAGCGGCATCCACCGGTTCAGGTCGCGGTGGACGTCGGGATACGACACCTGCAAGTGCACGGTCTGTTCTTCGTCGGTGGACGGGTACTCGTCACGGAGGAGCAGGAGGTAGGCGACCACCCGGTTGTGGAAGCCGAGGTAGGCGACGCTGAAGTCGAACCACCAGCGTGGGTACTTCTGGCGAGCGACGATCAGCATCAGGGACGGGAGGAACAGCACACCGGCCGCGATGCACATGAACGAGGTGGGCTCGCCGCTCGAGGACCCTGCTGCGCCGATGGCGGCGATCACGGCGAGGATCGGGATGGCGAGGATCAGGCGGAAGGCCGACGTGAGCCGGTTGCGGGGCTCCTCCGGGTAGTCGATGTCGAACCGGACGGGATACGCGGAATCGGTCGTCTCCATGGGTCAGGCCTTCGATACGACTGGCCGGCGCGGGCAGTCGACGGAGACCGGAGCGAGACCGGCAGGCGTCAGCTGCTCGTCCAATGCGGGAACGGCCGGCTGGGTGGGCTCGATCTCGAAGTGGGGCAGGAGCCGCTCGATCCACCCCGGGAGCCACCAGTTGCGGTCGCCGAGCAGCTCCATGGTGGCCGGGACGACCACCATCCGCACAAGCGTGGCGTCGAGCAGGACGGCGAGGGCGAGGCCCAGGCCGAACAGCTTGATCTCCCGGAGGTCCTCGAGCATGAAGGAGGCGAAGACCACGACCATGATGGCGGCGGCGGCGGTGATCACCCGGGCCGTCGACGCCAGGCCGTCTTCCACCGAGGTGGTGGCGTCACCGGTCCGCAGGTACTCCTCCCTGATGCGGGAGAGCATGAAGACCTCGTAGTCCATGGACAGGCCGAACACCACGGCGAAGAGCATCAACGGGATGAAGGGGTTGATGGGCCCGCCTTCGATGCCGAGCAGCTGGCCGGCCCAGCCCCACTGGAACACGGCGACCACGACGCCGTACGCCGCCCCGATCGTGAGCACGTTCATCAGGACCGCCTTGAGCGGCACCAGCAGCGACCGGAAGACGGTCATGAGCAGCAGGAACGACAGGGCCAGCACCGCCCCGAAGAAGATGGGCATCCGCTCGGCGAGGTAGTCGGTGATGTCGATGTTGACCGCCGCGCTGCCGGTGAGGTGCACGTCGAGCCCGGTACCGGCCGCGGCCTCGGGAATGACGTCGGCGCGCAGCCGGCGGACGAGGTCACTCGTCGCATCGTCCTGCGGTGCGGTCTCGGCGACGAGGCGCATCAGGTACGCAGCCGGCCGGGCGGGGTCGTTGGCGATGGGCGGCGTGACGGCAGCCACGCCGGCGGTGCGTTCCAGCGCGCCGTGCAGGCGCCGGACGGCCTGGGCTGAGTCGCCGGCGCCGGGCACGACGGTGATCAGGAAGGGCCCGTTGAACCCGGCCCCGAACCCCTCGGCCAGGAGGTCATAGGCCTGGCGGGTGGGGGTCTCCTCGGGGAAGTTTCCCTCGTCGGCCCAGCCGAGGCGCAGGCTGGTGACCGGCGCGGCCAGGACGAGCAGCAGGGCGGTGGCGCCGATCAGCCACCTCCAGGGCCTGCGCTGGATGGTGCGGCTCCAGCGGTAGGCATAGGTCGCCCGCACCGGCTTGGCCGCCCGCCGCGGCACGGGGCGGCGCAGGGGCCGGACGGCGACGCTCGCCAGGAGGGTGAGGACGGCAAAGGCGGCGCCGGCGGCGGCCAGCGGCGCCAGCCCGATCCCGAGCCCGAGGAGGGCGACGGCGGTGAACCCGGCGGCGATGAGGCCACGCCAGCGGGTGAGCTCGACCCTGGTCCGGGCGAAGCCGAGAAGGGCGGGGAGGAGGGTCGTGGAGGTGAGCATGGTGGCCAGCACGGTGGTCGACACGCCGATGCCCATCCCTCCGATCCACCCGATGCCGACCAAGAGGAGACCCAACATGGAGATCATCACGGTGGTGCCGGCGAAGACCACGGCCCGCCCGGCGGAGTCCATGGCGGCAACGGTCGCGTCCCGTGGGGAGCGGCCCACGTGGAGGCCGTCCCGGTAGCGGGAGACGATGAAGAGGGCGTAGTCGATCCCGACGCCGAGCCCGATCATCATCCCCAGCAGGATCGTGCCCTGGGGGATGGCGAAGAGGTGGCTCAGCACCAGGGTGGTCCCGATGCCGGCGCCGACGCCACCGAGGGCCACGGCGATGGGGAGACCCATGGCCAGGACGGACCCGAAGGCGATGATCAGCACCAGCACGGCGAAGGCCACGCCGATCAGCTCGGTCTGCGGGGGCTCGATCACGGCCAGGTACTGGCCACCGGGCAACACTTCGAGGCCTTCGATGACGGGGGCGTGGGCACGGATGGCTTGACCGAGCAGCCCGGACCCGGTGTCGTCGACTGCAGACGACAGGTTCACCTGGGCGTAGGCGACCTGATTGGCGAGCGGCCCGGAGCGGGCGATCTGGCCCTTGCCGCCCTCGGAGTACGGCGATACGACGGTGCCACCCGGGTGCTCCGGCACACCGGCACCGTCGGGGAAGCCGGCGTCGACCAGCGTGAAGAGCGCTTCCATGGCCGCCCGCACCGCCGGGTCGTCGACCCCCTGACGGGCCCTGAACACGATCGTCCCGGACTGCCCACCCGTGCCCAGGTCGGGGAAGTGCTCCTGCAGTACCGCGAAGCCGGCGGCGCTGCCGGAGTCGGGGACGGCCGACGATGCGCTGAACCGCGGCCCCACCGCGCCGGCGGCGCCGAAGATCGTGAAGAGGGCGGCAAGCCAGAGGCCGACCGCCTTGACCCGGTGATCGAAGCACCAGCCGGCGATGCGGCCGAGAAGGGTGGCCCGCCGGCCGGGCGGCTCGCCGCCCTTGCCGGCGCTCAGAGGCTTCCGTGGGCTCGTGTTTGTCGTGGATGTTCGCATGGGCTCATACTCCCGACGCCGGCCACCCGCTACATCGGGACTCCGGCTGTTCGCGGCTCGTCCATTCGGACGGTCCGCGTCTCGTCCCTTCGGCCGATCCGCAGTCCGCTGCGCTTCTCTACGCTGAGGTCATGCTCCGGGACGCAGCTCGTTCGTTGTGGGCCGAGCCCCGGGTGCCGGACCCGCCGGTGCGAGTGTGGAGGGACTGGGCGCTGGTCGGCGCGCTGGTCCCGGTGGTGGTGCTCGAAGGAGTGCTCCGGGAGGACCTGGTCTGGCGGGTCGCCTCGGTGGTGGTGGCGTTGGCGTTGCTGCCGACCCTGCTCTGGCGGCGGACACACCCGTTGGCCGCCGTCGTGGCCGCCTTCGGACTGCTGGCGGTCGTCGATGCCGCATCCCTCGCCGCCGGCGTCGACTGGATGGGCCTGGATACGACCGGCTTCGTAGTCGTAGTCCTGCTGATCTACTCGCTGCTCCGATGGGCCTCTGGCCGCCACGCGGTGATCGGCCTGGCGGTTTTTTCGATCCTGGTCCTCCTCGGCGGCCGCGACGCCCCGGCCAGCAACGTGGTCCAGGGCGGGCTGTTCATGCTGGCCGTGGCGGCCGTCGGCGTCGCCGTCCGGTACCAGAGCAACGCCCGGTCCCGCGGCATGGACCAGGTCAAGCTCCTGGAGCGGGAGCAGCTGGCCCGGGAGCTGCACGACACCGTCGCCCACCACGTCTCGGCCATCGCCATCCGCGCCCAGGCCGGTCGCGTCGTGGCCGCGTCCGATCCCGCCGCCGCCCTGGACGCACTCGCCGTCATCGAGGATGAGGCGTCACGGACGCTGGCGGAGATGCGGGCCATGGTCGGCGCACTTCGCCACGGCGAGGAGCCCGACCTCTCGCCCCAGCGCGGCGTCGCCGACATCGAGCGCCTTGTCACGGTCAACGGGGCCCGGCCTCAGGTCGACCTCGAGCTCTCCGGCGACCTCGACGGTCTCCGGCCGTCGGTCGACGCCGCCCTCTACCGGCTGGCCCAGGAGTCGATCACCAACGCACTCCGCCACGCCCGCCGGGCGACGCGGATCCACGTGACGGTCAGCGGCGACGATGACTGCGTGCGGCTCACCGTTGGCGACGACGGCGACGCCGGCGCCTTTGATCCACGCTCGGCCTCGGGGTTCGGGCTGATCGGCATGGCCGAACGGGCCAAGCTCCTCGGTGGGACCCTCGAAGCCGGACCGAACCGGAACGGGGGATGGACGGTGCAGGCCGTGCTGCCCAGGGACCATGGCTGACGGCGGAGGCCCGGCCCATCCGGCACCCACCGAGCCGCCCCTCGACGAGGGTGGCCCGCCGGCCATCCGGGTCCTCATCGCGGATGACCAGGAGATCATCCGCACCGGGCTGCGGATGATCCTCAACGCACAGGTCGGCATCGACGTCGTCGGCGAGGCGGTCGACGGCCGGGAAGCGGTGGCGCTGGCCCGCCGGCTCCGACCCGACGTGTGCCTGTTCGACATCCGCATGCCGCACGTCGACGGCATCGAAGCCACCCGCCAGCTCGCCGGTCCCGAGGTCGGACACCCGCTAGCGGTCGTGGTGATCACCACCTTCGATCTCGACGAGTACGTGCACGGGGCCCTCAAGGCCGGCGCCCGGGGGTTCCTGCTCAAGGACGCCGGCCCCGAGCTGCTCGTGCAAGCCATCAAGGCCGCCGCCAACGGCGATGCGCTCATCGCACCGAGCGTCACCGCGCGGTTGCTCGCCACGTTCGCCCACCGACGCGACGGCACGCCTCCCGCGCAGCCCGTCGCCCCACTGACCGACCGGGAGGAACAGGTGCTGGTGTCCGTCGCACGAGGCCGCACCAACGCCGAGATCGCCACCGAGCTCTACATCAGCCTGAG
>JAHWKL010000139.1 GCA_019347915.1 Actinomycetota bacterium
CGGTGTCCATGTCACAGAAGATGACGCCCTTGGCCTCGAGGTCCTCACGGTTCTTGTGGTAGACGACCTCGGACTCGTACTGGGCGGTGACCCCGGCCAGGTACTTTCGCTCGGCCTCGGGGATGCCCAGCTTCTCGTAGGTGGCCTTCACCGACTCGGGCAGCTCGTCCCAGGCGTCGACCTGCTTCTCGGTGGGCTTGATGTAGTAGTAGATGTCATCAAAGTAGATCTGGGACATGTCGCCGCCCCAGGAGGGCATCGGCCGGCGCTCGAAGTGCTGGAGGGCCTTCAGCCGCCGGTTACGCACCCAGTCGGGCTCACCCTTCATCCACGACATCTCGTTGACGATGTCGGCGTTGAGGCCCCGCTTGGGCTTGAACACGTACTCTTCGGCGTCGCTCCAGCCGAGCTTGTAGCGTCCCAGATCCAGATCGGTGACTGCCATCGCTTGTCCTTCGCCTCGAAAGTGGTGGGTCCCTTGGAGTTTCCCCTACGTGCATAGTAACAATTCGCCCGCCCAGGATCATCCCCCTGCGCCCAAACAGGCCGAGATTCCGAGGGAGCGCCACGGCGAGACCGTCGTCGACGAGTATGGCTGGCTCCGAAACCGGGACGATCCGGACACGATCGCCTACCTGGAGGCGGAGAACGCCTGGACCGAGGCGGTGATGGCGCCCACCAAGGGGCTCCAGGAACGTCTGTTCCAGGAGATCAAGGGGCGGATCCAGGAGACTGACCTCTCGGTGCCGGTCCGCAAGGGTGACTGGTGGTACTACTCCCGCACCGAGGAGGGCAAGCAGTACGGCATCCACTGCCGCAAGCCGGCTCGCCCGGACGAGGACGAGCCGTCCCCCGACGCCGTCGAGCAGGTCATGCTCGACCAGAATGCCGAAGCCGGTGACGCCGAGTACTTCGCGGTGGGCGCCTTCCACGCCACTCCCGACGCCCGCCTGCTGGCCTGGTCGAGCGACACCAGCGGCGACGAGGTGTACACCATGCGCTTCCGCGACCTGGTGACCGGCGACGACCTGGCCGACGAGATCCCCAGCACCTACTACGGCACGGCGTGGGGAGCCGACAACGCCACCTTCTTCTACGTCCGGCCCGACGCCGCCATGCGCCCCTACCAGCTCTGGCGGCACCGGCTCGGCACGCCCGCCGGCGAGGACGTGCTCGTCTACACCGAGCACGACGAGCGGTTCTACCTCGGGGTGGGCACGACCAAGGACGAGCGGTTCGTGGTCCTCGGGCTGGCGAGCAAGGTCACCAGCGAAGCGTGGGTCCTCGACGCCGACGACCCCACCGGGGAGTTCCGGGTGGTCGAACCCCGCTGCCAGGAGGTCGAGTACAGCCTGGAGCACTGGCGCGACCGCTTCTTCCTGGTGACCAACGCCGCCGGGGCGGAGAACTTCAAGCTGGTGGAGGCGCCCGACGACCGTCCGGGCCGGGACCACTGGGTCGAGGTGGTGGGCCACCGTCCCGACGTCAAGTTGAGCGGCGTCGACGTCTTCGCCCACCACCTGGTGCTCTTCGAGCGGGTGCAGGGCCTGCGCCAGATCAGGGTCCGGCCCATGGGCGACGCCGGCGAGGAGCACGTCATCGAGCAACCCGAGGCCGTCTCCACCGCCGGCGGGGGGGCCAACCCGGAGTTCGACTCCACCGTGCTGCGCTACGGCTACACCTCGATGGTGACGCCATCGTCGGTGTTCGACTACGACATGACCACGCGCCGGCGCCGGCTGCGCAAGCGCCAACCGGTGCTGGGCGGCTACGACCCCGCCGACTACGAGACCGAGCGGGTGTGGGCCACCGCCGGCGACGGCGCCCAGGTTCCCATCTCCCTGGTGTACAAGCGGGGGTTCCGCCGCGACGGGACTGCGCCGGCACTGCTCTACGGCTATGGCGCCTACGGCATATCGATGCCCGCCTCGTTTTCCGGCTCCGCCCTGTCTCTGGTCGACCGCGGGTTCGTCTGCGCCATCGCCCACATCCGGGGCGGCGGCGAGATGGGGCGGCAGTGGTACCTGCAGGGCAAGCTCCTCCACAAGCGAACGACGTTCACCGACTTCATCGCCTGCGGCCGTCACCTCGTCGACCAGGGATGGACCTCGCCCAGCCGGCTGGCCATCCGGGGGGGTAGCGCCGGCGGGCTGCTGATGGGGGCCGTGGTGAACATGGCGCCCGAGCTCTTCGGCGCCGTGGTGGCCGAGGTGCCCTTCGTCGACGCCCTCAACACCATCCTCGACCCGACGCTGCCCCTCACCGTCCTGGAGTGGGAGGAGTGGGGCAACCCGGTGGAGGCGCCCGAGGTGTACCACTACATGCGGTCCTACTCCCCCTACGAGAACGTGGAGGCCAAGGCCTACCCGCCCATGCTCGTCACCGCCGGGCTCAACGACCCGCGGGTGTCGTACTGGGAACCGGCCAAGTGGGTGGCCAAGCTGCGGGCGACCAAGACCGACTCCAACCCGCTGCTGCTGAAGACCGAGATGGGCGCCGGCCACATGGGCCCGTCCGGGCGGTACGACGCCTGGAGGGACGAGGCGTTCGTCTACGCCTTCCTCCTCCAGACTCTGGGCGTGGAGGAGCCGGCGGCCGCCGGAGGAGAACCCGCCCGGTCACCGTAGGCTCCGGCCACCCATGGTGTTCCTGGCGGTCAACTGGCGGATCTGGGTCGTCCTCGGCCTGCTGTTCCTCTTCGCCCTGCTCCGCCGCCTGTACCGGTCGTGGCGAGCACGCCGGCGGGCCGCCGCTCAGACGTCCAAGCGCCCGTAGCCGCCCCGGTAGAACACCAGCGGTCCGTCGTCACGTTCGACCCCGAGCTGGTCCACCCGGCCCACGCAGATCTCGTGGTCGCCGCCGTCGTGGACAGCCTCGATCCGGCAGTCGACCCACGCCAGCACGCCGTCGAGGAGGGGGGACCCCGAGGGCGCCGGCGACCACCCCACGCCGCCGAACTTCTCCGCCCCTCTGGTGGCGAACACACGCGACACCGCCTCCTGGTCCTCGGCCAGGACGTTCACGCAAAAGGCGCCCGAACGGCGGATGGCCGCCCAGCTCCTCGACCGCCGGTCGGCACAGAAGGCGATCAACGGTGGGTCGAGGGACACGGAGGTGAAGGAGTTCACCGACAGCCCGACGGGCACAGCACCGTCGGAGGCGGTGACCACCACCACGCCGGTGGGGAACCGCCCGAGCACCTGGCGCAAGAGCGCCTCTCCCATCCCGCCGGGCGAGCTCACGGCTTCGGCCGCCGCCGGGTCACGGCCCGAAGAGGTCGACGCTGGGGATGGGTGTGAGGTTCACGGCAGGCGGAGCACGTCGCCGTCGAGCACGGCCAGGCCCTCGCCCACCAGGCCGTCGGCCACCCGGCTGGCCCGGTCGGGGTCATCGGGCCAGCCGCATGCAGGAGCCACCGCTCCCAGGGCCACGGGAGCGACCCGCAGGGCGTCGATCAACCGCCCCCGGCCCTGGCGATCGGACCCGGTGAAGGTGGACTGGCCCCCTCCCACGCCGGCGGAGCCGTTGGCCGGATCAGGCTGGGCATGGCCGCCGGCCGCCCACGTGCACTCCTGGGCCACCGCCAGCGGACAACGGTCGCAGCGGGGCAGGTGCCGCCGGCACACGGTGGCGCCGAGGTCGAGCACCGCCTGGTTCCAGTCCCAGCCCCGGCCCTCGGGGACCATGGAGTCGGCCAGCGACTGGGCCTCCGCCGGCGCCAACCGCCGGCCCGCCACCGCCCGGGCGAGGACCCGGGCGGCGTTGGTGTCGACCACGCCGACGTCGACCTCCCAGGCGAAGGCCTGGACGGCCCGGGCGGTGTAGGGCCCCACGCCGGGCAGGCTGACCAGATCGTCCAGGCCGCCCGGCACGGAACCGCCGAAGCGGTCGACGACCTCCACCGCCGCCCGGTGCAGCGACAGCGCCCGGCGGTTGTAGCCGAGGCCGGCCCACGCCCGGACGACATCACCGGCAGGCGCTTGCGCGCAGGCCGTCGGCGTCGGGAAGCGGGACAGGAAGGCGGCGTAGGCCGGTGTCACGCGGGCCACCTGGGTCTGCTGCAGCATGACCTCGCTGACCAGCACCGCCCACGGGTCACGGGTCTGCCGCCACGGCAGGTCGCGCCGCGCCCCGCCGCTCCACTCCAACAGGGCGGTCTGGAAGATCGGCGTCCTCATCGGCGGTGGCACCAGAAGACCTCGGTCCGATGAGGAAAGGGGAAGCGTTCGGGGAAGCCGGCGACCAGCTGGCGGACCTGGTCGGCCAGCACGACCTGCTCCTTGGACGGGAGGACGCCGATGTGGCTGGTCGACAGCACCCGGTCGACCAGGGCGTCGGCGTCGACCTCGTGCTCGTTGGCGAACGCTGCCTGCTCCAGCGGCGAGAAGGCGGCCACCTCCCCCACGACCCCGGCCCAGTCGACGTCCTCGTACGACGGCACCGGCCGGTCGCCCCAGCGCATCAGGTGGTACAGCTGGGCCACCCACGGCACCGACTCGTCCCGCTGGTTCCACAACAGCGCCAGCCCTCCCCCCCGGCGCAGCACCCGGGCCGCCTCGGCCAGCGCCGGCCGCACCGAGAACCAGTGGAACGCCTGGGCCACGACCAGGGCGTCGAGTGAGCCGGTGACAAAGGGCAGGGCCTCCGCCGTCCCTGCCACCACGTCGATGCCCGCCACGGTCGCCACCAGCGTGGTTCGCATGGCCTCCACCGGCTCCACCGCCACCACCCGGGCCCCGGTGGGCACGAGGAGCCGGGTGAGCTTTCCCGTCCCGGCCGCCAGGTCGACCACGACCGACGAGGCGCCGATCGACAGCGCGTCGACCACGCAGGCCACCGCGTCGGGCGGGTAGGAAGGGCGGCCCCGCTCGTAGGCGTCGCTCGAGGCGCCGTAGGTCCGGGCGGCGACGTCGTGGACGTTCACCCGCCCAGCATGGCCGAACCGACGACGTCGAGAACGGCCTCGGCCCAGCGCCGGTACCCCTCGTCGGAGGGGTGATAGTCGTCGCCGGCGTAGAAGCGGTCGGGGTCGGCTCGGAAGGCCGGTCCCGTCGCCCCGGCGATGTCGACGTACGACGCTCCCGTTGCCGCCGCCACCTCTCGCACCACGCCGTCGAGCTGCCGTCCCCGCCATCCGGCCACCGCCCGCAGCGGCTGCGCCAGGCGGGGGATCGAACCCATGTCGGGCACTCCGAGCAGCACCACCCGGGCGTCCTCGGGCAGGCCCTCGACCAGTGTGCGGTACCGCCGCTCGAAGCTCCGCCGGCCGGTGAAGTGGACCGTGTCGTTGGCCCCGACGGAGACGAACACCGCCTCGGGGTCGAGCCCGGCGAGCGCGGGGAGCTGGTCGTCCACCACGTCGGCGATGCGGGCCCCGCTGGTTGCCAGCACGATGAGCTCCACCGGCGGCCCCAACCCCTCGGCAACCTGCACCGGGAGGGCGCCGGAGCGACCCGACGCGCCGACACCGGCGGCGGTGGAGTCACCGAGCCACGCCACCCGCAGGACCGGACCGGGGCCCGCCGGGCCCACTCGACCGCCGAGCTCGAGCGGCCCATCCTCGAGGGTGGGTGCCCTCTGGGCCAACTCGACCTCGACGGCGAGCACGACCAGGACCACGACGGGCACGGCGATGACGGCGGCAAC
>JAHWKL010000013.1 GCA_019347915.1 Actinomycetota bacterium
GAGCCGGGATCGATGTAGCTGGTACCTGCGCCGCTGAAGCGGCACCAGTCCCGCAGGGCGTTGGCGGTGAGTTCGGGGCCATTGTCACAGCGGATGAAGCGGGGGTGGGTGCCTCGTGCTCCGGCGATCTTGTCGAGTGTCGCCACGGTGGCGTCGGCGTCGATGGAGCCGCCGACCACGTCGGAGAGTGACTCCCGGGTGAACTCGTCGACGACGTGGAGGATCTTGATCACCCGCCCGGTGGCGGTGACGTCGAACTGGTAGTCGAGTGCCCACACATGGTTGGGGCTCGTGGCGGCCAGGCGGTCGGCGGGCGTGGTTGAGGCACCAAGGCGCTGACGCTTGCGACGCCTGGGAGGGCCGCAGGCCTTCTTCACGCCACAGACGCTGCACCTTCTTGCGGTTGAGGCAGTAGCCCTCCCGCACCAGCACAGCGTGGGCCCGGCGATAGCCCCACCGGGGATGGTCTTTGGCGAAGCACCGCAGCCGAGCCCGCAAGTCCCGGTCGGGGTCGGCCTCGGCTGGGGCGTGGCGCTGGGTGGAGCGGTGCTGGCCGACGATCTGACACGCCCGCCGCTGCGACAATCCGAGCCGGCTCTGGAGCATCTCCACAGCTCGGCGCCGCCTCGACGGGCCTACCAGTTTCCCCGGCTGATCTCCCGGAGCGCATCGATCTCCAGCTCCTTGTCGGCCACGATGCGCTTGAGGCGGGTGTTCTCGCGCTCCAGCTCACGGAGGCGCTTGGCGTCGTCGGCTTTCATGCCACCGAACTGGTTGCGCCACCGGTGGTAGGTCGCCTCGGTCACCTCGAGGTGGCGGGCCACCTCCGCGAGGTCCTTGCCCTCACCGAGCATCCGGTCGGCCTCTCGCAACTTGCGGATGATCTGCTCGGGCGTGTGTCGTCGTCTGGCCATCGTGATGATCCTCCCTTCACCCACCATCGTGGGCAACGGGCTCACATCACGGGTGGACCGATCTCAGGGGGTCAGGCCACTCAATTGCAGGTACTGTTTCGCCTACTGAAGGATTGGCCTACCGGAACTTCATCTTGTACGAGACCGCCGGGCGCGCCACTTCCCATCACCGCGCAGGGCCAGCACCTGGTTGGTGAAGGCAGTGGACCGCTCCGCCGCCAACATGATCTCCTCGGCGTCCCGCCGGACCTCCGACCACCCCGACTCCTGACCCTGTGTCCTCAGGTCGAGCCCACTGATCACGAAGTCGGCGTAGTTCCTGATGACCGACATGAAGTTGCTGATGCCGTGGGCGATCTCGCTCAGGTCCATGTGGAGGGCCCGCGTCTCCAGCACGCTGTCCATGCACACCACCACCTCGCTGTAGTCGAGTGGCGTTCCCAGGAGGCCCTTCGCCCCCGCGGCCAGCGCCTGCTCTTTCATGCGCTCCGACATCTCGCCGGTCATCACGAAGAACGGCAGGTAGGCGCCCGCCGGGGTGGCGCACTGCAGTTGCTCCATCACCTCGAAGCCGTCGCAGTCGTGCATGCCCAGATCCAGCAGGACGATGTCGGTGCGGAGCTGGAGGTGGGAGCGCACCGCGGCGCGGGCGTCGACCGCGGTGGCCACCGTGCCGTAGCCGGCGCGCTTGAGGAACCGCTTCAAGAGGCGGACGTTGGCCGGGTCGTCGCTGACGACGAGAAGGAGCGCGTCGGCGCGATCGCGCGCTGGCTGGCCGTGCGCGAGTGCGGCGCCTGGTTCCGAGTCCATCGGTATCAGCTGCGCGAGCTAGCTCGGGACGCGCGCACGACGGGCGGCGAGGGCCAGCCCGACGGTGGCGAGCCCGCCCAGCAGCACCACGTCGCTCGTGCTCACGGGGAGACCGTGCACCGATCGTGCCCCCTCCTCGGGCGGGCGCATCCGTGCGGAGAGTCCCCACCCGCCCCCGCGCCCAGGCCCACGGAGGTCGATGAGCGGCGGTGGCAGGCTTGCCGCCGCGCCCGCCCACGCGACGCCCACGTACTCGCCACCGTCTCGAGAAGCCGGTGGCAAGCCCACGTAGTCACCCCCTCCGGCTTCGCCGGGTAGGCCGACGTAGTCATTTTCTTCCCCTTCGCCGGGAAGGCCGGCGTAGTCATTTTCTTCGGCTTCGCCGGGAAGGCCGACGTAGTCGCCACCCTCTGCGGAGCCGGACTCGCGGCCAGACCCGACCTCATCGCTCCCGGCACCCGGTGGTAACCCGATGTGGTCCTGGGCCGACGAGGCCGGCGCCAGCCCGACGGAGGCCAGCACCAGGATGGAGCCGGATGCCAGCAGTTGACCGGTCCTCATGTTGGATCTCCCGACCGGCCCTTGCCCGGGGAGCAGTCCCCCTTGGTCCTCGCTTCCAACGGCCGCCCTTCCTCTCGGTGGACGATCTCGACGGGACGGAGCCGTCTACGTCGTTCTCGAGTCGGTACGAAGCGATCGGCGCAGCGGATTCCCGGGATTTTCCCAAGTGCGGTGGCGACGCTCCACTCGAGGGCTCACAAGCAAAGAATTGGTCAAGGTGATGGCACAAGTGCCGACGCCTATGACAGGCTCTTCGTCTGGAGGACGTCGAGCGCTCTCGTTCGGAGGCTTCGTTGTCATCAATCGGGATCCCATCGCAGTGCTCACCGTGCCGACACGGAGCGCACGTCGGCTACGGCCGCCGCAGCGCGGACAGGGGTCGGCCATGACCCCCGCCCGCAGCCAACGGGAGACACGTGCCTTGCTGGGGGCCTACGTGCTCGACGCCGTCGACGAGGCAGAGCGGCAGCAGGTCGAGGCCCACCTCGAGGGCTGCGCCGCCTGTCGTCGGGAGCTGGCGCGCCTGCGGGAGGCCGCAGACATGCTTCCCTCGCCCTCCCGGCCCCCCGAGGAGCTCTGGAGGCGCATCGTCGCCGAGGTGCAAGCCGTCGAGGACGAAGGGCGTGGTGCGAATGGAGGCCAGACCGCAACCGGTTGAGTAGGCCGACACGCTCAATCGGCCCCCGAGCCACCCACGACGTCGGACTGGGTGTCGGGCCAGGAACGGGCTGAGCGAGCCAGGTGGTAGGCGAGCCGGGCTCGGCCCTGGCCGCTGCACATGGTGATCCGGGGCAGCCGGAAGGGATCGATGCCCGGGTTGACCCGCCCGTTCACGAAGGTGAAGCCGGCCGCGTATCCGGCAACGGTCACCGCTTCTCGCACCCGGGCGTCGTGGTGCCCGAACGGGTAAGCGAAAAGGTCCACCGACGCCTGGACCAGGTCCTGGAGCTCGTGGCGGGCGCCGACGAGCTCGTCGGCGAGCGCGGTGGCGTCCAGGCCCGGCAGCGAGGGGTGGGTGCGGGTGTGTGACGCGATGGCGAGACCGGCCCCAGCCACCTCAGCCAGCTCCCGGCGGGTCATCAGCCGGGCTGCACCCCGCCACCACGGTGGCGGGCAGCCCAACCCCCGCGTGACGGCGAAGACGGTCGCCGGCAAACCGAGGTCGGCGAGTACGGGGAGGGCGTACCGGTGCACGCCGGCAAGGCCGTCATCGAAGACGACCGCGGCAAGTCCGTCGACCGACTCATCGGAGAGGAAAGCCTGCGTCAGCGTGGCCAGGTCGACGAAGCGGAGTCCTGCGTCCGCCGCGGTCGTGAGCTGCCGGCGGAGCTGGGCGGGCGAGACGTAGTAGTCCGTGCCGTTGGAGGCATCATTCCCGACGTCGTGGTAGGCGAGCACGACCGCGCCACGGGTCGCCATCCGCCAACCAGCCAGGACGGCACCGGCGCGCACCGCCCCCGAAAGCCGCGCCAGCGATGTGGTCAGCACCGTGACCGGGCCTCCACCAGCGTGGCGGCCCGTGGACCACCGTCGCCAGCGCCGGCCAGGTCGGCGAGTACCCCCAGCAACACCTCTATCTGCCGGTCCAGGCGCAGGCCGCGGGCGACGGCAGCGCGAGCGGGGGCCGCCTCGCCCCGGAACTGCCTCGGATTCTGCAGTACGTCCTCGAGGGCCCCGGCGAGGGCGTCGACCCGGCGGGGCGGGACCAGCACGCCGGCGTCGCCGAGCATCTCCACCACGCCCCCGTGGGCCGTGGCCACCACCGGCAGGCCGATGCTCATGGCCTCCACGACGCTCAATGACCCCGCCTCGGGATCGGTGCTGGGCGAGACCATGACCGTCCAGGAGCGCATCCGGGCCAGCGGGTCGGCCACGTGGCCCAGGAAGCGGACCCGACCCGCCAGGTCGGGGCGGGCCGCCCGAGCCTCCAGCGACGTCACGTAGTCGCCGTCCTTCGGGAACCGGCCCCCCATGAGTTCGACGACGACGTCGCTGCGGGGAAGGGCGGCCACCGCGTCGAGCAGGACGTCTTGCCCCTTCCAGGAGGTGAGCACGGCGTTGCAGCCGATCACCGGCGACGCCGGAGGGTCGGGAAGCACAGGCTCGACGGGCCACGGCGTGCCGTTGTACACCACCAGCGTGGCGAGGGAGAAGGGGGACAGGGCCCGCTCCACGGCCGACGAGACGCAAATCGCCAGGTCCACCGCCGGCGCGCAGCGCCGCAGCATGGCCAACCGGTCGCGGCGAACCACCACGTCGTGCACGAGCCATGCCGCCGGCACCCGGGCCGTCAGCCGGGCCAGTCGCAGCACGGGCAGAACCAGCAGCCCGTTGGCCAACACCACGTCGGCGCCGGCGAGCGCCCGGCGCACCGGCACAACGGCCCCTAGCCATCTCAGCACCAGGCGGAGGAAGGCAAGCAGGCGGGGGCCTCTGGGCAGGGTGAGCTCGGGCACCCGGCGGCGGTCCACGCCAGCATCTTCCAAGGTGGCGACCAGAGGACCGTCCGGGCTGAGACACGTCACCTCCCAGCCGTTCTCGACGGCGGCCCGCAAGACGCGGGCCAGCACTCGCTCGGCGCCGGAGGACTGGCCGGTGTGCGACACGGCGACCAGGCGCATCAGCCGCTCACCTCCGTTTCCTCACCGGCCAGCGCCCGCCAGCCGCCGGGGCCGGCGGCACCGGCGGCGTCCGCAGCGGCGAGGAACACCACCGCCGTGCCGGCGGCGGCAAGAGGCCACGGGACCAGGCGGGCCAGAAGGGCACCGACGAGGAGGGCAACCACGCCGCAGGGAACGGCTCGCGCCGCCGGCGCCAGACGCGAGGGGCGCAGGCCCGGCTGTCGCAGGAGGATCAGCCAGAGCAACCCCACCACGACCAGCTCGGTCACCAAGGTGGTGACCGCTGCGCCCTGGTACGACCAGGCGGGAATCGCCCACAGGTTGAGCCCCACGTTGAGGACCACGCCGACGAGGGTCGCCACCGGGTAGAGGCGGTGGCGGCCGGTGGCCACCAGGGCGGTGAATGCCAGGCTGCCGAAGAAGGCGATGGCCTCGGCGACGACGACGATCCGGGTGGCGCCGGCACCGGCACCGTACTCCGCTCCGTACAGCGTCTCGACGAGGGGCTCGGCGAACAACAGGAACTCGACCACCACGAGCACGGCGGCGAGCATCAGGATGGTGAACGCACGCCGGAACCCGTCCCGGAACCGCGCCGGGTGATCGGGCCAGGCCCGTACCAGTACCGGGAGGGTGGCGATCATCATGGCCGTGGACACGAAGTGCACGACGTCGACGAACTTGTAGGCGACCCCGTAGACGCCAACCGAGGCGAACGAATCCAGCTTCGAGAGCATCACGGAGTCGATGCGGTAGTAGGCGGTGGCCAACGCTCCACCCAGGGCAAGGGGCACGGCTTCCCGGAACAACCGTCCCCACGCTTCCCATAGGAACCGGTAGCGCAGGTCGAGCAGGCGTCGGCCCCAGCGCCAGTGCCAGGCGAGGATCACCACTTCGGCGATCACCGCCGGGATGGTGAAGAGCAGTACCGACCCGCCGGCGGTGGCGATGGCGGCGGTGAGGGCGATCTGGCTGAGCTGGCCCATGACGGATGCGGTAGCGAGGGGCCGTAGCCGGTTCTCGGCCTGGAAGACGGCGACGTAGGCCTGCGAGGGAGTGGCGATGACCAGCACCAGTGCCGCCACCGCCGTGGCCCTGACCACGTCACCGGGATAGCCGGTCGCCGCCACCACGGCGACAGCGATCATGTAGCCGCCGATACCAAGCGCCGTTCGCAACAACACGTAGGAGCCGGCGAAGGTGCCTGGGTCGTTCTTTTCGTCAAGGATGCCGGCTACCGCCACCCGGCCCATGCCCAACTCGGTGAGCGTCGCCACCAGACCGAGGAAGCCGAAGATGAAGGCGAAGCGCCCGAACTCGTCAACGCTCAGGCTGCGGACGATCAGGAGGGTCCCGGCCCACCCCAGGACGGCCACGGCGAGGCGGCCGGCGAGCAGGGTCCCGGCGTCGGCCAGCAGGCGACTCCCTCGGGGAGGACTGGCTTTCGTGTCGGGTCGGTCCGGCGGCACCTGCAAACCAGACGGCGCCGGCGGCCGATCGGATGGCCGGAGCCGCCCGCCGGCCGTCACACGCACGCGCCCAGCGAGCGGTACACCGCAGCGGTGGCCGAGGCCGTCGCCGTCCACGTGAACGACGCCGCCCGCTCGATCCCGGCCTGCGCCATCTCGCGGCGTCGCTCGGTGTCGCCCAGCACCTCCCTGATGGTCTGACCCAGGCGCTCGCCGTCGCCCGGAGGCACCAGCCAGGCGGCGTCTCCCAGCACTTCGGGCAACGATGCCACCCGAGTGGCCACCACCGCCGCGCCGCAGGCCATGGCCTCCAGGGGCGGGAGGCCGAAGCCCTCGTAGCGGGACGGGTAGGCCACCACCGTGGCGCAGCCGTAGAGCGGGGCCAGGTCGGTGCGCGGCACGTACCCGAGCCGGACGGTGCCCGGGGCCGCCGGGCTCCCGTCGCCGGCGCCGGCCAGCACGAGGGGAACGCCCACCTGGCGGCATGCCCAGGTCAGGGTGGGAACGTCCTTGCGGGGCTCGATGGTCCCGACGTGGAGCACGAACCTCGGTGGGAGCTGGTAGCGGCGTCGCACCCGCTCCACCTCATGGGCCGGCGCCGGCCTGAGGTCGGTCGACGGCGCCAGCGGCGTCACCACCGCCGTGCGGCCGAAGCGGGCGGCCACGCGCTCAGCGGTGAAGGCAGAAACCGCCACCACCGTGTCAACGCGCCGCAGGGAGCGACGGATCAGCGCTCGCTCACCGCGGGCGCGGGTGCGGGAGAAGGCCCAGGGGACGTCGAACACGGCCAAGTCGTGAACGGTGGCGACGCTCGGGCCCCGGCGGCGGACGGGGACGTCGACGTCGAGCCCGTGGACCACGTCGGCGGCGCCGAGCGACCGCAGACCGTGCAGGGCCCGCGCCACTCCGTCGGCCGTGGGCCGCACCAGAGGCTTGACCCCGGGGGGCAACTCGCACTCGACGTCCCGCTGGACGGCGGCCACGACGTCGCCGTCGACGGCCAACGCCAGCGGGGGAAGGAGCTCGCGGATGTAGGTCTGCACGCCACTGCCACCCGGGCGCAGGGCCAGCGCGTTCAACGCGACGCGGCCGCCCACGGCGTCACCGCCCCGGCGAAGAGCCAGAAGTACACGTCCATCGGGAAGATCTCGAGGTAGGTGGCAACCAACGACGCCACCGCGGCGGCCATCACCGTCGCCGCCACCCCACTGGCGAAGGCTCCCTCCTCGCCACCGAGACGAGATGCGGCCAACCGGGCGGTGGCGAAGATCGACACCAGCAGCATGACGAACAGCCACAGGCCGAGCACGCCAAGCTCGAGCAGGACCTTGAAGTAGTAGTTGTCGGGCTGGTAGCGAGTCTTGCCGCTCTGCAGCTCCGCCACCTTCTCCGAAGCGCTGCCGGTCGCGCCCACGCCGGCTCCCAGAGGTGCGCTGGCGACCGCGGAACCCCGTTCCTGCCACGACTCCACCCGTTCCACCGACGACGACGCCGACAGCGCCGGGGCCGCCAGCTCCTGCGGCAGGAACAGGAGGGCCGTCACGCCGAGAGGGATCCCCAGCAGGAGGACCGGGTGCCGGGTGAAGCCCAGGTACGCCAGCCCCACGGCCACGCCGATCCACGCTCCTCGCACGAAGGTGAAGCCGAGGGCCACGCCGAGGACCGGCAGGGCCACCAGGAAGGCACGGTTCCGCCGACGCCCCGGGTCGGACAGGGCGGCAGGCACGCCGATGAGGATCACCAGCATGAGGAAGAAGGCGAAGCCGAACGGCTGGTTGAACGTGGAGAACGACCGCAACATGCTGCCGGCGAAGCGGATGGCGCTGTTGTACTCGTAGCCCAGCCCGTGGAGGACGGCGCCACCGACGACCTGCTGGCCGAGTCCGACCACGGCGGTCACCACGCCGCAGGCCATCAGCACGGTGACCAGGCGATCGCGCTCGGCGGCGGCCAGAGGGCAGCGCCACACGGCCACGGCGACGAGGACGTAGAAGAACAGGGTCTTCATGCCCACGGCGGCCTGGAGCCCGCCGACGATCATCGCCGACACGGCACCGAGGACTACGAGGCCCACCACGGCGGGAGTCCACGGGGGCAGGCGTCGACCGGAGGGGCCCCGCGCCTCGGGGGGGGCGACCACCGTCGCCGCCAGCGTGAGCAGCACCAGGGCCTCCTTCCACCCTGTGGCCACGGCGGGCGCGGGCACGATCAGGAGAAGCCCGTGGAACGGCACCAGCGCCGCCAGCAGGAGCAGCCCTCGCTGCGGCCGCTCGGCCACGGCGAGGCAGAGGGGGACGAGGACGGCCAAGGCCAAGATCCACGGCCCGAGGCCGGCCAGCAGGGCGGCGCCGAGGGCCAGGTTGGCGGCGGCCAACGGAGCGACGTGCGGGGAGCGGCGACCGGCGCCGACGGCGAGGGCCATCGACTGGATACGGACATTGGCCCGCTGGAGATGCGCGGCCTTCGGTGAATCCTCCGGCACCCGCGTCCGTACACCAGGAACCGACCAGCGAGCCCGGCGAGCACGACCAAAGGAGACGACCATCATGCTGCGACGCGCCACCGTCTCCGGCCTGGCCCTTGCGCTGGTGGCTGCCACCGCGGTGGTGGCCTCGGCCCCGCCCGGCGAGCGGTCCGATGAAGCGCCGGTGCCGGGCCTGCTCCGCCAGGGCAAGGAGGATCCCGGCCTGCTCAAACAGGCCGGACAGGTCCCCACGCTTGTCCCCCAGGCCGAGGAAGTTCCCCGCCTTCTCCCCCCGGCCGAGGAGGTCCCGGGCCTCGGCCGCCAGTCCGAGAAGGTGCCGGGGCGCTACATCGTGGTCTTCCGGCCCTCGGTGGCCGATGTCGGCAGCACCACCGCGGTCCTCGAGCGGGGCCGGGGCTTTCACGCCGAGCACCGCTACAGCCGAGCCCTGAAAGGATTCACCGCCAAGCTGTCCGACGCCCAGGCCGCCGCCCTGCAGGCCCACCCCGACGTCGAGCTGGTGACCCCCGACCGCCCGGTGCAGGCCAGCGGCACCGTCCCCCTCGTCCCGCCGTTGGAGTCGGCACCCACGGGGGTGCGACGGATCGATGCGGCCACCGCCACCACCGGCCGCCAAGCCAGCACGGCCAACGTGGCCGTCCTCGACACCGGCGTCGATCTCGACCACAGTGACCTCAACGTCGTCCACGGCAAGAACTGCGTGGGCAGCGGCCCCGCCGACGACCTCCAGGGCCACGGCACCCACGTGGCCGGCTCGGTGGCGGCGTTGAACAACGGGGCCGGGCTGACGGGCGTGGCGCCGGGGACCAAGGTGCACGCCGTCAAGGTCCTCGACGACACGGGCAGCGGGACCTTCTCCCAGATCATCTGCGGCATCGACTGGGTCACCTCCACCCGTACCGACGCCGACCCCGGCAACGACATCGCCGTGGCCAACCTGAGCCTCGGGGGCTCCGGCAGCCCGGTGGGCACGTGCGCCAGCACCACCGACGCCCTGCACCGGGCCATCTGCAACTCCACCGCCGCCGGTGTCACCTACGTGGTGGCCGCCGGCAACAGCGGCTGGGACTTCGACAATTCCCTGGCGCCGGACCTGCCCGCCGCCTACCCCGAGGTGCTCACCGTCAGCGCCGCCGCCGACAGCGACGGGGCCCCGGGGTGGCTCGCGGCCTCCAAGTGCGGCAACAGCGACGACACCTACGCCGGCTTCTCCAACTGGGCCGCCACCTCGGCCGGCGCCGCCCACCTGGTGGCCGCCCCGGGCGCGTGCATTCTTTCGACCTATCTCGCCAGCACCTACGCCACCATGTCGGGCACCTCCATGGCCGCCCCCCACGTCGCCGGGGTGGTGGCCCTGTGCCTGGGCGAGGCCGGGACGCCGGGCCCGTGCTCGGGGCTGGCGCCGGCACAGGTGATCGCCAAGGTGCGCTCCGACGCCAGCGCCCACAGCACCGCCCAGCACGGTTACGGCTTCAAGGGCGACCCCCGGAACCCGGTCCCCGGTCGCTCCTACGGTCACTTGGTCTGGGCCAGCAACACTTCCGCGGCGGTCGGCGCCCGCTATCACCCGCTGACGCCCGCCCGCATCCTCGACACCCGCTCGGGCAACGGCGCCCCGGCGGCCAAGGTCGGCGCAGGCGCGAAGGTCGACCTGCAGGTCACCGGCCGAGGCGGGGTGCCCACCACCGGGGTCGGCGCCGTGGTCATGAACGTCACTGTCACCGAGCCCACTGCCGCCAGCCACCTCACCGCCTGGCCCACCGGCTCCTCCCGCCCGGTTGCGTCCAACCTCAACTACGTCGCCGGCAAGACCGTGCCCAACCTGGTGGTGGCCAAGGTGGGCTCGGGCGGCAAGGTCAGCCTGCACAACAACTCCGGCCAGATCCACGTCATCGCCGACGTGGTCGGCTGGTACGGCGACGGCAGCGGCACCTCGGGGGCCCGCTACACACCGCTGACGCCCGCCCGCATCCTCGACACCCGCTCGGGCACCGGCGCCCCGGCGGCCAAGGTGGGCCCCGGCGGCACCGTGAACCTGCAGGTCACGGGCCGGGGCGGCGTGCCCACCGCCGGGGTCGGCGCCGTGGTCATGAACGTCACCGTCACCGAACCCAGCGCCGCCAGCCACCTCACCGCCTGGCCCAGCGCCTCGTCGCGCCCGGTGGCGTCCAATCTCAACTACGTCGCCGGCCAGACCGTGCCCAACCTGGTGGTGGCCAAGGTCGGCTTCGGGGGCAACGTCAGCCTGCACAACAACTCCGGCCAGACCCACGTCATCGCCGACGTCGTGGGTTGGTACTCCCAGTAAGGAAGTCGACGTTCGGCTGGTCCACCGGTCGATCGGCTCCGTGGAACCGACGTGGAGCTTTCACGACACTTCCGGGCCATCTGGCGGCGACGCTGGCGTATCCTCCTGGCGTCGGCCCTGGTCGCCGCGCTGGTCGGTGCGTGGAGCGCCAGCCAGCCCAAGATCTACGAGGGCCGAGCCACGGTGGCCATCGCCTCCGGGCGGGCCACCGCCGGCGAGTCCGTCACCAGGGAAGACACCCTCTTCCTCACCCGTACGTACGCCGAGCTGGCCGAGACCCGCCCGGTCGTCGCCGACGCTGCGCAGCGGTCGGAGCTGCCGATCAGTGTGACCGAGGCCGGCCGGCGCCTGAGCGCTCGGGCCCACGACGACGTCGGGTTCCTCACCGTCTCGGCCACCGGTCCCTCACCTGACGCGGCTACCGAGCTCGCCGCTGCCGGCGCCGACGCCGTGGTCGCCGCGGTGAGCGCCCAGCACAAGCAGGCGCTGCGCGAGGCGCTGGCGCCCGTGGAGGCCGAGATCGAGGAGGTCGAGGAGCGCCTCGCCAAGGTCGAGCGGGGGTCGGCCGACCGGGCGCCGCTCGAGGCCCGCTACGCCGCCCTTCTCGCCTCGGCCACCGAGCGGAGCCTGCAGCCCGTCGACCGCCTCACCGTGGTGTCGCCCGCCCGCACCGATCCCGCGCCGGTGTCACCGAAGCCGGCCAGGGACGCGCTGCTCGCCCTGCTCGTCGCACTCGTGGTCAACAGCGAGCTGGCCGTGCTCCTCGCCGGGTTGGCCGACCGTTTCTCCGGCGACGACGAGGAGGTCGACGTGTCCGAGGTGACCGGGCTGCCCGTCCTGGCGCGGGTACCCGCCAGCGGGGAGGAGGCCATGGTCGAGGCCTTCCGTACGCTGCGCACCAACCTGATGTTCATGGACTCCCTGGAACACGTACGCACGGTGGCCGTGGTGAGCGTCGACCCGGGAGCGGGCAAGTCGTTCAGCTCCGTCAACCTGGCCCGGGCTGCGGCCGGGCTCGACGTACCAGTGGCGCTGGTCGACGCCGACCTCCGCAGGCCGAGCGCCCACGAGTACCTCGACCTGCCGGTGGCCCCCGGCCTCACCGAAGTGCTCGGCGGGCGCTGCGAGCTCGCTCAGGTACTCAAGCTCGCTTCCCGCGACGAGGGCCTCCACGTCATCACCGCCGGCTCTCCTGTCGACGACGCCTCGCGCATCGTCGGTAGCCAGGAGCTGGGCGAGGTGCTCGCCGGGCTCCACTGGGCTGGCCTGGTGGTGGTCGACACCCCTGCCGCCGGCGTGTTCGCCGATGCCCTCGCCGTGGCCTCCCGCTGCGACGCCACCGTGGTCGTGGTCGACCTGGCCACCAGCAAGCGGAGGGCGACGCGCACCCTCGTCGACCAACTCCGCCAGGTGGGGGCCAAGCCCATCGGCGTGGTGTTGAACCGCAGCGACCGCGCCCCCCGAAGCTCGTACTACTACCAGAGGCAGAACGGGAACGGCACCGGCCGGCACCTGGCACGCGTGGGCGGGCGTCGATGACGTCCCCCGGAGCGGTCCGGACTCAGCTCACCGGCCCCCGCCGGTAGACCTCGCCAAGCAGCTCGACCAGCTCGGCGGTGGTCTTGCGGGCGTCGAAGCGCTCGCACACCCTCTTCCGGGCTGCCTCTCCCATGGCCCGACGGCGATCCTCGTCGGCCACCAGACAACGCAGGGCGCGGGTCAGGCCGAGGTCGTCGCCCTGCTCCACGAGGAGGCCGCTCACTCCGTCCTCCACCATCTCGGGGATGGCTCCCACCCTCGTGCTGACCACCGGCACGCCGGCGGCCATGGCCTCGAGCACGGCGTAGGGGGTCTTGTCGATCTCGGTGGGCAGTGCGAACACCGCGGTTCGGGCCAGCAGCTCCGGAATACGAGGATCGCCGGGATAGACGTCGGCGAGCACCTCGATCCCGGGACGGGGCTCGACGTGCTCCTGGGTGACGAGGGTCAGCTGGCACTGTCCCCGCAGGGCCGCCTCGAACACCCGCACCAGCTGCCAGCCTCCCTTGCCCTGCATCGTCTTGCCGATGAAGGTCACCCGTGGCAGGTCATCGAGCAGTGGGCGCGGCGCCGGTTCCGGAACGGTCACCCCGAAGGGGATGACCCGCACCCGGTCACGCGGGATCCCGTAGCTTTCCAGTTGCGCCGCCGTCCACTCCGACTGGGCCACGACCGCGCCGGCGGCCTCGTACACCCGCCGCTCCAGGGGCATCACCGCACGCAGGGCCGGTCCGGTCATGAGCCCGGGACGCCGGTACGCGAGCGAGTAGGCGTTGACCACGTTGGTCGTGTCGAGGGAGACGACCGTCGGACGGGCGGCGAGAGCGGCCGCCGACAAGAGCACGGCATTGTGGGTGTAGACGTGCACCACGTCGGCATCGGCCAGGAGGCGGTGGAGGCGGCGCCGGACGTACCAGCTCTGGGCCAGCTGGTAGCGCAGGGGTTGCAGGTCGGCGTCGAGCCGGGCCAACCCCGGCACGGGGGCAGCGGCCACGCGCCGCCAGAGCCCGGGTGGCGGCACCTCGAGGAAGGTGGCATCGAGCTCGGGATGCCCGACAAGGGCGCGGCGGACGTACGCGTGCATGGCGGTGTGGCCACCCAGGTTCTCGTTGACGAACAGGGCTCGCAGCGCTCCGCTCCGGGGGGAGCCGGTCGCCAACCCGCTCAGCGGCGACAACCCCCAGTGGGACCGACGCGTGACCGGGCGCCGAGGCACCGCGGGATACGACCCCGACCGGCTCACCACGCCACCGTCCGCACCACGTCGCCCCGCCACTCCTCGTCACCGTTGCTCCATTCGATCGGTGGGATGCGAGCCGAGGGCTCGACGTCGAGGCTCCCGGAGCCGGGAGGGAGGCGGAACCGGACCACGACGGTGCGACCGGACCCGGCCGGCACCAGCACCGGGGCGGCGATGACCTGGGTGGGGCCGTCCCTACCTCCGGCCACCAGCACGGGCTCGCCGTCGATGCGCACGTCGGCCGCCGCCGCCGGCACGTTGACGCTGACGATCCCGAGATAGTCGCCTGCAGCCAGATCGGTGCCGGGAGCGGGCCCGGCCACGTACCGAGGCTGACCGTCTGGGGTCCGGTTCTCCAGCTTCACTTCGACGGTGACGTCGACTCCTGCGGAGACGGGCCGGTAAGTGAGGTCCGACGACACATGGAGGAAGCGATCGAGCTTGTTGCCCCCGCGATTCAGCACGGAGACGAGGAGGGAGTCCGGGCTCAGGGAACCGCTGACGCCCGCGGCCTCCCATGCCTCCTGGTGGTCGCCGTGGGCCGACCACGCCAGCAGATGTCGCCCCCTCGAAGCGCGGGCGAGCTCGGCCGCCAGCGTTCCGACGTCGTAGTCGCCAGCCTCGAGCGCTCCCAAGGCGGCGGCGGCGAGCTCGCCGAGGCGCTCCCGACGGCCAATCTGCTCGGCCTGGTCAGGGGCCGCCGCGTCAGGCAGGTCCAGGTACTGGCCGTGCAAGAGGAGCTCGACCACCTCGTCGGCCCCCACGGCGCCCTCCCCCACCGGCACCGGCCCGGTGGCCGAGAGCAGCGCTCGCAGCATCTCCACGTCGATGGCGAGGACGCCGTCGACGCGGGTGCCCTCAGCCGCCTGCCACATCGCCGCCGCCAGCTTCCCGGTGGCGTCGAAGCGGGGGGTGAGCCCCAGGTTCCGCCACTCCCGACCCGGGTGCAGCCGCCCCCACCGTGCCTGCAGGTCGGTGTCGCCCTCCACGCCGGCGCCCGGCAGGGTGAGGTCACCGGTGGGGCGCATGGGACCGAGAGTCAGCGAGCCGTTCCGGGCCTCGAGGATCCCGGCACTGAGGAACATTCCCGAGCCAGCCCGCATCTCGGCGTTGTTGGACGCCAGGAGCAGGTAGCGGCTGGGGCCGGCCAGCACGTCGGCGATCGCCCCGGTGACCACTTCCACACGCCGCAGGGAGGTTCGTCCCTCGGCCAGATGGCGGGCGAGCTCGGTGCGGTCCCTGGCGAGCGAAGGCAGCAGGTTTTCGGCGGGGCCCAGGTCGAGCCCGGCCAGCTCCGCCTCGGCCCGCCCCGCGATCGTGCTCAGCTGCCGCAGGGCGGTGACCCGCTCCGGCCCACCGCCGGTCGCCGTCTCCAGCGCCTGCCGCGTCGAGGCCGCCGCCGTGGCACCCACCCCCGCCACGCGCGCCGACGTCCCGGCCAGGGTGGCGAACGACCCGAGCTGGCGGCCCAGCACGGGAAGGAACCGCGCCGGGCGGACCAGCGGGTTGCTCAGGCGAGCGTGGGCGCTGGCGAAGGCCGTACGGGCCCGCTCCAACACCGCCTCGGCCTTGCCGCCGGCGAGGGCGCCGGCGCCCACCGACAGCTGCGCGTCCTTGACGGCGGCGCGCCCCGACCGGGCATCGGCGGCGGCCAGAGTGACCTGGGTTCCGACGACGGCCAACCACAAGGCAGCCGCCACGGCGACGACCACCCCGGTCCGCACTCGACGGGGCGGCTGATCCCACGCCCTCGCGGGCCGCCCCACCAGGCCGGGGGCGCGCCGGTGGCGAGGCCAGGCCAGGGAGTCGAACCGCTCGCGCCCCTCCATCGAGGTTCCCGGCCTCGTGGCCACGTCGCGGGGACCGACCATCGTGGCTGCCAGGGTGCCGATCCTCACACCGGGCAGCACGGAGGGTATGCCATGGATCTACGCCGCCGGCTCGCCCACTGGTTGCGGCAGACGGGGGGCAGCCGCCAGTGCCTCGACCGGGACCTCTGGGATCGGGGCCGGTCCCCCTTGGAACAGGGAGCTGACGGTGCGGGCCAGGGTCACCACGTCTCTCCACGGCGACCAGTTCTCGATGTAGTGATTGTCGAGCCGGGCCCGCTCCTCGATCGAGGTGTCGCCCCGCAGGCCGTTCACCTGGGACCAACCGGTCATCCCCACCGGGGCTCGATGCCGGTGGCGGTAGCCGGCGATCTCCTCGCTGAAGCGCTCGACGTAGAAGGGCCGCTCGGGACGGGGACCCACCATGGACATGTCGCCCCGTAGGACGTTGAACAGCTGAGGGAGCTCATCCAGGCTGCTGCGGCGCAGGAACGCCCCTACGGCGGTCACCCGCGCGTCCGTGGCGACCGACCACTGGGTGTCCGCGTCGTCGTTGATCTCCATGGAACGGAACTTGAGGACCTCCACGAGCCTCCCGTGCTGACCCACCCGCGCCTGGCGGAACAGGATCGGGCCCGGGCTGGAGAGGCGGACCAGGACGGCCACCGCCACCATGACCGGCGCCGCCACCAGCAGGGACAGGCTGGCCACCACCACGTCGAACGCCCGCTTGGCGCCACGGGCGGCGGGATGACACAGCGACTGGCCCACTCGGACGAAGGGCAGTCCCCACACCTCCTCTGTCGTGTCCGCGCCGAGCTCGAAGAACCGGGGCAACACGTGGATCTCCACCGCGGCACGGTCACAGGCGCGCACCACGCCCACCATCTCGGCGTCGGTGGTCGGCCCGAAGGCCACCATGACCCGGCGCACACCATGGCTGCGGACCACCGCCTCCAGCGAGGAGACGGGGCCGAGCACCGGCAGCAGCAGGTCGTCTTCCTCGTCCACGTCGTCGAGGAAGCCCACCGGGTGCGAGCCGTACTCGGGGTGGTCGGCGAGCACGCGCGCCACCTCGGCGCCCACGGGGCCGGCGCCCACCACGAGGGTCGGCTCCCCGAGCACGCGTCTGGTCCGCAGGCCTCGCACCACGGCGTAGACGATCGCCCGCACCGTCAGCACCGCCACGGTGGCGACCAGGGCCGAGCGGAGCAGCGTGGCGCCTACCTCGGCCGAGCCTTGGAGGCCGCCGAGGATCACCCCGGGGACGATCACCGCCCCGGCGATCGCCGCTGCGTCCCTGCTCAACGACGGGGCCAGGCCGAGCCGTTGGTGGCCCCGGGCCACGATCGCCCCGAGCGTCATGAGCATCCAAGCGACGGCGATCTGCGGCGTCGGCACCGTCGCCAGACCAATGGCCATCCCAGTGGCGTCGCCGAAGAGCACCACTGGCCCCAGCGAGAGGCCGAGCGCTCCACTCGACCATCGGCCACCGTGGCCACGGCTGGTCCCCGTTGCGCCCAGTGTTACTTCCGGTTGATTGTCCACGGAACCTCCAATCCGGCGACGGTGAAGCCCCGCCTGGGCTTTTGGTACGAAGCGCCCCCCGGCCCGGATCCCGTAGAGAACGTCGAGCGTGACCCATCGCCTTGATCTGTAGCCACGACTGATCCGAATGGAGGAGCACAGGGACGGAGGTACCGACCGGAGATGCCGGCCGGGGGCGCCGGCGAGACGACGATCGGACGGCATGCGGCAACGGGGCGCAATGGATCACCACCACGAAGCGCCGGCGACCGTGTGCGACGTTCGGCTCCACCAGTTGGTCACCGTGCGGGCGGCGGGGGCGACGCCGGCCGCTGCCTCCCGCCTCAGCCGACTGCTGCCCGGTCGCTGGTCCGAGACGAACGGGGACCGGCCCGACCTCGTGCTGCGCCAGGTCGACCGCCTGGCCCTCGGTCCGGGTTCGGGGCGCATCGGGCAGATGTCGTTCGACAGAGAGTGGCTGGTGCTGCATCGCCGCGGCCGCAATGGCGCCCGTCGGGTGACCGTCGCTCTCGACGACGTGGGCTCGGGTGCGAGATCGTCGGCGAAGGCGACCTGCCCGACGCCAAGCTCGTGGTGTTGCTGCTCCGCACTGCGGCGCTGGGCCGGCAGGTGCTGCCCTTGCACGGCGCAGTGTTCGAGCACGGTGGCGCCGGCGTGGTGGCCACGGGCTGGCCCGGATCGGGCAAGACCGCCGCGCTGCTCGACTTCCTGGCCCAGGGAGCCCGCCCCGTCGCCTCCGAGTGCTCACTGGTGACGCCGGACGGGACCGACCTTCGGGGGCTGACGCACGACCTGCGGCTCAAGTCGGCGCACCTCCACCGGCTGCCCCCCGGCCGCGGTCCCCGGTGGGCCCGCTCGCTCGCCCGTCGGGCAGGCGGCGACGCCGGCCGCTTGACCCGCGCTCTCGCTCGCCGGGCGGCGGTGGACGTTCCCTGGTCCGCCGTCGCCGCTACGGGCACGGCCACCACCGGCTTCGACGCCCTGTTCCTGCTGGAGGACGCCGAGGTGGGCGGCGTCGTGGTGGAGCCACTCGACCCGGCGACCGCCGCCGCCCGGCTGACCCGGCTGCTCGTCACCGATCTGGGCGAGCTCACCACCGCCTACGGAATGTTCCGCTACGCCTTACCCCATCGGCGCAGCCCCGTGCTCGACCAGGCGGAGGAGCGCCACCGAGCGCTCCTCGAGCGCCATCTGGAGTCCCGACCACCTTCCTCGTGCGCTACCGGTACCCGGCGCCTCCGGGCGAGCTCTTCCTGGCCATGTCCCCGGTGCTGGCGAGAGCGGGCTCGTCGTGGCGCTGGTCGGTCCCGACGGCGTGGGCAAGACCACCATCTCCCGCCGGTTGGCGGAGCTGCTGGAGGAACCCGTGCACCCGTGTACGCCGGGGACAATCCGGAGGACGCCGAACGCATCCTGGCCACCACCCGGCTGGTGTGGTGGTGCCGGCGGCAGGCCGGCCACGGCGTCACCCACGGTCAGCCGGTCTCCCGCCGCCGGCGCCATCGCTCGCTCCCGGCCGGGCTGCTCCAGGCGCCCCGGGTGCTGGCACTGGTCGCCGCCCAGTGCGGCGAGGAGTGGAGCCGCCTGCACCGGGCCCGGCGCCTGGCCCGGGCCGGCGCGGTGGTCGTGCTCGACCGGTCGTACCTCCACGACTACTACCGTCACGACATCGACGCCCCCGGCCGCTCCCCCACCCAGCGGCTGCACGGCTGGTGGCTGTGGCGGGTCCTCCCCCGACCGGAGCTCAGCGTGTTCCTCGACGCTCCCGTCGCCCTTCTCCACGCCCGCAAGCCCCAAGGTTCGATCGAGGACCTGCGACGCCGGCGTCAGGAGTGCCGAGACCTCGAGGGCCTCACGTCGGGATGGGCCCGGGTGGACGCCGGCAGAGACCTCGACGCCGTGGCGACCGCCGTGGCCGACGCCGCCCGCGGCTTCCGCCGAGAGCGGCAATGACCGTCACCGGTCCCCGCTCCGGGCGCTCGGTCCTGGTGACCGACGCCGGCCGTCCCAGCGCGCTGGCCGTCATCCGGTCCCTGGGCCGGGCCGGCTGGAGGGTGGTGGCCGCGACCAGCGACCGGGTGAGCCCGGCCCTGCACTCCCGCTACACCACCGCCCGGGTTCGCTACCCCAAGCCCCACCATGACCCGGCGGGGACCGTCGAGGCCGTGCTGTGCGCCGCGCGCCGGCACCACGTCGACCTGGTCGTGCCCGTCACCGACGACGTCATCCTGCCGCTGGCCGGCGCCCGCCGCCGGTTCCAGGGCGTGGCCACCCTCGCCATCGCCGATGACGCCGCCCTGGCGGCGGCGGCAGACAAGCTCGCCACCATCCGTCTGGCGAGGGCCCAGGGCATCGCCGTGCCCCGCACCCTGGCCGTCGACGAGCTCGGGCTCGAGCCGGCGGTGGTGGCGGCTGGCCATCTGGGATGGCCGGTCGTCGTCAAGCCCCGGCGTTCCTACACCTACGTCGCCGGGACCCGGCCCCAGCGACGATGGGTGGGCTACGCCTTCGACGAGGCGGAGCTGCGCCACCGGCTCGCCGCCGCCGGCGACGGCGCGCTGCTCCAGGAACACCATCCCGGGACCGGCGTGGGCGTGGGGGTCCTGGCCGACCACGGTCGCCCGCTCGCCGCCTTCCAGCACCGCCGCCTCCGCGAGTTCCCGCTCACCGGCGGGGCCAGCTGCTCCCGGGTGAGTGAGTCTGTCGACCCCGCGCTGCTGGGCGCCGCCACCACCCTTCTGGGCGCCCTGGAATGGACGGGGTTGGCCATGGTCGAGTTCCGAGTCGGCCACGGCGAACCCGTGCTCATGGAGATCAACGGGCGCATATGGGGCGCCCTGCCCCTGGCGGTGACGAGCGGGATGGACTTCCCCGCCCGGCTGGCGGCGCTGCACCTGGAGGGGGCGTCGCCGCAGGCAGGGGAACCCGATGTCGACTACCGCGTGGGCGTGTGCACCAGCGACCTCGACGGCGAGCGGGCCTGGCTGGCGGCCGTGCTCCGAGGTGTCCCGCTGCGGCCGCCGTTCGAGATGCCCCCTCGGCGGGAAGCGCTGGGCGCGGCCGTGGGCCTGCTGCACCGTGGCTTCCCGATCGACGGCTTCGACCGCCACGATCCCGTCCCCGGTGCCTTGGAGGTGATGCGGGTGGTAGCCGGCGTGGCCGGCCGCCGGCTGAGGGTCAGCTCACCGCCCGGGTAGCGGCCGGTAACCACCTGGCCCTGGTGGCCATGGCCCGGCGGATGGCGACGGCCACCTCCGCCGGTGGTGCCCTGGTGGGCACCACGGCAGTCCACCCCTCGACGCCGGCCAGGAACCCGTCCAACCGATCCGGGTCGACGTCGGGCCGCGTCGCAGCGGCCACGGGGCCAGCGCCGGCAGGCCGAAGCCGAACATGGCTCGCAGGGCGAACAGCCCCACCTCGTCGAGATAGGTGATGTGGTGGGCCACCCCCGTGAGGAGCTGCCGGCGAGTCAACGGCTCCACCTCGACGCTCCCGCCCCGCACGGGGGACAGGAACACCACGTCATCGAGCGCCGCCGTGGCCAGGAAGCCGGCGGCGGGGAAGGCGGGCTCCACCTCGAGCGTCACCCACCGCTCGGTGGCCGAGCGGGCCACCCGGTCGGAGATGGCGCCGGGAAGGGCGGCGAGGCGCGGGGCAGGTGCCGGAGCAGGAGCCGGTCCCGCCGGGAGAGGCCCCGGCCGCTGCCGGCGAGAGCTCGTAGCGGCAGCCGAGTGACAGGCGCAGGGGACCCGGGAACGACGCCACCCGTGCCCCGCCCTGGAGCACCAGCCACTACTCGGCCAGGTGGGCGGTGGCGTCGGCGAGGAGGTGGGCCAGAACCGACGACTTACCCGATCCCGTCGAAAGCGGGGTCCACGGCCAGTCGCCGATCGCCGTCCGAGACCGGCAGCTCGGCGCGTCGACCGTTCCCGTCGCACAGTAGGAAGCGACGTCGGTTGACGGCGACGGCCCGCAGCCCGACGTGGACAGGTGCACCTCGTGCGATCCGGACAGCGGCGCACGGAACTCGATCGAGAGCGGGGCGTCTCCACCATGCCGGAGGAGTCGCCCGTAGGTGGCCACGAGCAGCTCACGTACCGCCGCCGGCGGGTCGCAGAACCGCAGCAGGGGCGTGCCCCCTACCCGCAGTGTCCAGTCGCCGCCGGACTGCGGCGCTCCTCCACGCTCGGCGCTCACGCGCCGCGGCGGCGCCACCCCGGGCCCCGCCTGGTCCTGGGCCAATCAAGGGAGTGGTCCCAGTGGCTGCCGCCCCGGCCTGCGGGGCCGCCGCCTTGTGGGTGGAGGTCGGGCTCGGGGCCGGCGTGGGAGGGTGGTGCCCCGGAGGGTCCCGCCGATGAGACGCTCTGGTTGCCGCGGGAGCCGATGAGCGGCACAGGGTCCCCGCACGCCGGCGCTGGGGGCGCCTCCGCCTGCGCCTCCGCCTGCGCCTCCGCCTCCGTGATGTCCAGTGGGGCCGGAGTCCGGTGGGCGGCGAACGTCCGCCCGGCGCTGACGGCGATCTGCGCCGCCAGACCGTCGGCGGCGGCGATCCGCTCCGCCAGCCCCTCTAGGGAGTGGGCCAGCCCCTCGGCCAGCGCGTTCACGTCCTGGTGGAGCTGACGGAGAGCCTCCTGCGCCACGTCATCGCTCCCGGCCCGCGGTCCCCCCTGGTCGCGCCGTAGCTCGGCGGCGGTAGCCATCCTGCTGCCGGGCGCCTGTCCACCACCGCCGCCGGACGGGGCCCGGATGCAGGCGGCCTCCTCCTTGGCCTCCTGCACCAGCCTGATCGCCTTGGTCTGAGCCGTGTTCAGCAACGACTCGCCGGTGAGGGCCGCCTCCTCGCGCAGCCGGTCGGCGGCGGCGCTCGCCTCCGCCATGAGCTCGTCGCGCTCCTTGTACGCCACCGCCAGGAGGACCTCGGCGTGGGCCTTCACCTCCTGCTCCGACGCTGCTCGCACACGGTCCACCTCCTGGCGGGCGGCCTCCAGCACCGAAGCGGCTTCGGCTTCGGCATCGGCCACCACCTTGCGGGCGGTCTCCAGCGCCGCCGCACGCGCGCGTGTCGCCTCCACGTGCAGTTCCGAGACCTGGCGTCGGGCCTGGCTCAAGAAGCGTTGCTGGACGTCGTCGACTTGGTCGATGCGGGCCAGGGCCTCGCGCAACATCCGCTCCGCCTCTGCCTCCGACTCCGACTCCGGTTGGGTTTGACCTTCTACCTCGTCGCTCTGGTGGTCGTCTTCCACGGGTTCCTCCGATGCTGCCGACATGGGTTAGGCGGCGCCCACGATTTCGGGCACGTCCGCGCGACGACTCGAGGGGTCGGGTCGCTGGTCGGTCGCCATCGAGGCGACGACCCGCTCGACCACCGAGCGGAACCGGCACCGGAAGGCGGCCTGGGAGAACCGGCGGGCATGGGTGGAGATCGCCAAGGGGTCGAAGCGGTCGCCGTCGAAGCCGGCCATGGCCGCCGCCAGGGCCTCGACCTCCTCGATGGGACTGCCGGCTTCGTAGAAGGTGCCGGTCACGCCTTCGACCACCGAATCGAGCACGCCGCCCAGGCCACGAGCCAGCACCGGCGTGCCGCAGGCCTGCGCCTCCACGGGCACGATGCCGAAATCCTCCTCGCCCGGGAACACCAGCGCCCGGCATCGCCGGTAGAGGTCACCCAGCGTCTCGTCATCGACCTGGCCCAAGACCTCGACGCCCCTGCCAGCGGCCGCCTCCACCGCCGGCCGGGCCCGCCCGTCGCCGGCCACCACCAGGCGCACGCCGGCGCGCACCGCCGCCGCCACCGCCACCTGGGGACGTTTGTAGGGCACCAAGCGCCCGGCCAGGAGGAAGAAGTCGTCGCGGTGGAGGCGGGGATCGGGCGCGAACCGCTCCACGTCGACCGGAGGTGGCACCACCTCGGCGGTGCAGCCCCACCATCTGCGTACCCGCTCGGCGACGTGGTTGGAGTTGGCGACGATGGCGGTGGCCCGCTGGGCGGCCCGGGCGTCGAAGGGACGCTGCACCCGGGCGAAGGCAAGCAGGCCGGCCCGCCCCACTCGCCCGCCCACCTCGTCGGCCAGCATCTCCCGCTCCCACATCCAACGAGCCGGGGTGTGGGTGTAGGAGATCACCGGCACGCCGGGGCGGGCCCGCACCCGGTTGGCGAAGGAGTGGTGGCTGCAGATCACCAGGTCGGCGGCGCCGAGGGCGAAGGCCCGCATGGCCGCCGGCAGGGCCGGGAGCAGGTGGGCGTAGCGACCGTCACCCCGGTACAGCCGCTGCAGGGCGCTGGGACGGATGTCGGCGCCGGCCAGGCCAGGCGGCACGGCGGCGGCATCGGCCAGGGCGGTGTGGATGGTGGCGTCGGGCCATAGTGCGTGCAGCTGTTCGACCACCCGCTCGGAGCCGCCCAGCTCGGTGAAGCGCTCGTGGACGATGGCCACCCGACCCGGCGACGGCCTCGTGGAGGGTGACGGCGCGCTCCTCAGACGGGATCCCACACGCTTCCTACGGAGCCGGCCCCGGCCGGATCAACGCGTGCTCATCCGCTCCCGGTGGTCTCCGTAGTACCGATGCCACCGCACCAGCGGCCCCCGGGTCGCACCGGTGTCTCCGCTTCGCCCCCGGGGGCGGAGCCACCGGGGTGCGTGGGCTGCTACTTCTCCTCGTCCCCGAGCACAGGAGGATGAGGAGTCGCCCTGCGACGACTCGCACGGCCTCGCCGGCGGCGGCGGTCATGTCGTCGTCGCCTCGGTAGGCACCAAGGTCGACGAAGAGCTCCCATCGCCCGTGAGCCTTCCATGGCACGAGCGCCCGCGCTCTCTCATGGACGCCGTCCTGACGGCTTCCGCGTCGCTGGGCCGGTTTCTGACCAGGTCCAGGCCTGCCTGCGTGACCGCCAGTAGCCAAGCGTCGCCCAACGACCTCGGTCGAGAGCGCGCTCCCCACCGTTGCCCCTTTCCCAGTAGTCACCTTCCATCCGCCGGCGCTGCTTACCTGAAAAGAGAGCTGGCGCCCAATACCCCGCGAGGTCAAGTCTCGTGGGGCCCCCCCGTCCGCTGGCAACGGGCACACGAGACCGGCTGAGTGCTTGCAGCGCAAGAAACTACGCTCTACGGTTCATTAGCTCGTTCGGTTGCACTCGCTCGACCCCCGCCGGCCAGCCTCGACGCAACGACGGCGCCGGCCATGTGCTCCTCGGGACTGAGAAGGCGGACGCTCCACGATGAAACACGTGTTGGTCGTCGACGACGAGCCGCAGATGCGGCGGCTCCTGCAGTCGGGATTCAGTCGTGAGGGCTACAAGGTCGACACCGTGAGCGACGGCCACACTGCGCTGGAGCGTCTGGCGCGCCGCGGCTTCGACCTCTTCCTCATCGGGGCCGAGGTGCCGGGCTGCGGGGCCAGCGACGTGCTCGCCCGCGTTCGCGAGTGGTCGCATCTTCCGGTCATCGTGTTGTCGGTGTGCGGCAGCGTCGAGCACAAGGTGGGGTGGCTCCAAGCCGGGGCCGACGACGTGGTGGAGAAGCCCTTTGCCATCGAGGAGCTCACCGCCCGGGCCTACGCCCTCCTCCGACGGTCGGAAACCACGGGGAGCTCACCGGTCCTGACCTTCGACGAGCTGCAGGTCGATCTGTCCCGGAGGCTCGTCCTGCTCGGCGGCGAGTCGTTGCACTTCACTCCCACCGAGTACCGGTTGCTGGAGGTCCTGGTTCGCAACGCCACCAAGCTCCTGACCCAGGAGTTCCTGCTGCGAGAGGTATGGGGTCCGGGATACTCGAAGGAGCACGAGTACGTGCGCACCTACGTGGCCCAACTGCGGGCCAAGCTCGGCGACCGCGCCTCCTGCCCACGCTGGATCGCCACCGAACCGTGGGTGGGATACCGATGGCTCGTGGAGCCGGAGGCGAACCCGTGCTCGGCCAGCCCGCCCCCTCGGCGTGACGTCGCCGGCGGAGGTCGAACGACGCGGAGCCTTGGGCTCTCTAAACACCAGGTGCACAAGGTCGCGGGCGAAGAGGGCCGCCAGCGCGAGCATGAGGAAGCCTGACACCCGCTCGACTCTCAGCCGCATCCCTACGCTCAGGCGTCGTCGCATCGCTGCCGTCCCGACCGCCAGGACCAAGAACCAGAGCCACGAAGCGGTCACGATCCCGCCGGCGAAGGCAGTCCGTTCGGTCACCTCCTGGGCAGCGATCGCCGCGCCGATGACCCCCACCGTCTCCAGGAGGGCCTGTGGCTCGAGCAGGGACAACGCCGCGGTCTTTCGTCGATCATCACCGGGGCACCCACCACGTCCTCGCCGATTCCGTTGCCGCTCGCCGTCAGTGCTCGCATCCCGACGTAGCTCAAGAACACGACGCCCGCCGCCAGGAGCAGCCCCTGGCTCACGGGACTGCGTTGCAGCACGCTCGCCATGCTCTTCCACCCCACCGATCAACAAGCTGTCGCAGACGGCCGGCAACGGCCACGGTGGTGCTCCCGACCGTCGTGGTGGCAAGGTTGGAGTGAATGATGGCCACAGCAAGGCGTGGAACGTCGTGGAGCAAGCGGTGGTGGGCCTCCTCGGCGATCGCATGTGCACGAGCCAGGGTCAGGTCGCAGTCCGAGATGATCTCGGCTTCGGCTCGCAGGTCGTGGCCGAGCCAGCGAATGCGCACGACCTGCACCTCCTAAACCCGGGGCACGCCGGCTAACACCCGCTCGACGTGGGCGACGAGCTCAGACGGCGACGGGCACGCTCAAGGGTCGACGCTGTCCATGAGTCGGCGGAAGACGTCCCGGGCGGCGCTCTTGAGCACGAAGAGGATCACCACGGTGATCAGCAGGCCAACAACGGGATCGGCCAGCGGAAAGCCCAGCGCCACGCCCGCCGAACCTCCCACAACGGCGAGCGAGGTCAGACCGTCGGTGCGGGCGTGCAGGCCGTCAGCCACCAGCAGGAGACCTTCCTCGGTTCAACGAGCGCGGTACTACGGGGCGGTCGTCACCGACGCGAGCGCAGGGACGATGACGGTCGACCTCAAGGTCGAGAACGGCGACCTTCGTCATCGCCACGTGATCCCCGCCGAGTAAGGGGTCGGGCAGGCTCGCCGTCTCCGGGCGTCACACGTCATGCCGTTCGTCGGAGGCCGGCGGCCTTCGGCTCCACCCGCATGGCCGAGCTCACGGGCACCTCCGGGTCTGCTGACACCGGACTGTGTATCGCTGCTGACATGGCGCTGCGCACATCTACTGTCATTTCGACCGCGCCACGACAGCCCGAGGCAGGGCGGTGGTACAGGGATGGCTGAGCGCGAGCACACTGAGGGACCCCGTTGAGTGGTCCAGGTGGACCACTATCCGGGGCCCCTGTCACGGACAGGCGGCAGCGTCGTCGAGCCGGACGTCGAAGGTTCGTTCCCACTGGGCAGTTGACGCGAGGGCCGCTGGAGCAATATCGCTGGCGACGACGGCGGCGTCCACCGGTCCGCTTCTTCACCCACACCCGTCATGGACAATTGCGTTGGAGCCGACCGACCCCCGAGTCAGCGGGCGAACGCCAACACGCGAGAAGCGGGCCGCCTGCCGGAGAGTGGAACGGTCTCGAAGGGCCTACCGGGGGCCACCGGGCGTTCCAGCAGGCGCCCCGCCCGGAGTGCCCCCAGACGGCCCCGACGGGGTGGGGGCAGGCGGGCCCGAGGGTGTTCCCGCCGGTGGCCCCGTAGGCACCTCTGGAGGCACGTTGCCGTTGCGGATGGCTTCCGCCTGCCGGCGGAGGGCTTCAGCTTGGCGGGCCTCGGCTTCCGCCCGGCGGGCCTCGGCCGCTGCCCGCTCCTCGCCCGCCCGATTCTGGTTGGCGGCTGCCTCGGCGGCCCGCTGCTCCGCTTCGATGCGCTTCTTCTCCGCCTCGGCCCGGAGTTCGGCGGCCCGGGCCTCGTGCTCGGCGGCCTTCTGCCTGGCCTCTTCGCTGCTCTCGGCGCTGGTGACGTCGTCTTCGAGATGGGTGGCGGTGTCGGCGATCTTCTCGTCGAGGTCGTCGTCGCTCAGCTCGAGAGGGGTGATCGCCTCCACGATCGTCTCCGCGGGGGGCACGCCGGCAACCGCGGCGGTACCGACGCTGCTGGCAGCGACGGCGGCGCCCAGGCCGACCTTGGCCACGGCGCTGGCGCCCGCCAGCTTCGACAGAACTCCCGACAAGATCCCGATCATCGCCCTGCCTCCACGTCGCCGTTGCCCGTTCTCCTTGTGGCCCAGCTGGAGACGTCGGCCTCACTCGGTCCGGTGAGGGACGGAGTCAAGCTGCCACCCAGCCGGGCCCGCTCACCGGGTTCTACGTGCTGAAAGACGCGGCGGATCATGACGCCGTCTCCAGCCACCTCGAGTCGCCGACCCGCAGCCGCCGAAGGCGCGGCCACGCCCCCCGGAGGTTCGCGTGGCCGGCGGTGGTGTCTCGGATCGGTCCTACCGGCGGGCGGAGCCGGGGTTGGTGCCGCGGCCGGGCGTGCCGGCGGGCGGCTGGGCGCCCACCTCGGGCCGGTAGCTCGTGCCGGGGTTGTTGCCGGCGGTGGGGCGCTCGGCCGGTGGGCGGATACCGGCGGTGGGGCGCTCGGCTGGCTGGTGGGTCTCACGAGCGGCGTTGCTGGTGTCCTGGCCGAACCGGCGACCGTCCTCCTGGGGAGCACCGCTGCGGGCGGCGTCGGACACGCCGGTGCCGAAGTCGGCTGCGGCGGGCTTGTCGGGCACCTCGACCTCGGGCACCTCGACCTCGATCACCTCGGGGACCTCGGGGACCTCGGGGACCTCGATCACCTCGGTGGCCTCAGTGGCCTCGAGGCCGGCGGAGGTGCCGCCGGGGATGTCGATGCCCACCTGCTCGGCCACGGCCGCCACCCCCTCCTGGATGGTGGCGAGAAGCGCTCCGGTCGCCGCCGCCGCGGTACCGGACAGTGCGACCACGCCGGTGGCTGCGCCGATCTTGGCGACCAGGCCCAGCGAGGCCAATTTCGCCAGTGCGATCTCGATCATGGTTCTCTGGCTCCACGTTGGGTAGTCCGGCCGCCTGCGGCGCAGGCCCGGTCACGCTGCTTCGACTTGCTGGCGCGACCAGCAGGCCCGCCTTCGTCTCCTCCGACGCCTGTGGACGTCCTCCGAGCTGATCTCTCGATCGACAAAGATCGGCGCCGGGCTGAAGGAGCAATCCCCTCGAAGACGCGGCGCGGGAAAATCTCCGCCGGCGTCGCCGACGTTGAAAGGACAACGGATCCAACCGCGACCGCGGTCCGGAGACGTCATGCAGCGGTGGCTCGATACGAGCGATGGCCGTGCACACCCGAGACCGGGCCCACGGCCCTCACCCACATGGAGGCGAACGATGAACACCCGCAGACGACTGTCGGCGGCCCTTGCCGTCATGATGATCAGCACGGTGCTGGGCATCTCGCCTTCGACGGCCCAGACCGCCGGGGAACCGGCACTGGTCTCCACCACGCCGGCGGACGGCTCCAGCGTCCAAGCGGCGCCGACGGTGTCGGCCACCTACGACGTGGCCCTGCACCCGAGCTCGACGCTCCAGGTCTGGGACAGGACCGGCACCTCCATCAGCGGGGCCACGGCAGTGGACGCCGCCACCATCACGTTCACCCCCACCGCTGCCCTCACCGAGGCGGGGAGCCCCTACACCGCCAGCGCCACCGTGCGCGACGCCACCACCAACACGTTGGAGACGACGTCGACGTGGACCTTCTCCATCGACGTCATCGCACCGGCCGCCCCGGCCATCACCTCGGTGGAGGGCGACGACACCTCGCCCGCACTGGGCAACGATCCCACCCCCACCATCATGGTCTCCGGGGTGGTGGCGGGTGACTCCGTGGCCATCTCCGAGGGCGCCACCGTTCTGGCCTCCAAGGTCGTGCCCACCGGGGCCGACACCGTGACCTTCAACGCCGCCGAGACCGACGCCGAGCTCAGCGTCACCGTCGACGGCGATCACACCCTGGCAGCTACCGCCACCGATCCGGCGGGCAACACCTCGGCGGCCTCGGCCGGGTTCGTCTACACCCTCGACACCACCGCTCCTGCCGCCCCCGGCATCGCCTCCGTGCACGGCGACAGCCTGTCCCCGGCGGCGGGCAACGACACCACCCCGGCCATCGTGGTCTCCGGTGTGGTGGAGGGTGACACCGTGGTCATCGCCGAGGGCGCCACCGTCCTCGGCTCCAAGGTCGTGCCCGCCGGGGCCGACACCGTGACCTTCAACGCCGCCGAGACCGACGCCGAGGTCAACCTCATCGGCGACCGCGACCACACCCTGACCGCCACCGCCACCGATCCGGCGGGCAACACCTCGGCGGCCTCGGCCGGCTTCGTCTACACCCTCGACACGTCAGCGCCAGCCGCTCCGAGCATCACCTCGGTGGAGGGTGATGCCACCTCACCCGCTGCCGGCAACGACGCCACCCCCACCATCGTGGTCTCCGGGGTGGCGGAGGGTGACACCGTGGCCATCGCCGAGGGCGCCACCGTCCTGGGCTCCAAGGTCGTGCCCGCCGGGGCCACCACGGTGACCTTCAACGCCGCCGAGGCCGACGCCGAGGTCAACCTCACCGTCGACGGCGACCACGTCGTCACCGCCAGCGCCACGGACCCGTTCGGCAACACCTCCGCCGCTTCGGCGTCGTTCATCTACTACCTCGACACCGGCACGGTGGGGCCGACCCTGGTCTCCAACTCGCCTGACGGCTCCTCAGCGGTGAGGCCGCCGGCAACGGTGTCGGCCACCTACGACGAGCCCCTCGACCCGTCGACGTCGACGCTCACCGTCCTCAACCGCTTGGGGAACGCCGTCGCCGGCACCATCAGCTTCAGCGGCGACGCCAGGACGATCACCTTCACACCGTCGTCCTCTTTCACCGAGGCCGGCGGCCCCTACGCCGTGACGGCGGAGGTGCGGGACGTCAACGCCAACCTCACCACCACCTCGTGGTCCTTCACCGTCGACACCACCGCACCGGCGGTCTCCACCATCATCTCCGTGAACGGGGACACCACCTCGCCCGCACTGGGCAACGACCCCACCCCGGCCATCGTGGTCTCGGGCGTGGTGGAGGGTGACACCGTCACCATCTCCGAGGGCGCCACCGTCCTGGCCTCCAAGGTCGTGCCCACCGGCGCCGACACCGTGACCTTCAACGCCGGGGAGGCCGATTCGGAGGTGAGCCTCACCGGCGAGGGGGACCACACGCTGAGCGCCACTGCCAGCGACCCGGCAGGCAACGTCTCGGCGACATCGCCCGGGTTCGTCTACACCCTCGACACCACCGCTCCGGGGATTGCCGCCATCGCCTCGGTGGAGGGCGACGCCAACTCACCGGCAGTCAGCAACGACGCCACCCCGACCATCGTGGTCTCCGGCGTGGCGGCCGGTGACACCGTCACCATCTCGGAAGGCACCACCGTCCTCGGCTCGAAGGTCGTGGCCGGCGGAGCCACCACGGTGACGTTCAACGCCGCCGAGGCCGATTCCGACCTGGTCGTCTCCCTGAGAGGGGACCACAGCCTGAGCGCCACCGCCACCGACCCGGCGAACAACACCTCGGCGCCGTCGGCGGGGTTCGTCTACACCCTGGTCTCGTTCGAGGGCACCTTCCACCCCCTGTCGCCGGCCCGCATCCTCGACACCCGTGAGGGCAACGGCGCCCCCAGGGGCAAGGTCACCGGCACCATCTCCCTGCAGGTCACCGGCCGGGGCGGCGTGCCCGCCAGCGGGGTCACCTCCGTGGTCATCAACGTCACCGTCACCGAACCCACGCGGCCGAGCTTCCTGACGGCATGGCCCGCCGGACAGACCCGGCCCACCGCCTCCAACCTCAACTACACGGCCGGCCAGACCGTGCCCAACCTGGCGGTGGTCAAGGTGGGCACCGGTGGCAGGGTCAACCTGTTCAACTTCTCCGGCGGCGCCCACGTGGTGGCCGACGTGGTGGGCTGGTACTCCAACGACACCGTCGCCACCTCAGGGGCCCGCTACGAGCCCCTGTCGCCGGCCCGCATCCTCGACACCCGTGAGGGCAACGGCGCCCCGAGGCGCATGGTCGGCCCCGGCGGCACCGTCTCCCTGCAGGTCACCGACCGGGGCGGCGTGCCCGCCAGCGGCGTGTCCGCGGTGGTCATGAACGTGACCGTCACCCAGCCCACGGCCTCGAGCGTGCTCACCGCGTGGCCCTCCGGTGAGACCCAGCCCAACGCCTCCAACCTCAACTACACGGCCGGCCAGACCGTGCCCAACCTGGTGGTGGTCAAGGTGGGTGCCGAAGGCAAGGTCAACCTGCGAAACCTGTCCGGCTACACCCACGTGGTGGCCGACGTGGTGGGCTGGTACTCCGACACCAGCGCCACCTCGGGAGCCCGCTACCAGGCCCTGTCGCCGGCCCGCATCCTCGACACCCGTGAGGGCAACGGCGCCCCCAAGGCCAAGGTGAGCGGCACCCTGTCCCTGCAGGTCACCGGCCGGGGCGGCGTGCCCGCCAGCGGAGTGTCCGCCATCGTTATGAACGTCACCGTCACCGAACCCACGGCGTCGAGTGTGCTCACCGTCTGGCCCGCCGGCGAGCTCCAGCCCAACGCCTCCAACCTCAACTACACGGCCGGCCAGACCGTGCCCAACCTGGTGGCGGTCAAGGTGGGCACCGACGGCAAGGTCAACCTGCGCAACTTCTTCGGCAGCACCCACGTGGTGGCCGACGTGGTGGGCTGGTACAACACCGAGTGAGCTGAGGCGTGGGCCCGGGCCTGAGGAGGCCCGGGCCCACGCCGTTCGGTTAGCGAGGCGAACCGCGTCTTGCCGCCGTAGTCGCTGATCGGTGCCTTCATTCGGCACGCCTGCTCAGGTGGCGGTGGACGGTGGGTGGGACACCGAGCTGCTGGGGGATCTCACACGGATCGACGCCTTGCTGGGCCAAGCGCCTCACCGCCAGCTCGGTCGCGCCCGGCACCCTCCGCTCCCGTCGGATCCGGCGGCGCCCCGCCTCGGTGTCCGGCCCCACAGGCCATGGGAGATGTCGTGCTCCAGGCGTACTCCAGGGACTGGCGACGCACCTGGCAACCGCCACAGACCCGCCGCGCCTGGGTCCACACTCTCGCCGCGGCTGGCAAGGAAAGAGTCGTACTCGCTCCCCTACAGTTGACCCGGGCGTGCCACGGCGGACGGAGCGGCCCCAGTAAGGACGAGCGAGTCCACGTCGGTGCTCATCTGGACGACCTCACCAGTGCGCGGCGCGCAACGCCCTGCCGTCGGCGGACGGGGAGCACCTGGGGGCGAGGCCGAGCAGGGCCCGGTAGCCCGGGAGCGAGCGCACCATCGGTTCGGGGATCGCTTCCAGCCCATGCGCTGCGCCCAGCAGGCCTCCAGCTGCCGCCAGGGCTAGCCCACCGGCTCTCAGGCCGGCGAGCTCTTCGAGGACCTCACCGGCCGGCCGCCAGCCCCTTCCTGGTCTAAGCCCTGTTAGTGCATGGATTGTTGGCCACTTTGGCGCCCTTGCCTCAGGAGACCCCGACACACCGCCCGAGGTCGGTCTAGGGGCGGCAGCCCAAGAGCGACGCCCGCATTCGCCGGTGCTGCGCAAGGGCGAAGCGTCAACCACTACCACCAGCTGGTTGTGGTCGCCGTCGTCCACGGCAGTCGATCAATCCGGAGCGAGGTGGCTCCGAGCCCGCCGTAGCCTCGATTTCCGCAGGCTCGCTATTACTCGTGGCCAGGGCCGCCCGCCTCGCTCCCTGAAGTACCCGATCGAGCGCCTCTTCCACCAGGTCGTCGGCCACGCCCGGTTGGCTTGTTGGGTCCACCTCAATGGGCGGCCGACTCCGCGCCGGCGACAACCTCGCCGCCGGCGCGGAGGGCATGGTGCCAGGTGGAATGAGCCTTACAGGCCGATCCCACCCAAGCCGCCGAGGACACCGGTGACGAGCTCGAGGACCAAGCCGATCAGCCCGCCGAGGCCACCAAGTGCGCCCCCGAGGCCAGGCAGCGTGCCCGGATCCGGCAGTGGTGCCGGGCCAGGAAGCTCTCCCGGGTCCAGGATCGGCCCGGTGGCCGTGGTGCAGGCACTGACCGTGGTGGTGCCCGCTCCGACGTTGTCGACACAGGCCGAGACGGTGGCAGGCTCGGCCGACGCCGTGCCTCCCACGATCGACATGGCCGCTGCGACGAAGAGGGCGGCGCCGAACGTTCGCATTTGCAGTCCTCCTTGGCTCCTTGATGGGCGGGTTCGACGTGGGCATCCCCCCAGGTCACGGCCGCCGCTCCGACGGGAAACCGAACCGCGATGACTTCCGAGAGGCTGCCTATGGTCGCTCCTGGTACGACGCCCCATCCCCAACAGATGACGAACCGTGTCGCCGGCGCTCGCAGAAACCCATGGAGTAGGCCTCGAGCCTGTCGGCGCCCAAGCCTTAGCCCGCCAAGCCGACCGCCGCCGGGCTGGACTGCTCGCCGGCGCCGCCAACCTCGGCCCGAGGTGGGCAACGGCGGGCATCGAAGCCAAAGAAGCTGAGAGCTCGGATCAGGGCGGAGTTCGGAGACGATGATGAGGCCACACGCAGGCGCTCCAGGCGTGCCACCGTGGGCGTTCACTGCGTGGCATCGTCACAAGCATGGTCCCGGCGTGCTCGCCGTCACCGACACCTCAGGGGAGGTCCACGAGGTCACGTACGCCCGCAGCGTCCAGGTGTAGGACGTGCCGGCGTCCAGGCCGGTCTCGGCGAGGGTGGTGGTGGTCCGGGGCGTGACCGTGGTGGTCGACTCCAGCGTCGAGCCGCGCCAGCGCTCCACGGTGTAGCCCTCGGCGAAGGTCGACGGCGTCTCGGTCCACGACAGGTCGGCCTCGGCGCCGAGTGCGATCAAGGAGCTGCAGCGGGTGGTGACACTCAGGTTCGAGGCCGGCTCCACGGTGGCCGAGGAGATGGTGTGCGCTGCCGAGCCGGCATCCGAGAAGCTGGCTCCGGCGGTCGGCGCCAGCACCGTGGCGGACACGGCGACGATGGCCACGGCGAGGGCGCCGAGGCGGCGGGCAGCGCGTGCCACGGTCACGGTGTGCTGCTCAGCTCCCCACGGCGGCCGAGGGCACGCCCGGCTCGGGCTGGGCCCCCGTGCCGGCGGAGCGCCAGATTTCGGCCAGCCACAGCAGGGCAAGCACGACCGGCACCACACCCACCGACAAGGTGCGCACCAGCGGGCTCCGCAGGGCCTGCAGGGCGAAGCCCAGGTTGGGCAACGCCCCCCGCACCTGCCACAGGGTCTCGCCCTCGAGGCGGGCCGTCCAGGCGTCGGGCTGCGGGTTGGCGTCGCCCTGGGTGCGCACCACCGGCCGCTCGCCGCCTTCCACGACCTCGACCACCCGGTGGGCCACCACCCGGCGGTCCTGGGTGGGGATGCGGTACATGATCACGTGGCCCTGACGCAGTTCGGTGGCCGGCAAGGGGGTGACCAACACCACCGAGCCCTCGGTGATGGCGGGGCGCATGCTTCCGGAGAGCACGGTGGCGGTGCGGTAGCGGCCGGTGTGAGGGCCGAGGCCGAGGACGAGCAGGGCCAGGACCGACAGCGCCATCGCCGCCATGCCCGCCAGGCGTGCCCCCCGGCGGAGGGCTCCAATCAGCACTGGTGCCATGTCTCCTCCTCTCGTGCGTTTCGTGCGCCTGGTGGGCTGGGATCGACGGGACCCCGGCCGTGCTCAGGGCACGGCCGGGGGTCGACGTCGGCGATTGCTACTTGTCGGTGCCGTTCCGCTGGGTGCCGGTGAAGGTGTACTCGATGGTCGCCGACTTGCCCTGGAAGGTGTTGTCGGCGGTGGTGGGCAGGCTGAGCGTGACCACCATGTCGTCGGTGTTGCCGGCGGTGACCGCCTGCATCCCGGACAGGGCCATGTCGGCGCCGATGACGGCCCGGGAGGCGAGCACGACGCTGCGGATCCCGGCGTCGTCGCCGGCGAGGGTGGCGTCGCAGGTGTAGGTGTAGGGCGTCGCCGACTCGGTCCACCCCAGCACCCCGGTGCAGCGCTCGATCTTGACCTGCAGCCCGTTGGTGGCGTCGGTGGTGAGCACGGTGTCGGGGTCGGTGGTGGTGTCGACCGTGGTGAGCACCACCGAGGCCAGGCTCTCGCTGCCGACGTTGGCCAGCTT
>JAHWKL010000140.1 GCA_019347915.1 Actinomycetota bacterium
ATGGAAGGCGATGTCTCCGCGACTCATCCGTCGGAGACGACCCGCTCGGGACGGGTGTAGACGTTCATGCCACCGTCGCGGATGAAGCCCACGAGCGTCATGCCCACCGACTCGGCGAGGTCGACGGCCAGGCTCGTCGGTGCGGACACGGCGCCGATCATCGGCACCCCGGCCGTCGCCGCCTTCTGCACGATCTCGAACGCCACCCGCCCGGACACCACGAGCACGTACCCGGCGAGGGGCAGATGGCCCCGGGTGGCGGCCCACCCCAGCACCTTGTCGACGGCATTGTGGCGACCGACGTCCTCCCGGACGCAGCTCAGCTCGCCGTCGGGAAGCGCCAGTGCCGCGGCGTGGAGCCCGCCCGTCCGGTCGAACAACCGCTGCCGGTGGCGGAGCCGATCGGGGAGCATGGCGAGCACCTCCACCGGGACGCGGACCTGGTCGTGCCCGACCCCGGCGACGTCGGTGCGCACGGCGTCGATGCTCGTCGTCCCGCACACGCCGCACGACGAGGTCGTGTACACGTTGCGGCGGAAGCGCTCGTCGGGGGGCGAGGGCGTGCGCCGGCGCAGTTCGACGATGTTGTACGTGCCCGCCGGCCGGTCGTGGCCGCAGTACCGGATGGTTGCCACGTCATCGGGGTGGTCGACGATCCCCTCGGTGAGGCAGAACCCGAGCGCCAGCTCGAAGTCGTTGCCCGGTGTGCGCATGGTGACCGACACCGTCGCGCCGTCGACCCGCACCTCCATCGGCTCCTCGCCGGCAAGGGTGTCCACCGTCGTCCGGCGGCCATCGGGGCCGACCCGGAGGATGCGGCGGCGGGCCACGACCCGCTCAGCCATCGGTGTTCCGACCGCTCGGATCGAACGCGGTCACGAGCCCGGCGTCGCGGAGGTCGGCGGGGGTGTCCACGTCGGTCAGATCGTCGACCCATTGGCAGCCGTCGAGCCACTCCACGTCGTCGGCGAGCGCCTGCATCCTGCGCTCCCCCTGCCGCACGAGCGCCGGCGCCCGCTCCACGGCCGGCGGCGACCACCGGGCCGCCAACCACTGCGGCCGGCCGGCCACGAGGGGCACCACCGAGCCGGCTGACGGGTGGGCGGCCAGCGCCTGCACCACGGGGACGCTCAGCCGGGGAAGGTCGGTGGCCACGACCATCACCGGCCCGACATGGCCGAGGTCGGCGAGCGCCCGGAAGCCGGCGGCGGCCGCCGCCAGCGGTCCTTCGCCCGCCGGCGTCTCCTCGATCGCCGGCAGCGTGGTGCGCCCGGGACCGACCTCGAGCAGTGGCGCCACCACGGCGGCGAGCACGCCCGCCGTGCGCCGGGCCAAGGGCACACCGTCGACCCTCAGGGAGGCCTTGTCGACGCCCATGCGCCGGCTGGCGCCCCCGGTCAGCAGCAGGCCGGCGACCCCCGCCACGTGAGCACCGCGGCCCTCGGTCACCCGCGTCACGGTAGCCACCAGCTCGCCGGTTGCCCGTCCGCTCCGGGGGTACGCTGCGCCGAGTCGCCGCTGACGAGGAGGCGGATGGACCTGCGCAGCTGGATCGAGCAGTGGCCCGTCGCCCGGCAGCTCACGGGCCACGACCGGCTCGGACGCGGTGCGGCGGCGATGTCCGCCCGTTCGGCGGAGCTACGAGCCCGCACCGAGGATGCCGACACGGTGAGCCGGTCCGTGTGCCCCTACTGCGCGGTGGGATGTGGGCAGAAGGTGTACGTCCGCCACGACCGCGTCACCCAGATCGAGGGCGATCCCGACAGCCCCATCTCCCGAGGACGCCTGTGCCCCAAAGGGGCCGCGAGCAAGAACCTGGTGACCAGCCCGCTGCGGCAGACCAAGGTTCGCTACCGGCCGCCCTTCGCCACCGAGTGGGAGGATCTCGGCCTGGACACGGCGATGGACATGATCGCCGACCGTGTCATCGCCGCCCGGCGCCAGGGTTGGCAGGACGTCGACGAGCACGGCTCCCGGCTGGCCCGCACCATGGCCGTCGCCAGCCTGGGCGGCGCCACCCTCGACAACGAGGAGAACTACCTCATCAAGAAGCTGTTCACCGCCCTCGGTGCCATCCAGATCGAGAACCAGGCCCGGATATGACACTCCGCCACCGTCCCCGGTCTGGGGACGTCGTTCGGTAGGGGCGGCGCCACCACCTTCCAGCAGGACCTGGCCAACGCCGACTGCATCGTCATCCAGGGTTCGAACATGGCCGAGTGCCACCCCGTCGGCTTCCAGTGGGTCGTCGAGGCCCAGGCCGGCGGCGCCAACGTCTTCCACGTCGACCCCCGGTTCACCCGCACGAGCGCACTGGCCGACACCCACGTTCCCCTGCGGGCCGGCACCGACATCGCCTTCCTCGGCGGGATCGTCAACTACATCCTTCACCACGAGCTCGACTTCCGCGAGTACGTCCTCGCCTACACCAACGCCTCGACCATCGTCGACGAGCACTTCCGGGACACCGAGGACCTCGACGGGCTGTTCTCGGGCCTCGACCACGAACGCCGGGTCTACGACCCGGCCACGTGGCAGTACGAGGGGATGCCGGCGACGCCGGCGGCGGGGCGCCGTACCCAGGGCCAGGCACACGAGCAGGCGGCCTCCCACGAGCACGGCAGCCACGGCGCCACGCTCGAGGGTGGCGAGCCCCGGCGCGACCCCACACTGCAGCACCCGCGCTGCGTGTACCAGATCCTCAGGCGCCACTTCTCCCGCTACACCCCGGAGATGGTCGAGCAGGTGTGCGGCACGCCACAGCACCTGTTCCTCGAGCTGTGCCGGCAGTGGACGCGCAACTCCGGTCGGGAGCGCACCACCGCCCTCGTCTACTCCGTGGGCTGGACCCAGCACACGGTGGGCGTGCAGTACATCCGCACCGCCTCCATCATCCAGCTCCTGCTGGGCAACATGGGTCGTCCCGGTGGAGGGATCCTCGCCCTGCGGGGCCACGCCAGCATCCAGGGGTCGACCGACATCCCCACGCTCTACAACCTCCTTCCCGGGTACCTGCCCATGCCCCACGCCGGCAGCCATCCCGACCTCAGCACCTACCTCGACACGGTGATGGGGCAGCGCAAGGTCGGCTACTGGGGTCGAGCCGACGCCTACATGGCCAGCCTGCTCAAGGCCTGGTGGGGCGACGCCGCCCAGGCGGACAACGACTTCTGCTTCGACCACCTCCCCCGGGTCGACGGCGATCACGGGACCTACCAGACGGTGATGGACATGATCGAGGGGAAGGTCAAGGGCTACTTCCTGCTGGGCCAGAACCCGGCGGTCGGGTCAGCCCACGGCAAGGCGCAGCGGCTGGGCATGGCCAACCTCGACTGGCTGGTGGTGCGCGACCTGTTCGCCATCGAGAGCGCCACGTGGTGGAAGGACGGGCCCGAGATCGCCACCGGGGAGATCGTGCCCGAGGAGTGCCGGACCGAGGTGTTCCTGCTCCCGGCCGCCGCCCACGTCGAGAAGGAGGGGACGTTCACCCAGACGCAACGGCTGCTGCAGTGGCGGGAGCGGGCCCTCGCCCCCAAGGACGACTGCCGCTCCGAGCTGTGGTTCTTCTTCCACCTCGGGCGCATCATCAGGGACAAGCTCAGCGGGTCGACTGACGAGCGCGACCGCCCTCTGCTCGACCTCACGTGGGACTACCCCACCGCCGGCGAGCACGACGAGCCGTCGGCCGACGCGGTGCTGCGCGAGATCAACGGTTACGACCTGAGCACTGGGGAACTGCTCGACTCCTTCACCGGGATGCGGGGCGACGGCACCACCACCGGCGGCTGCTGGATCTACACCGGGGTCTACGCCGGCGGGGTCAACCAGGCGGCACGGCGCACACCTGGAACCGAACAGGGCCACGTCGCCGGCGAGTGGGGCTGGGCGTGGCCGTCGAACCGCCGCATCCTCTACAACCGGGCCTCGGCCGACCCGGAGGGCCGCCCGTGGAGCCAGCGCAAGGCCTACGTGTGGTGGGACGCGCAACGGGGCGAGTGGACGGGCGAGGACGTGCCCGACTTCGAGCGGGGCAAGCCGCCCGACTACCGGCCCCCGGCCGACGCCGTGGCCGAGGACGCCATCGCCGGCGACGACCCCTTCGTCATGCAGGCCGACGGCAAGGGCTGGCTGTTCGTGCCCAGCGGCCTGCTCGACGGTCCGCTGCCCACCCACTACGAGCCGGCGGAATCACCGGTCGCCAACGCGCTGTACCGCCAGCAGACCAACCCGGCGCGCCAGGTCTTCCCCCACCCCGTCAACCCGTCTCAACCTGAGTCCACCGAGCCCGGCAACGACGTCTTCCCCTTCGTGTTCACCACCAGCCGGCTGACCGAGCACCACACCGCCGGCGGCATGAGCCGCTACGTCCCCTACCTGGCCGAGTTGCAGCCCGAGCTTTTCATCGAGGTGTCCCCCCAGTTGGCCGCCGAGCGGGGCCTCTCCCATCTCGGGTGGGCGCACATGGTCACCGCCCGCTCGGCGGTGGAGGCGAGGGTGCTCGTGACCGAGCGGCTGGCCCCGCTGCGGGTCGGCGACCGGGTCCTCCACCAGGTCTGCATCCCCTACCACTGGGCCCACGGCGGGGGGCTGACCACGGGAGACTCGGCCAATGACCTGGTGGGGATCACGCTCGACCCCAACGTCCACATCCAGGAGACCAAGGTGGGCGCCTGCGACCTCCGCCCCGGCCGCCGCCCGACCGGGGCGGCGCTGCTGCGCTACGTGGAGGGCTACCGCCGGCGGGCCGGCATCACCATCGACACGGGCAACCACCCGGTGCGCACCGACCGCCCGGGGGCGAGCCCGTGAGCCTCGGCGGCAACCGCCTCTTCGGGCCGCTCGACCCGGCGGCCGACGCCGGGTACGAGGCGCCACCACCCCGGGTGGGCTTCTTCACCGACACCTCCATCTGCATCGGTTGCAAGGCGTGCGAGGTGGCGTGCAAGGAGTGGAACGCGATCCCCGACGACGGCATGCAGATGCTCGGTTCGTCGTACGACAACACGGGTGCGCTGGGTGCGAGCACCTGGCGGCACGTGGCGTTCATCGAGAAGCCTTCCATCCGCTCGGCGGCGCAGCAGCCATTCCAAAGCAGTTGGCTGATGATGAGCGACGTCTGCAAGCACTGCCAGAACGCGGGATGTGTCGAATCGTGCCCCACCGGCGCCCTCTACTACACCGAGTTCGGCACGGTCGTGGTGCAGCAGGACATCTGCAACGGCTGCGGCTACTGCGTCACCGCGTGCCCGTACGGGGTCATCGAACGCCGCTCCCCGGGCCAGCCCGGTGGGGGCGGGGCCTTCAAGTGCACCCTGTGTTACGACCGGATGCGCGGCGAGCAGCAGCCTGCCTGCGCCCAGGCGTGTCCGACCGATTCGATCCAGTTCGGCCCGCTGGACGAGCTTCGCGAACGGGCCGCCGGCCGGGCGGACGATCTGATCGCCGCCGGTGTGCCAGGGGTGCAGCTGTACGGCGCCGACCCCGACAGCGGCGTCGGCGGCAACGGCGCGTTCTTCCTCCTGCTCGACGACCCG
>JAHWKL010000141.1 GCA_019347915.1 Actinomycetota bacterium
GTCCTCGCCGGCCGCCACCAGTTGCTGGGCCAGCAGGTAGCCAAGCCCGCCGGCGGACTCGATCGCCCACCGCCGTTCCGGGAAGGCCAACGCCCACTCCAGGAGCTGGTCGCACTGCTGCTTGGAGGACCGCAGGCGCAACTCCGCCAGCTGGGTCTCGTGGCCGTCGATGACCACGGCCGTGTGGGAACCCTTGTGAGGGTCGATGCCGATCAACACCATGTGGCTTTGCCTTTCGTCGTTGGAGTGGAGCCGCGCGACGGGCACTCCTGATAGGAGAAAGGTGCACGATCCTGTTTCGAGCCACGTCGCGGGGGAAGACCCGGTGGGCCGACGCTTCGTTCGGAAGCCAGACCCGAAGGCGGCAGGCACTTCATGAGCCAGCCCACCGGAGCAAGCCGGACGCTAGGGCCGAACTACTGCCTGCATCCGCTGTTCAGTCTCCATCAGGCACGTCGGTGCGGCTCGTGGTGCAGCCGTCCAGCTCTGCGATCGCCGGTTCGGCGAGACAGCGGGGCTTTCCAAGGGTGTCCGTTATGTGCGGCCCCCGCCAGCGGCCTTCGACTCGAGAACCGTCGATGTGGCGCGCTCGCGGCAGGTAGTGCTATGCGGCTCGACGAGCCTGACACCGCCCGCACGCCACTCCAGCGCATCTCCGCCGAGTCGTGGCTGTGCCCACAAGGTCGACGTCGTGAGAGGAGGCACGCTCGACCGTTTTCGCGAGCCGGCGATCCGGGTCACCCTGTTGGGCCGCCGGCGCTCGGGCTTAGGGGGCACCCCCGTAGTGGACCAGCAGCGAGAATCTTGATGTTCCAAGGTGTCTCTCTCCAGCGGCGTACGGGAAAGAACGCACGTCCTGGTCACCCCCTGCAGCCGCCTCGATGAGCAACGCGGTCTTGCCGATCCCGAACTCGCCGCTGACCAGCACCAGCCGAGTCTCGCCGGCGAGCGAGTCGCGGAACGCTGCCCTGATCCGGGCCCGGGGGCCCGCGCCCGACGAACGCCGCCGATGCACCAGAGCCGTCGCTCACGCCTGATTCTCTGATTCTGGCCGCTGCTGGCCGCCCACTCCATCTCCAAGGAGTGGCCATGGGCCGGGAGTTCTCCGTAGTTGTCAACCCAGCGATCGAGGAGCACCGCAGCGACCTCAATACGAAACTCCGGAGTCGTCGCCGAACGTGGCATCGGCCTCGACACCATCGAAACCGAGCCGGGGCCTCGCTTGAGGAACCGGCCCGCTTGCTTGACGGTGTCCCGATCAGCCTCCCTCAGAGGCAACCTGCAGTCATTAGGCTGGAGGCATTCGTCATGGCGGCGGAGGATGCAATGCAGTTCCGCGTATTGGGCTCGCTCGAGGTCCGGCGAGGCAACGACCTCGTCGATATCGGCAGTAGCAACGAGCGAAGGCTCCTTGCCGCACTGTTGGTGGATGCCAATTCCGTCGTCTCGACTTCCCGCTTGATCGAAGTCCTCTGGGGCGATGACCCTCCGGCCTCCGATCGCAACGGTCTGCAGACCTATGTCGCCCGCCTCCGGCGCCGGCTGCGAACGGCCGCGACGCCAGCCCCCATCGTCACGCGGCCACCCGGATACGCGATCGAGCTGCGACCCCACCAGCTCGACTCCCTGCAGTTCCGCGACCTGATGGAGCAGGCGCGAGCGACCTTGCCCGTGGACCCATCGCGGGCGCTCGAGATCCTCGACGAGGCGTTGGAACTGTGGCGAGGCCCGGCGTTCGCCGAGTTCGCTGACGACGACGTCGCCCGAGCCGAGGCGGCTCGCCTCGAGGAGCTCCGACAGACGGCGGTAGAGAACCGCGTCGACGCGCTGCTCGCACTGGGGCGCAGCGCTGACGCCGTGAGCGTGCTGGAGGGCGTCGTCGCCACTCACCCCCTCAGTGAGCGGCCCCACGCGCAGCTCATGCGGGCCCTCGCGCGCTGCGGACGGCAAGTCGATGCCCTCCGGCTCTACCAGCGCTTCCGAGAGCGTCTCGCCGACGAGCTCGGTCTCGAGCCTTCGGCCTCCCTGCGCGACCTCGAGGGCCAGATCCTGACCCAGTCGCCGCACGTGGCGCCCGCGGAGACAGGCGCTCCTTCACCTCCGGCCGAGGGCAACCTTGCCCCGCCCATCACCACCTTCGTCGGCCGAGAAGACGACGTCGCCGGGCTCGTCGGCCTGCTCACACGAGCACGGGTGGTGACCCTGGTGGGCGTGGGAGGGGTGGGCAAGAGTCGTCTCGCCATGCGCCTGGCCGAGACCATGGCGCCGGCGTTCCCGGATGGGACCTGGGTCGTCGAGCTCGCCCGGCTGAGCTCACCGGAGGCCGTGCCCCATGCGGTCGCGGCCGCCCTGGGGGTGGTCTTGCCCGCCGGGGTCGACCTTTCGGATGCGCTGGTGGAGGCCCTTCAGCCCCGGCGGATGCTGCTCGTAGTGGACAACTGCGAACACGTCCTCCACGCCGCCTCCCGCCTGGTGGAGTCGCTGGCGCGCCGGTGCCCCAACATCACCGTCGTGGCCACCAGCCGCGAGCGCCTGGGCGCCGGGGGCGAGCACGTCTGGCCCGTGCTCCCCCTGCCGGTCCCGCCCCCGTCGGCGAGCGAGGAAGAGGTCGAGGCGTCCCCAGCGGTCGCGCTCTTCCTGGACCGGGTCCGCGCCGCTCGTGCTGACTTCCGCCTCGACGACGCCAACACCGACGCTGTGGTTGAGGTCTGCCGAGGACTCGACGGCCTGCCCCTCGCTCTCGAGATCGCCGCTGCCCGCATGGGTGTCCTCACTGCTCACGACCTGGCTCAGCGCTTGCGTGACCGCTTTGCTCTCCTGACCGCCGGTCCCCGCGGCGAGGGCGAACGGCATCGGACGCTGCGTGCCCTGGTCGACTGGTCCTATGGGTTGCTCGACGAGGCCGAGCGCGCGGTGTTCGAACGGCTCTCGGTCTTCGCCGGGGGCTGGACGCTGGAGGCTGCCGCCGCGGTGTGCGCGGACGGTGCCCTGTCCGCCTCTCAGGTCGCCGCTGTCGTCACCAGCCTGGCGGACAAGTCGATGGTGGTCCCGCCGGCGCCGTCGGGCCCGGCCCGCTACGGCATGCTCGAGACCCTGCGCCTCTACGGCGCGGAGCGCCTCGACGCCCGCGGCGAGACGGAGCCGACCTCTGACGCCCATGCCCGATACTTCCTGGCCTTGGCGGAGGAGGCTGAGGTCGGCCTGCGCGGACCGCGCGAACGCGATTGGGTCGAACGCCTGCGCATCGAGCTCGACAACCTGCGGGCCGCCCATACGTGGTGCCGCAAGCGAAGAGACCCTGACCTGGCGCTCCGCCTCTCAGCGGCACTCCACTGGTTCGCCTGTTGGCAGGCGAACGACGAGATCCTGAGCTGGGCGGAAGCTGTCGTCGAGCTGCCGTCGGCCCAGCGTCATCCCCTCCTTCCCGTGGTGCTCGGCTCCGCTGCCATCCGCCGTATGCACCGGGGGGAGAGGAGCACGGCGGCTCGCTATGCCGAGCGGGGCCTCACGTCGTGCGACGGAGTGGACGACCTCCGACGGGCGCTGCCCACCGAAGCGCTCGCCAGCATCTGCTTGATGAGCGGGCGGTTGGAGAAAGCGTTCGATCACTACGGCGAAGCGGCGCGCCTCTGGCAACTCCTTGGCCACGACCACGGCGAGGTGTGGTGCCTGTGCGCCCGCGCCGTCGCCGCGGGGAAAAGAGGAGACCTGGCAACGGCGTTGGCCTTGACCGGGGAAGCCCGCAAGGTCGCCGCGTCCGCAGGAAACCCCACGGTGATGGCCATGATCCTCTACGCCGAGGGCGACTCGCTGCTCGAGGCGGATCCCGTGCGGGCGTTGGGGCCGATCGGGGAGGCCCTGGAGTTCGCAGAGGCTGCTGACAACGTCTTCATGAAGGGCGTGGCCCTGGTGTCCAACACGTCGCTTCGAGGCCGCCACGGCGACCCCCTCGTAGCTCTGCGGTTGTTCGAAGAGGTCATCCGGCACTGGCGACGCGGTGGTGGTTGGACCCAGCAGTGGCTGACGCTGCGCAACCTCGTCGAGCTGCTCGCTCGCCTGGGCGCGCATGAGCCGACCGCCGTGCTGTATGGGGCGTGCACCGCCTCGACGGCGTCCTCACCGTCGTACGGTCCCGAAGCTGATCGGCTGAGAGCCGTCGTCGACACTCTCATCTCCAGCCTCGGCGAACGCGGGTTCGGCGAGGCCAAGTCACGGGGAGAGACGCTCAGCGGCGACGAGGCCGTCTCATTCGCGCTGGCCGTCACACGGCGGCTCCTCGCCGACGCAGACCAGACGTGACCATCTACTCCGACTGACCGCCTGACCGCCACGATGTGAGTCGCTGACCGTCGGCGGCTTGAGAGGCTGTCGAGGATCTGGTTGCTGGGCTTAACGCCTATGGCCGAGATCACGTTCAGCAGGCCGACCTTCAGCGCGCGTAGAGGCTCGTGTGCCGGGACCGAGCGGCGGCGGGCTGCACGCCGTCCGCAACCGAGGCGCACGCGGCGGGTCGCACCATGGCGTCGGAAACAGGCCAGGGGCACGCTCCGGTGCTCCCGCATCCAGTCGACATACGACACAAAGGAGGAGGACATGGCGATAGACCAAGCCAAGCTGGAGGAGTTCACCGGGCGGTTCGCCGGCGACTTCGCGGCGGCGATGCACGCCGCGACAGTGGTGGTAGGCGACAAGTTGGGTCTGTACCGGGCACTCGCTGAAGCCGGCCCCATCGACGGGGCGGGACTCGCGGCGCGGACCGGCTACGACCGGCGGTTGGTGGAGGAGTGGCTGTGCGCGCAGTACGTGAGCCGCTACTGCGAGCATGACCCCGCCACCGGCACCTTCTGGCTCACCGAGGAGCAGGCGGCGGCGCTGGCGGACGAGTCCAGCCCTGCGCTCCTCGTGGGGGCCATGACCATCGCCGCCTCGGCGGTCAAGGACGAGGAGCGGATCCGGGAGCGCTTCGCCACCGGGCGCTTCGGCTGGCACGAGCACCACCGCGACCTTTTCGAGGGCACCGAGCGGCTGTTCAAGCCCGGCTACGTCGCCAACCTCGTGCCCTCCTGGCTGCCCGCACTCGAAGGTGTCGAGGAGAAGCTGCTGGCCGGCGCCCGCGTCGCCGACATCGGCTGCGGACACGGCGCCTCGACGATCGTGATGGCCAAGGCCTACCCGAACTCGCAGTTCGTGGGCTTCGACTACCACGCCGCATCCGTCGCCGCGGCGCGACGCGCCGCCGAGCGCGCCGGGGTGGCGATCGGCACCGGGGACACCAAGGTCGTGGAGCGCGGAAAGGCCGACGGCGTGTACATCTCGACCTCGGGGGTCGCGGTCGTGGAGCACACGCTCCAACTTTCACCCGCCAGCATTCGCCCGGGCGACCGGGTGATCGCCTCTGGCACCCTCGGCGATCACGGGATGGCGATCATGGTCTCGCGCGGAGAGCTCGAGCTGGAGGTCGAAATC
>JAHWKL010000142.1 GCA_019347915.1 Actinomycetota bacterium
CGACGGCCCGGACCCGCAGCTCACTCACCTCGCGTTCCTCCGGGGCGCCCAGCGCCCGGGCCAGGTCCCGGCGCTGCTCCTCGCTCGTCAGCGCCAGGCGCTCGGTGAGCTTCACCGTGCCCTCGTAGTCGGCGTCGGCCGTGCGGAGGACCTCCACGACGTCGTCCAGGGCGCTCGACTCGGTGCTGTTGACGGCGACGACCACGACGGGAACCCCGGTGAGGGCACCGGAGAGCAACCGCTGGCTCCCCTCGTCGGCGAGCTGCTCCGATGTCTGCTCCTGCTCGACCAGGCGGGCCTGGAGCTCGCCGTTCTCCTGTCGCACCTCGTCGATCCGCCGGCCGATGGCGGCCTGCTGTTCCCGCAGCGTTCCCACCACCGCCCGATCGATGACGGCCGACCCCATGACCACGCCGACGGCGAGAGCGAGGAACACGGCGACGATGGAGATGATGTGGTAGCGAAAGTTGACCATCAACCCAACCGGAGGGCGTTCCAGAGGTTCTCGAGGAACAGGCGGGCGGGCTGGCTCACGGCGGTGACGATGATGAGCGAGAACAGCGCCGCCACCACCAGCAGCAGCATGTCCCCCTTTCGGACACGGGACTGGTACAGCCGGCTCACCCCCTTGGCGTCGACCATGCTCGGACCCACCTTCATGCGCACGAGGAAGGTCGAGGCCATGCCATCCCGGCCCTTGTCGAGGAACTCCACCATGGAGTTGTGGGTGCCCACGGCCACGATGAGCTCGGCGCCCCCCTCGTGGGCCAGCAGCAGGGCGATGTCCTCACTCGTCCCCGGCGCCTCGAACACCTCGTAGTCGAGGTGCAGGGCGTCGAGGCGGTCGCCCCCGGGCGCCCGCCCGCCCGGGTAGGCGTGGACGACGAGGGTGGCGCCGCAGCGCAGGGCCTGCTCGGACACCGAGTCCATGTCACCGATGATGATGTCGGGGCGCCGACCGAGGTCGAGGAGTGCGTCGGCGCCGCCGTCGACACCCACCAGCACGGGGCTCATCTCGTCCAGGTAGCCACCCCGCCGTAGCGCATCGAGGTCCTCCCGGTAGTCGTGGCCACGCACCACCACGAGTACGTGGCGCCCGGTGAGGTCGACCCCGACGTCGGGGACCTTGATGTCGCCCAGGAGGTGACGATGCTCGGTGCGGAGGTACTCCAACGTGTTGGTGGCGAAGCGCTCCAACTCGCCGCCGATGGCGTCCCTGGACTCCTCGATGACCTGCTCCAGCGTGGCGATGCTCTGGCGGGTGCCCCGGCCCGACCACGTGGGCGACTCGAGACGGTCGTCGTGGATCGAAACGCTGTCGCCGTCTCTCACCGCCTCCATGACCTCGGCGCCCACGCCGTCGAGCAGCGGGATGCCAGCGGCGGCAATGAGCAGAGGCCCGATGTTGGGGTAGCGACCGGAGATCGAGGGGGCGGCGTTGACCACGGCGGCGGGGTCGGCCAGGACCAGGCCCTCGGCGGCCACCCGGTCGAGGTCGGCGTGGTCGATGACGGCCACGTCTCCCGGTCGCAGCGTGGGGATCAGGTCCTTGGTGCGACGTCCGACGCGCGCAGGACCCTGCACCGTGTCGTCACTCACGGATCCGGTCACGAGTGCTCGGCCCCGGCGCCGGCGCCGGCCCGCTGCCGGGCGGCCACCGCCAGCAGTTCCTGGGCGTGGCCCTGGGCGGTGGAGCTCCCGGGCTGTCCCGAGAGCATGCGGGAGACCTCCACGATGCGCGCCTCGTCGTCGAGGAGCCGGGCGCGCGCCACCGGGCGGCCGCCGTGATCCTTCTTGGACACCGCGATCTGGGCGTCGGCGAAGGCAGCGACCTGGGGCAGGTGGGTCACGACCAGGACCTGGGCGCTGGTGCTCAGCGCCGATAGGGCCCGGCCCACGGCCAGGCCGGCCTGACCGCCGATGCCGGCGTCGACCTCGTCGAACACCAGCGTGCGAACGTGGCCGCCGGACCGGCCGGCCCCGGCGAGGGCGGCGGCGCCGAGGGCCAGGCGCAGGGCCAGCATCGTCCGCGACAGCTCTCCTCCGGACGCCACCTTGGCCAGGGGAAGAGCGGGCTCCCCGGCGCCGGCGGCCAACAGGAAGCACACGTCGTCGGCCGGGCCCTCGCCGGCGACGCCGATCTCGAGCCGGGCCCGGGGCATGGCCAGCTCTCGCAGCCGGGCCTCGACGGCGGCGGCCAGCACCGGCGCCGCCGTACGCCGGGCGGCGGCGACGTCGGCAGCGGCCTGAGCCACGGCACGGGCGGCCTCGCTCGCCACCCGCTCCAGCTCCTGCGAACGTCGGCCATGGGAGACCAGCTCCTCGAGCGCGTGCCAGCGTCGGTCGGCGACGGCGACCAGCTCGGCCAGGTCGGCGACGCCGTGCTTGCGGCACAGCCGGCGCAGGAGCTGCCGACGCTGGCGCACCGCCTCGAGCCGGGCCGGGTCCTCCTCGATGCTCTCGGCCGACCGCCGGAGGTCGGTGGCGACGTCGGCGACCTCGGCGGCCAAGGCCCGGAGCCGCTCCTCGATCTCGGCGAAGGGACGTAGGCCGCTCACGCCCCCCAGAGCGGCGGCCAGAGCCTCGTGGGCCCCGTGCTCGTCGGTGAGAACGGTGTGGGCGGCGGCCGCGGCCTGGCGGTGGGCGGAGGCGGAGGCCAGGAGATCCTCCTCGGCGTCGAGCCTCACCTCCTCGTCGAGGTCGCCGAGGCCGGCTCGGTCGAGCTCGTCGACCTCGAACCGCAGCAGCTCCAGCTGGTGGGCCCGCTCGCCGGCGTCACCGCCCAGGGACCGCAGCTCTGCCTCGATGTCGGCCAAATGGCGCCGGGCGGCATGCAACGGGCGGAGGTCCACGCCGGCGAAGTGATCCAACGCCGCCCGCTGGGCCGAGGGGCTCAACAGCGATTGGTGGCTGTGCTGGCCGTGGAGCTCCACCAGGCCGGCGCCGTGCTCGGCCAGGGCGGTGACCGGAGCGGGTCGACCTCCTACGTAGGCTCGGGACCGTCCTTCGGCGGGCACCACCCGGGTCAGGACGACCTCGTCACCGGCCCCGTCGACGAAGCGTCCGTCGACCCGTGCCTCGTCGGCGCCCGGGCGCACGACGGTGGCGTCAGCCCTGGCGCCCGCCAGCAGCTCCAGGGCGGTGACGACCAACGTCTTGCCGGCCCCTGTCTCGCCGGTGAGGGCGGTCATGCCGGGGGACAACACCAGTGAGAGCTCGGAGATGACGCCGAGGTCGGTGACGGCCAGCTCCAGCAGCATCGGCGATCAGCGCTCGATTCGGGCTCGGACGCTCACGCCGGGAAGGTTAGGCCCCAGCTCTCCCCCGGCTGTCGACATCGATGGCGCAGCCGGGTGGCGATCACGCCCTACCAGTGGCCGGCGTTGCGGTCGCTCATGCCGAACTTGGCCTTGAGGATGCCGAGGAAACCCCGACCGTTGAAGGTCGCCACCAAGGCGGGGTGCTCCGCCGCCGTGCAGGCGATGGCGTCCCCCACCTCGAGCCGCCCCAGGCTGCGGCCGTCGACCGAGAGGACGGCGGGCCGGTCGGCCGCCACCTCGAGGCGCACGGTGGCCTGGGGTGGCAGTACCAGCGGCCGGTCGAACAGCATGTGGGGGGCCACCGGGACGAGCAGCAGGGCGGCGTGGGACGGGGCGATGATGGGACCGCCGGCTGACCAGGCGTAGGCGGTGGAGCCGGTGGGCGTGGCCGCGATGATGCCGTCGGCGTGGTACGTCGTGAACCGTTCCCCATCGACCGCCACCTCCACCTGCACGATCTGGCCGGTCGGGGTCTTGCCGACCACGGCTTCGTTGAGCGCCGGGAAGGAGCACGAGCCCGCCTCGGCCCGGGACGGGGCCTCGACCGTCACGGTCAGGCGCATTCGCTCCTGGATGTGGTGATCGCCGGCGAAGAACCGCTGGAGCGCCGTGTGCAGGTACCGGGGCTCGACCTCGGCGAGGTAGCCCAGGTGGCCCAGGTTGACGCCGATGACCGGTACGCGGTCGTCGGCCACGAGGTCGACCGTCCGCAGCATGGTCCCGTCGCCCCCCAGGCTCACGGCGACGTCGAGACCGACGGTGAGCCGGGCCTCCTCACAGGCGAGGTCGGCCAATCCGGCGTGGCGGGCGTCGGCCTCGGACAGCCGGACCTGGTGGCCCTGCTCGAGCAACCACGTCGCCGCCTCCCGGGCCAGGGCGACCGCTTGCGGCCGCTCGTGGTGGAGCACGAAGGCCACCGACGCCATGTCAGCTGCCGTGGCGGCGGCGCGCCTCGGCCACCACCGCGTCGAGGTCCACGCCCGTGGCGGGGTGAGGAGAGCGCTCGCCGACGGGAGCCACCACGTGGAGGAGGAACTCCACGTTGCCGGAGGCGCCGGTGAGGGGCGAGGCCATGGCGCCCATGATGCCCCCGCCGGCCTCGTCCACGGCGACGACGACCTCCTCGAGCACCCGTCGCCACACGACGGGGTCGCGCACCACGCCCCGGCCCCGGTCGGCCTCGCGCCGGCCGGCCTCGAACTGGGGCTTGACCAGTGGCACCAACGGGGCGCCGGGCACTGCCAGGCTGAACAGGGTGGGGAGGACCCGGCGCAGGGAGATGAACGACAGATCGGCCACGACGATCTCGGCTCCTCCGCGGACGTCGTCGACGCCGAGCGACCGCACGTCGGTGCGCTCCCGAACCACCACCCGAGGATCCCCGCGCAGCTTCTCGTGGAGCTGCCCGTAGCCCACGTCGGCGGCGACCACCTCGGCCGCCCCCCGCTGGAGGAGACAGTCGGTGAAGCCGCCCGTCGAGGCGCCGGCGTCGAGGCACCGGCGCCCGGTGACGTCGAGTCGGAAGCGTTCGAGGGCGGCGTCCAGCTTGTCGCCACCGCGGCCCACGAAGCGGGGCGGCGGGCCGAGGAGGGTGATGGGCTGGGAGGGATCCACCAGCGTGGCGCCCTTGCTCGCCGGGGCGCCGGCCACGACCACCCGGCCCGCCTCGATCTCGGCCACCGCCCGAGCCCGGCTGATCACCAGGCCCCGCCGCACCAGCTCGGTGTCGAGCCGTCGCCGCACCGGTCCCACGGTACCGTCCGGGCTACGTTGCGCCGGCCCCGCCCGGGAGGCGCCGGCGGATTACCGCCCAGCAACGCTGCGGAGTCCGCCAGGCGGAGCGGCGACGGACGCTGGTGCGGCTCCGTGCGAACGGGCGCCGGCGGATTACCGCCGGCGCAAGCAGCATAGAGTGCGCCGGTGATCCCGCTGCGGGACGACAACCCCACACGGCGAGTCCCGGTGCTCACCCTTTTGCTCATCCTGGCCAACGTCGGGATCTACTTCCTGGTGCAGCCCCATGGCATGGCCGGCAGCGAGTCGGAGGCGGCTCGATTCAGCTTCCAGTACGCCGCCATCCCGTGCGAGATCATCACCGGGGAGCCGCTTTCCCGGGAGGAGCTGCCC
>JAHWKL010000143.1 GCA_019347915.1 Actinomycetota bacterium
AGGCGCTGCTCGCGGCCGTCCACCCGACCCCCGAGCTGATCGCCGTCGCCGATCTCCCGGCAGTCGTGGCCAAGGCCAACGCCACCGGGTTGGCTTTCTGCGCGGCCGACGAGTGACGAGTGACGACTGGCGAAGTCAGCTGAGGCCGGGCGGCACCGAGCAACCTCCGTCGAGATGGTGGCTCACTCGACGTGGAACGACAGCGGCAGGGCCACGGTGTCATGCCCGGGCTCGTCCACCAGCACCGATGCGTCCCACGGTCCGGGCATCTGGAAGGGCAGGTACAGCTCGTACCGACCGGGCGCCACCTCCTCGCCCTCGTCACTGAGGCCCATGCCCGACATGCCACCCATGGCGGTGTCGAGACACACCCGAGCCCCGGTCACCGGCTCTCCGTTCCGGAAGACGGTGAGCTCGTAGGTGGTCTTGGTGAACTCGATGGGCCCGACGAGCTCGACCTCGTACTCGGGCTGGGGCTGGGGCTCGGCGATGCATCCTTCCTCGGCGGCCTGGCCGAAACGCACCAGGGCGGCGGCGAAGCCGATCAACGCCAGCACTGACACCGCCAGTAGTCGCCGGATTCCCCTCATGCCCACCTCCGTCGCGTCGGACCGAAGCCTAGTGGCGTACAGTATGTGCCCGGCGTTCCTAGTGACGGTCGAGTTGCGGTCCGGTTACAGTCCGGCGGAGAAGGTAGCCGGCGGTCGGTGGAGCACGACGCCGACGCGGTTCGACCTACAGCCTCGGGGTTGGCGGGAGGAGCACGAATGGTTGAGCGTCAACGGCCGAATGGCCCACGGGTGCACGCACGGTCGCCGCTGCTGGCAGCGGTCGCTCTGGTTGCCGGCACCGTCGGCTTCACGGGCTCTTCGGCCGCCGACGTGTCGTCCGTCGGTGGAGGCGCCTTCGGCGCCAGCGTCGATGTCGCCCTGTCGGGAGCCCCGCCCACGACCGCCGAGCCGGTTCCGTCGGTGACGCTGCCGTCATCGGGTGACCGCGTCACGGATGCTGTGCCGGCGCTGTCGGTGACGGGCGGGGACCCGTCCGCGCCCTTCGGAGGCAGGTTGCTCCAGACCGGCACGCTGGTGGTGGACAGTCAGGGCACGACCGGCCCGGCGGGCTCGTCCACCAGCGCAGCCACCGTGGGCGATGTCGATGCGTTCAACTCCTTCCTGACCGCCACCGAGGTGGCCAGCACCTGCACCTCGTCGGAGAGCGGCTCGGTTGCTTCCACCACACTGACCGACGCGTCCCGCGTGGGGAACGAGACGGAGAGGGTCGCCCTGCCCCCCGAGCCGGACCCCAACACGATCCTCAACAGCACCGTGCCGGGCTCTGATGACGTCGTCACCGTCATCCTCAACGAGCAGCAGGTCGTCGACGGCTCGATGGTGGTGAACGCCGTGCGCCTCGTGGTCGACGGCCCCTCGGCGGTCGGCGAGGTGGTCCTGGCTCAATCGCGGTGTGCGGCCGTGGTGACGGCGCCGACCCCGCCGGCGCCCAGCGAGCCTTCGGCGGAGCCGGTCGCCGAGCCGGCCGAGCCGGTGCAACGCGTCATCGAGCCGGTTGATCCGGCGGAGCCGGCAGACGAGGCCGTCACCGAGCCGGTCGAGCCCGTCGACGGTGCCGTCGCCGAGCCGGTGGACGAGCCCCTGACCCAGGCCTTCGCCCTCCCGCCGGAGGGCCCGACGGAGACGTTGGCCGCCTCCTCCGCAGAGCCGCCCACCGTTCCGGCACGACTGCGAACCGGCCCAGCGGAGAACGTGCAGCCCGACCCCACCGGGACGGCCCAGCTCCTCGCCGCTGCGCTCCCGGCCGGGGGGCCCGGGGTGTTCGCCGCCCAGGTGTCGGAGGTTGCCGGGGGTGCCTTCGGCTACCACATCACCGTCAGCCTGCTCGGTGGAGCGGAGCAAGTGCGCGGGCCGGAGCCCACGGTCAGCCTGCCGCCGTCCGGCGGGGACGAGTCCCGCACCGCCCCTTCAGCAGCCGTGCAGTTCGGCCCCGCCACCTTCTTCACGTCGGGCCCGTTGGAGGTCACCACCCAGGGCACCACCGGGCCGACGGGCTCGGTGACCAGCACGGCCAGCATCCAGAACGTGAACACCTCCGGGGACGAGGTGTTCACCGCCGCCAACGCCAGCAGCACGTGCACCGCCACCGGCGATGGGCCCACCGGTTCGACCACCATCGCCGGCGGGGCCATTCGCACCCACGCCCAGGCCGAGGACCACCCGGAGGGAGTGGTGGACATACCGGCCAACCCACCCCCCGGCCACACCGTCGAGGGCCACCTCCACATCGGGGGCACCCAAGACGAGTTCCGCTACATCTTCAACGAGCAGATTCGCAACGCCGACGGCTCCATCACCGTTAACGCCGCTCACATGGAGCTCCTCGGGCCCAACGCCACTGGTGACTTGATCATCGGCCAGTCCCGCTGTGGCGTGAATCCCACCGGCGGCACCGGCGGCACCGGCGGTACGAGCGGCGCCGGCGGCAGGCTGGGCATCGGGAGCACCGACGGCAATGACGCGGTCGGGAGCTCGGGCACCGGCGGCACGTCGGGTACCGGTGGCAGGTCGGGGACCGGCGGCCGGGCAGGCTCGAGTGGACGTCGCCTGGCCGACACCGGCGGCGAGACCCCGACGTTGCTGGCCGCGGCGTTGATGCTGGCGGCGTTCACCATGAGGCGCCGCGTCCGCCCGCGGCCGGTCACCGGGCCGGATGAACGACCATAGGGAGCCCCCCGGCAGTGAGGCCGTCGGGCCCCGGTCGGGCGTGCGCTCGCCACCGGGGGAACCAGACCAGGTCGGCGGCGGCGTCCTCCAGCCGGGCCCGGAGACCGCGGTGGGCACGGCGGGCGGCGTGGAGGGTGCCCCCCGGCCACCCGACCAGGGTCGCCGTCGCCGGAGGCGCCGCTGGGCGGGTGCCGCCCTCTCCTACGCGGTGACCATCTTCGCCCTGATCACGCTGAACTTCCTGCTGCCCCGGGCCATGCCCGGCGACCCGATCGACGCCCTCCTCGCCCAGGGGTCGAGTGGGTTCGTCTTCGGGGAGGAGGCCAGGGCGCAACTGGAGGAGTACTACGGCCTCGACCGGTCGCTGGCCGCTCAGTACGGTCAGTACCTCACTGGCCTGGCCCGCGGTGACCTCGGGCGTTCCATCGTCACCAACACCCCGGTGTGGGACGAGCTGGCCAGGAGGCTCCCGTGGACGCTCCTGCTCATCGGCAGTGCCGCCGCCGTCTCGACCGTCGTCGGCCTGGTGGCCGGCGTGCACTCCGGCTGGCGGCGGGACCGGCCCATGGACCGGGCGCTCATGACCGTGCTCCTCGCCCTGCGGGAGTTCCCCCCCTACCTGCTCGGTTCCCTGCTGCTCTACGTCTTCGCCGTCAAGCTCGGCTGGCTGCCCCTCTTCGGGGCCGAGACGCCCTTCTCCGGCGCCTTCGGCCCGGTGGAGAGGGTCATCGACGTCGGACGCCACCTCCTGCTGCCCCTCCTGGTGCTCAGCGTCGGGTTGACGGCCGGCAACTACCTCATCATGCGGGCGGGCATGGTGGGCGAGCTCGGCTCCGACTACCTCCTGCTGGGGCGGGCCAAGGGCCTGCGCGAGCGTCGCCTCAAGTACCGGTACGTGGCCCGCAACGCCCTCCTGCCCCTGGTGAGCCTCACCGCCATCCAGCTCGGCTTCGCCCTGACCGCCGTCGTCCTCATCGAGCGGGTGTTCTCGTACCCGGGTCTGGGACGACTCCTGTTCGAGGCGATCGCCGTCCGGGACTACCCGACCATCCAAGGAGCGTTCCTCCTCATCAGCGTGGGCGTCGTCACCATCAACGCCGTGGCCGACGCCCTCTACCGCCGCCTCGACCCGAGGACGGCCTCGTGAGCGCCCAGACCTCGGCACCGGCCGAGGTCACCAGGGAGGTCGAACCCGGTCCCGACCAGGACACCGAGCCGGAACGACCCCGGCGCTCGCCGCTGCTGGTGATCGGGTTGAGCCTCCTCGCGCTCGTGCTGATCGTGGCGCTCTCTGCTTCACTGCTCACGCCCCACGATCCCCGGGCGATCTCCGGGCCCGCCCTGCAGGAGCCCTCGGCCGGGCACCCCCTGGGCACCGACGTCCCGGGGCGGGACATCTTCGCCCAGCTCGTGTTCGGGGCCCGGACCTCCCTGATCGTGGCCGCGGTGGCGGCCTTGCTGGCCATGGCCGGGGCCCTCCTGTTCGGCGTGCTGCCCGCCCTGGTCGGGGGGCCGGCCGATTCCGTGTCGAACCGCCTGATGGTGTTCTTGTTGGCCCTTCCCGGTCTCCCGCTGCTCGTGCTGGTCGGCTCGCTGGCCGGCGAGAGTCACCTCGTGGTGATCCTGCTCATCGGCTTCCTCGGCGTGGCGCCCAACGCCCGCATCCTCCGGAGCCAGACGCTGACCCTGGTCCAGCGGGGCTTCATCGGCGCGTCGCAGGGGTTCGGCGGCGGCCCTCTGTACGTGCTGCGCCGCCACCTGGTGCCCGGCCTGGGGCCCCTCATCGTCGTCGGCTTCGTCAACTGGGCCGGTCTCGCCGTCGCCCTCGAAGCCGGCCTGGCCTTCCTCGGCCTGGGCGACCCGAGTGGCATCAGTTGGGGGCTGATGCTCAACCGGGCCCTGGCCCAGCCGAGCATCTACTTCAGCCCCATGTGGACGTGGTGGGTCCTCCCCGCCGGCCTGGCCGTGACCCTCACCGTGCTGGCGTTCACGTTCGTGGGCGTCGCCCTCGAGCCCTCGTTCAACCCTCGCTGGCTGCGATCCTCCTGAGCGGCCGTCCCGACCGATGGAGCACGTGATGCACGACGAACCCGTCCGCACCGGCCCCCAGTGGGTGCTCGACCGCCGCCGCTTCCTGCTCGCCGCGGGCCTCACCGGCCTGGGCGTCGCGGGCGTCAGCGTCATCGGGGCCGGCACCGCGCTCGTCTACCCCACGCTGATCGCCGCGATATCCGACGCGGTCACCCCGGTCGCGCGGGCGCCCGTCGTCGGGGTGTATCGGTTCTGGCGCGACGCGGGCTACGCGCTGGGCGCCCTGATCGCGGGCGCGGTCGCCGACGCACTTGGCTACGGCGGTGCGATCGCCGTCGTGGCCGGGCTGACCGCTGCCTCCGGGCTGTGGGTGCTCCGCGACATGCCCGCCGACCGACGCGGCCGCGACCCGGCTGCGGGCGCCCGCGGCACCTCCCCGGTCGAGGGGACCCCGACGCGGCATGCGCCCGCGGACCCGCGGGCGGGTGACCCGTCCGCGGGGTCTCTCAGCAGGAGGGGGCGGTGACGACGTCCGTTCCCTCGCGGGGGTCCAGGACGACGTCTGACCCGGTCGCCCCGGCGGCCGCCGGCGTCGTCGGCGTGCCGGAGGGCCGGGGGCGCGCGCCGGTGCA
>JAHWKL010000144.1 GCA_019347915.1 Actinomycetota bacterium
ATCGTGAGGGTCCCCGGGCGACGGCGCCGGCGGGAGGCCGACGAGGTCACAGTGCCCGACGAGGTCACGGTGCCGGCCGACCCCGACGACGCTCGCCGTGCCTCGGTCATGGGCCTCCCGTCGTCCCCCTCCGGCACCACGGCCGCCTGGAGCCGGTGGAGGAGGGCGACGTCTTCGTCTCCGTGGGCGTCGGCCCCGACGGCCGGGCCGTGGCCTTGTGGCCGGCGCCGGCAGTCGCCGTCGACCGAGGACACCTACCGGCTTCCGAGGCCGGCCGGTGCTTTGGCGAACAGAACTGGTCCGACGCCTACGATCGGTTGAGCGACGCCGCCGGCGCGACGCAACTAGGTCCCGACGACCTCGAGCGGCTGGCGACCGTCGCGTATCTCATCGGGCACGATGACGCGAGCACGGACGCCTGGAGCCGGGCGCACCAGGGCTGGCTCGACTTGGATCGGCAGGAGCAGGCCGTCCGCTGTGCGTTCTGGGTCGGCTTCGGGCTTGTGCAGCGCGGCGAGATGGCACAGGGCGGGGGCTGGCTGGCTCGGGCGGCGCGGCTCTTGGAGCAGCACCGACTGGTCTGCGTGGAGCGGGGTTATCTCATGCTTCCGGAGGCCCTTACGGCCATGGCGGGTGGTGAACCCGGCGCCGCACTGGAGCGTTTCGAGGAGGTCAGGGCCTTGGCCGAGCGTTTCGGTGACCCCGACCTGGCGGCGCTCGGCGGCGTGGGTCAGGGGCAGGCGCTCCTGGCGCTGGGTCGGGTAGCCCGCGGCATGGGCCTGTTCGACGAGGCCATGGTCTCAGTGACCACTGGGGAGACCTCGTCCGTCGTGTCGGGGATCGTCTACTGCGCGGTCATCGACGCCTGCCAGCAGGCATTCGACGTGCGACGGGCGAACGAGTGGACAGTGGCGCTCCACCGGTGGTGCGAGGGACAGCCGGGCCTGGTCCCGTATCGAGGGCAGTGCCTCGTGCACCGCTCCCAGATCATGCAGATCCGGGGGAATTGGCTCGAGGCCATCACCGGAGGCGCAGCGGGCTCGGGACCGGCTCGCCGATCCACCGCACCCGGCCGTCGGGATGGCCCACTACCAGCTCGCCGAGCTGCACCGCCTGCGGGGAGAGCTCGCCGCCGCCGAGGCGGACTACCGGCGGGCGCACGCCTGCGGGCACGAGCCCCAACCCGGCCTGGCCCTCTTGCGCCTCGCCGAAGGCCGGCGTGATGCGGCCGTCGCCGCCATCCGGCGGGCGGTCGACGACGCCCACGATCATGTGACGAGGTCGCGGCTCCTCCCTGCGTATGTGGAGATCATGCTGTCGGCCGAGCGGGTGGCTGAGGCTCAGGCCGCGGCCGACGAGCTGGCCGAGCTCGCCGCCGGCCGCCAGACGGTGCTGCTCCGGGCGATCGCCGCCCAGTCGAGGGGTGCGGTGCTGCTCGCCGAGTGCGAGCCCACGGCGGCACTCGACGCGCTGCGCGACGCCTTCCAGGCGTGGCGCGACGTGGACGCGCCGTACGAGGCGGCCCAGGCGCGGATGCTCATCGCCGCGGCGTGCCGGGCGGTTGACGACGAGGACACGGCCGACCTCGAGTGCGCCGCCGCCCGGGAGGTCTTCGAGCAGCTCGGCGCCGGGCCTGCGCTCGCCCGCCTGGACGAGCTGTCCAGGAAGCCCGCCCGCCAGACGGGTGCCCCGGTAACCGCACGCGAGCTGGAGGTGCTACGGGTGGTGGCCGCGGGCAAGACCAACCGGGAGACCGCCCAGGCGCTGGTGATCAGCGAGAAGACCGTCGAGCGTCACCTCGGGAACATCTTCACCAAGCTCGGTGTGTCGAACCGCGCCGGCGCCACCGCCTACGCCTACAGCCACCGCCTGGTGTAGCGACGCGGGAGGGATCTCCCTCACGCCCCGTCGGCGCCCGATTGCCTGTTTTCCCCGAAGCGCCGCCCCGGCCGCTTCCGTACCGTCGGTATCGAGGGAAGGAGGCCCCATGATGACCAACCCATCCACGACCACCTACGAGAAGTACTCGGCGAACGCAGCCGAGAACTACGAACGTGACTTCGTGCCCGTCATCGGCACGCCGTTCGCCCGGCGGCTGATCGCCGCCGCTCGCCTGGCGCCGGGTGAGCGCGTTCTCGACGTCGCCTGCGCCACCGGCATCGCCACCCGTCTGGCGGCCGAGGCGGTGGGCTCGAGGGGCAGCGTGGCGGGGCTGGATGTGAACCCCGGGATGCTCGAGGTCGCACGGGCCGCCGTACCGGCGGGGACGGCGATCGAGTGGCACCAGGGCAGCGCCGAGGACCTGCCGCTCCCGGATGCATCGTTCGACGTCGTCCTGTGCTCGCTGGGGTTCATGTTCTTCCCGGCCAAGGTGGAGGCGCTGCGGGAGATGCGCCGCGTCCTGGTCCCCGGCGGCCGTGTGCTGCTGGGCACGCCGGGACCCACCCCGCCTCTGTTCGTGGCCATCGACCGGGCCCTGACTGCCCACGTCGGACCGGGGGCGTCGATGTTCGTGCACGCGGTCTTCTCGGTCCACGACCCCGCCGAGGTTCGGGAGTTGATGGACACCGCCGGGTTCGACGAAGTCGAGACCGAAATCGACACCGTGCCCCTCCGGGTGGCACCGCCGGCCGAGTTCTTCTGGCAGTACGTCCACAGCACGCCGCTGGCGGCCATCGTCGGCGAGCTCGATGAGGGCGCCCGTGTCGCACTCGAGCACGACGTGGTGGAGCGGTGCCAGCCGTTCGTGGACGGCGACGCCACGGTGATGGAGCCGGGCTTGCTGGTTGCCAGTGGCCGCCGGCCGAGCGGGGACGACCGATGAGTGCGACCCACCAGTCCTTCGCGGCAAATCTCGAGGAGCACCGGGTCCGGCTCCTGGCCGGCATTTCCGTCGCCGAGCGACGGGTCGACGCCGCCGGCATCCCCACCGCGGTCCTCGAGGGTGGCGATGGACCGCCCGTCGTGCTGCTGCACGGGCCAGGTGAGTCGGCTGTGAACTGGCGCTGGACGATCGCCGACCTGGTGAGGACCCACCGGGTGGTGGCCCCCGACCTACCGGCCCACGGCTCGTCCGGATCGGGCGACGCACCGCTGGATGCCGACCGAGCGGTGGCATGGCTGGGAGCCCTGATCGAGGGCACCTGTCCGGAGCCGCCCGCGGTCGTGGGACACGTGCTCGGCGGAGCCGTCGCCGCCCGATTCGCCGCTCAGCACGGCGGCCGGCTGCGGCGTCTCGTGCTGGTCGACTCGCTGGGCCTGGCCCGGTTCCGGCCGAGCGTGCGCTTCGCTCTCGGGTTCCTGGGTTTCACGGCCCGGCCCAGCGAGCGCACCTTCGAACGCTTCATGCACCAGTGCGCCTTCGATCTCGACCAGCTCAGAGAGGAGATGGGCGACGACTGGACGTCGTTCGTCGCTTACAACGTGGGTCTTGCCCGCGCCGACGGTGCGAGGGACGCCGTGCGCCTCTTCCGGCGAGCGGGACTGGCTCGAATCCCGTCCCGGGAGTTGGCTGCCATCCGGGTGCCGACGACCCTCATCTGGGGGCGCCATGACCGTGCCCTGCGCCTGAGCATCGCTCAGAAGGCGAGCGCCCGCTACGGCTGGCCGCTCCGCGTCATCGACGGCGCCGCCGATGACCCGGCCCGCGACCAACCTGAGGCCTCCTCCGGAACCTCCGCGGTGCGCTCAGTGGCGAGTGAAGGGACCCGTTCCGACCGCAGCGGTGCCTGACCTTCGCCCAGCCACCAACCTCTGGGCCCTCGCCCCACCGCAGTCAAGTGGCTTCGTAGAGCGCCTCTCCTCGGCGCAAGCGGGACGCTGTGCCCACCACTTGGGGCAACTCGCGTCGGGTCGGGGTGTGAGCGGCGAGGAAGCGGGCGCAGCCGGCCAGGATGAGGGCACCTTCCTCCGAGCCGGCTGGCCAGGCGTGGTGCTGGCGCACCGCCGCTTCGTAGGTCTGGTACCAGTGGAAGCCGGCGTCTTCGGCCAGGAGTGCGCCGCCGAGGGCGGCCACGAGGCGGCTGGGCTCGCCACCGCCACGGAGGTATCCATAGGCCAGAGCCCCCGCCTCGTCGATCCGTCCCTGTTCGTCCCAGCACCGCGCCAGTTCGCCGAGGTTGCCGCTTTGTGTGGTGGGTGACCGGGCGGCGGGCACGTTGAGGAACCGGTCGAGGTACACCCTCATCGCTCCGTGCAGAACACCTCGAAGCAAGGTTGTCGTGGGGGCCCGCACCAGGGCCTGGTGCAGGGCGTTGGCGGCGGTGAAGGCGTGATGGACGACGTCCCAGTCACCGTGGTCGTTCTGGACGTGGAAGCGGGTGATGCGCAGGGCGGCTGCGTAGGCCACGGCGCGGCCCAGCTGCTCGGGACTCGCACCAGCGGCGATCGCCGTGGTGATCGCAGACACCACGTCCTCGGGTTCCTCACCCAGGATCGCCCAGGCCAGAGGCGCGACGCCGTCCCAAGAACCCAGCTGGGCCTCTCCGTCGGCCACCAGGCCGTCCAGGTCCTCTACGGCGGCGTCGATCAGGGCGACCAGGTCGCGCGGGTGACGCCAGCTGGCGAGCTCCTCGGCTCGTCCCGCCCGGGCCGTTCCCACGACCAGGGTGGGCAGGATCTGGGCCGCCCGGTCTTGGCCGAGCAATCCCAGAGCTTCGAAGGCCTTGTTGGTGAAGTCCAGGGTGTGGCCGCCGTCGAGAAAGACGTGATCGGTGGCGGCGGCAGTCATCATGGCTGCCAGCCGGGGGGTCGGGGCGCCGGCGTCAACGGCGGTGAGCAGCACCCGCTCCGCCCCGGCGACGGAACGGGATTCGATGAATCGGCGGTACCAGGCCTCCAGGCGCTCGACGCTCACGCCAACCGAACCCAGCGGCGTCAACGGGAAGCGGGGAGGCCGTCCGCGCGTGTCCCGGGAGACGAACGACAAGCCGTGGACCAACGCCAGCGACCGGTCGTCCGGGTGCAGGTAGGGCAACATGTTGGCCATGGCGATCAGCACCGTGAGGCCCGCACCCCACCCGGCCTCTCGGTAGGCGGTACCGAAGTCGACGCCGATCCCCACGATCTCCTCTGCGGAAACCGCGTCGTCAACGAGCCCGAGGGTGGCCTTGGCAGTGACCAGGCTCAGCCCCGCTTCCAGGCCCTCGACCAGGCGTTGCCGGTGGTAGGCGGCCCCGGCATCGTCGTGGTCCACCACCACCGTGACCTCGCCGTCCGTCAGCTCGACGGGATAGGCCCGTACGTCGTCGGAGAAGGGGGTGAAGGTGCTACCCGAGGACAACTCGAAACGGGCGTGGTGCCAGTGGCAGGTGAGCAGCCCGTTCTCCACCGTGCCGCGGTGCAGGGGGAAGCCGAGGTGGGGACACCGGTCATCCACCGCGAACGCCCGGCCCTC
>JAHWKL010000145.1 GCA_019347915.1 Actinomycetota bacterium
CAAGGCGTACTCGAGGCAGTCCTGGCGCACGACGCAGCCCCGGCACACCTCCTTGGCCTCCCGCGTGGAGGCCCCACGCTCCGGAAAGAAGAGATCCGGGTCGACCCCCAGGCAGTTGGCCGAGTCCTGCCAGCTCTTCTCGTCGGACCCGTCGTCCCCTCGTCGGCTCTGCACGGCGGCTCCCCTCTCGGTACCGTCCGGGGCATACCCCGATCGCAGTGATGTAATTACAACACTGTCATCATCACCCGTGAACCGCTCCGGCGCAAGGGGGTTCGGCGCACAGGGGGAAGAAACCGGCGGAAGCAGTGCGGGCAGGACTCAGGCGGTACGCCGGCGGCCGGTGCGCGGCGACGACCGGCGGGAGTCGACGAAGTCGACCAGGACGTAGTCGCCCAGCGTCGCCGGAGTGGTGAAGAAGGCCCGGCCCCGGTTCAGGCGGGTGAGCTGCTCGACGAAGTGCCGCAGCTCGGGCGTGGCGTCGAGCACGAAGGTGTTGATGCGGATGCCGGCACGGGTGCAGCGGTTGACCTCGGCCAGCGTGGCGTCGACCGTCGCCGACGTCGGCGGATAGTGGAAGAACGGCTCCTCCATGCCGGTCTCGAGGTGGGCCGTGGGCTCGCCGTCGGTGATCATCAGCACCTGGCGGGTGCCGGACTGGCGAGCCAGGACCCGGCGGGCCAGCAACAAGCCGTGCTGGATGTTGGTGCCGTACTCGAAGTCCCACGACAGCTCGGGCAGGCGCTCGGGACGCAGGTCCCGGGCCACCTTCCCGAAGCTGACCATCCCCACGAAGTCCTGGGGGAAGCCGCCGGTGATGAGCGAGTACAGCGCCATGGCCACCTTCTTGGCGGCCAGGAAGTTGTCCCGCATGGCCATCGACAGGGAGACGTCGAGCATGATCACGGTGGCGGCCCGGGTCGACAGCTCGGTCTGCTCCACCTCGAAGTCGTCGGGGTGGAGCCGCACCGGCGTGCCCGGACCCGCCCGCCGGAGGGCGTTGCGGACCGTGCGGTGGATGTCGAGGTTGAACGGGTCCCCGAACTCGTAGGACTTCGACAGGTATGCCCGTTCGTGGCCCGCACCCAGCCGCTCGACGTGATGGCGTCCCAGCGCGTCGCGGCTCAGGCGCCGGAAGAGCTCGGACAGGGCCTGTTCGCCGATGCGCCGGATGGCCCGGGGCGTCAGCTCGTAACGGCCTTCCCGCTGCTCGACGAAGCCGGCGTCGGCCAGCATCCGCGCCACCTCGGTCAGCTGCTCGAGGCTCCCGGCGGCGTCGTCGCCCAGGAGCTGGCGGGCCCGGTCGAGGTCGACCTCGGCCAGCGCGCCGGGACTGGACGCCGAGCGCAGCAGCTGCTCGAGCTGGTCGAGGTCGCCCAGCTCCTCCATGACCTCCCCCGCCTCGGCCCAGCCGAGCGGGTCGGTCCCCTCGAAGTCGTAGCTGCGTTCCCAGCCGGCGTCCGGGAAGGCCTGGCGCAGGTTTGCGCCCAGCTGCTCGACCTGCCAGCGCAGGTCCATGTCGGAGAGCAGCTGGTCGGACAGGCTCTGCAGCTGGGCCCGCTGCTCAGGAGTCATGGAGCTGAGCAACGCCTGCATGTCGGCCATGCGCCGGGCCATGGCCTCGAGCAGCTCGTCGAGGGTGGTCGGGCCCTCGGGAAAGAAGTCGCCGTAGCGGGACATGAAGCCCTCGAAGTCCGGCTCCTCCCCCGCCGCCCGCTGCTCGAGCATACGGTTGAGCTCGGCCAGCATGTCCTTGGTGCGGGTCAGGTCACCGGGCGAGGTCCCGCCGGCGGCCATCCGGTCGAGCCACGCCTGGGCCAGCTCCTGGCGGAGCTCACCCAGCAGCTGCTCGAACGCCTCCCGGGCATCCGGCGACACGAAGTCGTAGGCCGACAGCGCCCGCACCTGGCCGGCGAGGTCGGGGGGCAACAAGTCGAGCTCCAGCCGCCGCTGCGCCGCCGCCTCCGCCGTCAGCTCCGCTCGACGCAGGTCGCCCGACTCCCCGGCGGCACGCTCGAGGCCATCGATGGCCGTCCGCTCGGTGTCGACCACGTCACGGAGGCGCTCGGCGACCTCGGCGTACGCCCCACCCAGGTCACGTTGCTCGAGCCGCTCGCGGCGGCGCCGGCGCAGCTGGTCGAGAAGCGACCGCAGCCCCTCGACGTCACGGCCCCCACGGTCGCGGAACCCCGACTGGAGCAGGCGCCGCAGGGCGGCGTTGGGGTCACCGTGATGGAGCAGGTCGTCGCCGAGCTCGGCCATGACCGCGTCGGCGTCGAAGTCGAAGCCCTGCTGCGTGCCGTCCCACCGGGAGTACCGCGCGCCCCGCGCCACGGGCCGAGGCTACCGCCGCCTCCCCACTCGGCTGGCGCCCCCCTCCTCGTTCTTTGTCGACTCAGCCACCGCAGCGGTGGTCCAGTCGACAAAGAACGGGAGGGCGGTTGGTCAGCGACGGGAGCGGTAGACGGCCCGGCCGTCGCCGGCGGCGTCCTTGTTGAGCCGCTTCGACAGGTGCAGCCCCTCGAGGAGGAACTCCACTGCGGAGGCGACCGCTCCCGGGCTGCCGTCGCCGCCGGCGAGGGTGGCGACGGGTCCCTGCAGGGACGGCACGCAGGCGACCAGGTCGACGTAGGTGGAGGAGGGCAGGTCCTCGCCGACGTGGACCACCCGCCCGTCATCGAAGGCCGCGACCAGCTCGCGGAGGGTCTCCGTGCCCACCCGCTGGCGGAAGACGGTGAGCACGGCGGCGGAGAACAGGGCGCCGACCACGGCCTCGTCCCGGCCCTCGTCGAGGGCCTCGATCTCGACCTTGCCCGCGGTCGACGAGATCAGGGCGCCGAGGTCGCTGACCCGGGGGACGACCTCGGGCTCGCCCAGGCGCAGCGCCCGCCGGGCAGCGTTGGCCAACAGGGTCTCCCGGTTGGCCACGGTGAGGCGCACCGACACCCCCGAGCGCTGGTTCACGTGCGGGCTCGAACGAGCCAGCTGCGACACGGTGGCGATCACCTCGTCGAGCACCTCGGGCACGCGCACCGTCCGGCCCTCGATGCCGAGCGGCCGCGCCTCCTGCTCGGCGATGGCGATCTCGGTGGCCACCTCGGCCGGGTAATGGGTGCGGATCTGGGCGCCGAAGCGGTCCTTGAGCGGCGTGATGATGCGGCCCCGGTTGGTGTAGTCCTCGGGATTGGCCGAAGCCACCAGCACCAGGTCGAGCGGCAGGCGGATCTTGTAGCCCCGCACCTGCACGTCCCGCTCCTCGAGCACGTTGAGCAACCCCACCTGGATCCGCTCGGCCAGGTCGGGGAGCTCGTTGATGGCGAAGACGCCCCGGTTGGTGCGGGGCACCAGCCCGTAGTGCAGCGTCGACTCGTCGGCCAGGTACCGGCCTTCGGCCACCTTGATGGGGTCGACCTCGCCGATGAGGTCGGCGATGGACGTGTCGGGGGTGGCCAGCTTCTCGCCGAAGCGGCTGTCGCGGTGGACCCATTCGACGGGGGTGTCGTCCCCCTGGTCGGCCACCAGGTCGCGGGCGTACTTCGAGACAGGGGCGTACGGATCGTCGTTGATCTCGGAGCCGGCCACCACCGGGAGCCACTCGTCGAGCAGGCCGACGAGGCTGCGGATCATGCGGGTCTTCCCCTGGCCCCGCTCGCCCAGGAAGATCACGTCGTGGCCGGCCAGGAGCGCGTTCTCGAGCTGCGGCAGCACGGTGTCCTCGTAACCCAGCAGTCCGTCGAGGACCGGCCGAGCCGATTCGATGCGAGCGGCGGCGTTGCGGCGGATCTCCTCCTTCACCGGCACGCTGCGCCAGCCCGACTGACGGAGCTGGCCCAGGGTGGCCGGGCGGGGGCCGGTGGGCGCCTGCAGCTGCACCCGGACACGGTAGCGGCGGGCTCTGCGTGCGCCGCCGCACCCGAAGACCCCTCTGCCGGACGGGTCAGGGAACCCTTCCCGGCGGCAGGACGACCCGATAGCGTCCGCCCATGGAGCCGTCCCCCGCCGTCGAGCTCGCCGGCACCTGGCGGGCGGCACCGGCGGACGCCGACCTGCGTCGGGACTTCCCGTCGCCGGAGCTCGACGACGACGGCTGGGAGCCCCTCGAGGTACCGGGACACTGGCGCTCCACCCCGGCGTTCGCCGAGAGCGACGGCCCGCTGCTGTACCGCCGGCGACTCGAGGCGACGTCGGCCGGTCCCGGCATGCGGTCGTGGCTGGTCTTCGAAGGGCTCTTCTACCAGGGCCACGTGTGGTTCAACGGTTGCTACCTGGGTGACACCGAGGGCTACTTCGTGCGCCACACCTTCGAGGTCACCGAGCCGGCACAGGACCGACGGGAGCACGTGGTGGCCGTCGACCTCACCTGCGCCCCGGAGACCGACCTCACCGCCAAGCACAACCTCACCGGCGTGTTCCAGCACTGGGACTGCCACGACCCCGACTGGAACCCCGGTGGCATCTGGCGACCCGTACGCCTGGAGCACACCGGCCCGGTGCGGGTGCGCCGGCTGCGGGTCCGCTGCACCAGCGCCGACACCGACCGCGCCGTGGTCGCCTTTCGGGCGGAGATCAACAGCGACGTCGCCCGCAGCGTCCGGCTGCGCACCACCATCGGTGAGGCCGTCGACGTCCGTGACCTGCCCGTGGCCTACGGCCCCAACGTGGTGGAGTGGCGCGTCGTCGTCGAGTCTCCCCACCTGTGGTGGCCTCACGCCCTCGGGGACCAGCCGCTGCAGGACGTACGGGTGGAGGCCGAGGTCGACGGCGACGTCAGCCACGTCATCGACCGGCGGGTGGGCCTGCGTTCGCTGGCGTGGGACGAGTGGGTGCTCTCGGTCAACGGTGAGCGCATGTTCGTCAAGGGCTCCAACCAGGGCCCGACGCGGATGCAGTTGGGTGAGGCCAGCGGCGAGGAGCTCCGCAACGACGTCACCCTGGCTCGCCAGGCCGGGCTCGACCTGCTGCGCCTGCACGCCCACATCAGCCGCCCCGAGCTCTACGAGGCCGCCGACGAGCAGGGCCTGCTGCTGTGGCAGGACTTCCCGCTCCAGTGGGGCTACGCCCGCAGCGTGCGCCGGCAGGCGACGGCGCAGGCCCGGGCGGCGGTCGACCTGCTCGCTCATCACCCCTCGATCGCCTTGTGGTGCGCCCACAACGAGCCGTTCACGCTGGACGTGTCGCCCGCCCGGCGCTACGACCGCACGACGGTGGCCCGCCTGGCCACCCGTTTCGCCACGCTCCAGGCCCTTCCCAGCTGGAACAAGAGCGTGCTCGACCGCTCGGTCAAGCGGGCCCTGACCATGGCCGACGGCACCCGCCGGGTGATCCGCCACTCGGGCGTGCTCCCCCATCCGGGTTCCACGGGGACCGACACCCACCTCTACTTCG
>JAHWKL010000146.1 GCA_019347915.1 Actinomycetota bacterium
CGGCGCGGGCGTGGAGCAGCGAGCCCTCGGGGGCCACGATGCGCACGGGGCGGTGGGCCCCGGCGCTGGGCGGGATGTCGGGGTCGGTGAGCACGCGCACCGCGAACAGGCACGCCGAGCGCGTCACGGCCAGCGGGCAGTTGAGGTTGCCCGGGTGCTGGGCCGCCGAGCCGGTGAAGTCCAGGGTCAGCGCATCGCCGTCGATGGTGGCGCGCAGGCACAGCTGAAGGTCGCCCTCGCGGGCCTCGAGCACGTCCCTCGCGGTCCGCGGCGGCCCCGCCAGCCCGGCCAGCGACGCGCGGGTGCGCCGCTCGGCGTAGTCGAGCACCGCGGCGGTGGCCTCGCGCAGGCGGTCGGTGCCGATGCGCGCGGCCAGCTCGGCAAGGCGCAGGCCGGTGTCGATGAGCACGCGCAGCAGGGCCATGTCACGGCGCTGCTCGAAGCCCGGCCCTTCGCAGACGCGCAGCACGGCGGCCAGGTCCTCGGCCTGGAGCACGGGGACGGGCTGCTCGGGGATCCGCGGGGGGCGCATGCGCAGCATCGGGGATGCTTCGATCTCGCCCTCCTCTTCCAGCCACCGGAAGAACTGCTGCAGTCCCCGGTAGCGCGTGGCCGCGGTGGACGGGGTGAATCGTGCCAGCAGGTCGCCGATGAACTCCTCGATGTCGGCCCGGGTGACGTCGGCGGGTGCCGTCGACCGGCCCCGGGCGGTGAGGAAGGCGCCGAGCTGGGTGGCCGCCTCCTCGTAGCCCTTGATGGTCTTGGCCAGGATCACCGTCGGCGTGCCCTCGTGCTCGACGGCGGCCTTGTAGGCGGCGTAGAGCTTGGGGTAGTCGTGCCCACCTCGGGGGAGGTTGCGCAGCTCGTCGTCGGAGAGGTGCTCGACCATCTTGCGCAGCCGAGGATCGGGGCCGAAGAAGTGCTCGCGGATGTAGGCGCCCGACTCCACCGAGTACTTCTGGAACTGCCCGTCGACCGTGGTGTTCATCTTGTTGAGCAGCACGCCGTCGACGTCACGGGCCAGGAGCTCGTCCCACTTGCCGCCCCAGACGACCTTGATGACGTTCCATCCGGCGCCCCGGAACAGGGCCTCGAGCTCCTGGATGATCTTGCCGTTGCCCCGCACCGGCCCGTCCAGGCGCTGAAGGTTGCAGTTGACCACCCAGATGAGGTTGTCGAGCTGCTCGCGAGCGGCGATCGACAGTGCCCCCAGTGACTCGGGCTCGTCGCACTCCCCGTCACCCACGAAGCACCAGACCTTGGAGGCGCTGGTGTCGGCGATCTGGCGGTTGAGCAGGTAGCGGTTGAACCGGGCCTGGTAGATGGCGTTGATGGGGCCGATGCCCATGGAGACGGTGGGGAACTCCCAGAAGTCGGGCATGAGCCGTGGGTGCGGGTAGCTCGACAAGCCGCCGCCGCCCACCTCTTGGCGGAAGTTGTCGAGGTGGCTCTCGTCGAGGCGCCCCTCGAGGTAGGCGCGGGCGTAGATGCCGGGGGCGGCGTGGCCCTGGAAGTAGACCTGGTCACCGGCCAGGCCGCCGTCCTTGCCCCGGAAGAAGTGGTTGAACCCCACCTCGTAGAGGGAGGCGGAGGAGGCGAAGGTGGCCAGGTGCCCGCCGATGCCCGGGGCCTTCGTGTTGGCCCGCAGCACCATGGCCGCCGCGTTCCAGCGGATGTAGGCCCGGATGCGGCGCTCGATGTCCTCGTCACCGGGGAACCAGGCCTGCTGCTCGGGCGGGATGGTGTTCATGTACGGCGTGGAGACGGCGGCCGGGAAGCCCACCTGCAGGGCGCGGGCGTGCTCCAGCAACTTGGCCACGAGGAACCGGGCCCGGCTCTTGCCGTGGGTCTCCACGACGGCATCGAAGCTGTCGAGCCACTCGCCGGTCTCGGCGGGATCGATGTCGGGGACCTGCTGGACGAAACCGTCGAAGATCATGGCTCCATGCTGGCATCCGGCGTGGCCTTTTGCGCCATCTTCTCGTCCGGGAGCGGCGCAGTAACGTCGCCGGGGTGGCGACGACCGTCTACACCGACGGCGCCTGCCTCGGGAACCCGGGCCCCGGTGGGTGGGCGTGGGTGGTGGAAGGCGGGCGCTTCGCCAGCGGCGCCGAGGCCCGGACCACCAACCAGCGCATGGAGATCGCCGCTGCGCTGGAGGCGGTGAGGGCGCTGGACGGCCCGCTCGAGGTGGCCAGTGACTCCACCTACGTCGTCAACTGCTTCCGGGACCGCTGGTGGGAGGGATGGGTGGCCCGCGGGTGGACGAACTCCGCCCGCAAGCCGGTCGCCAACCGGGACCTGTGGGAGCCGCTGGTCGAGCTGGTGCGGGCCCGGGGCGACGTGCGCTTCCGCTGGGTCAAGGGCCACGCCGGCGACCCCATGAACGAGCTGGCCGACCAGCTGGCGGTGGAGGCGGCGCGGACCCAGCAGGGGCGCTCGGGCGAGGGGGCTCTGCTGCCTGGCGCCAGCTCCGGCGGAGCCGTCGCCAGCGCCCCGTTGCACGGAGCTGGACCAGCCGCCGATGCTGCTCCGCCTGGCGGACTCCGCAGCGTGGCCAGCTCTGGTGGAACGGCTGCCGGGCGCCCGGCCGAGGCTGCCGTTCCCGAGGGTCACCTCGTGGTGGTGGCCGGGCACCGGCCGCCCCAGCTGGGTGGCTACGGGCCCAACCCCGTGGCCCGGCGGGTGCGGGACAAGCTGGGCGAGATCCTCGCCGCCAAGCGCCAGCTGCACCCCGACCTCGTGGTGCTGACCGGCCTGGGGCTGGGCGCCGACCAGCTGGGGGCCGAGGCGGCCGCCGACGCCGGGCTGCCGTACGTGGCCGTCCTGCCCTTTCCCGGGCAGGAGGCGGTGTGGCCGGAGGCGGCTCGGCGACGCTATGGCGAGCTCCTCGCCGGCGCCGACGGCACCGTGGTGATCCAGGCCACGGCCCCGAAGAGCAAGCAGCAGGCCGGCGCCGCCCTGGCCCGGCGCGACGCCTGGCTGGCCCGCCACGCCGACGAGGCCGTGGTGGTCTGGGACCAGGACGATGCCGGCGTGGGCCGTCTGGCCCGGTCGTTCCAGGACGCCCTGGGTGAGACCGAGGTGTGGATCGTCGCCCCCGAGCCCTGACGCCCCGAGCCCCCACCTCGTTCTTTGTCGGGTGGACCACCGTGGCGGTGGGGAATCCGACAAAGAACGGGTGAGGGCGGCGGGGTACCTTCGGGCCGATGCGGGTGGGGGCCGACACCGGGGGCACCTTCACCGACGTGGTGGCGGCCGACGGCGCCGTGGCCAAGGTCCCCTCCACGCCGGAGGATCCCGGGCGGGCGGTGCGCGCCGGGCTGGCCTCGGCGGGTGGTGAGGGACGGCCCCAGGTGCTGGCCCACGGGACGACGGTGGCCACCAACGCCCTGCTCGAGCGTCGGGGTGCAGCCGTGGCCTTGGTCACGACCCGCGGGTTCGCCGACGTGATCGAGATCGCCCGCCAGGACCGACCGTCGCTCTACGACGCCGGCGTCGACCGGGCCGAGCCGCTGGTTCCCCGGTCCCGGCGGTACGAGGTACCAGGGCGGATGGCGGCCGACGGCACCGAGCTCGAGCCGGTCGACCTGGAAGGGCTCCCGACGATCGACTCCGCCGTGGCATCGGTGGCCGTGTGCCTCCTGCACGCCGACCTCGACGACGCCCACGAGCGGGCGGTGGCCGAGCGCCTGCGCCAGCGGGGCCACGACGTGAGCTGCTCCCACGAGGTGTCGCCCGAGTTCCGGGAGTACGAGCGGACCTCGACCACGGTGGTCAACGCCTACCTGCGCCCCGTGTGCCGGTCCTACCTGCAGGGCCTCGACGGCGCCGCCGGAGAGGTCTTGGTGCTGACCTCCGCCGGGGGCCTGGTGCCCGCCAGCCAGGCGGCCGAAGTCCCGGCCTCGCTGCTGTTGTCGGGGCCGGCCGGCGGCGTGCGGGCGGCAGCGGCGGTGGCGGCGGCGTGCGGGTGGCCCGACGCCGTCAGCTTCGACATGGGGGGTACCAGCACCGACGTGTGCCTCATCCAGGGCGGCGCCCCCCAGCCCTCGCCCCAGCGGGAGGCGGCTGGCTTCCCCGTGCGCCTGCCGTCGCTCGACATCCACACCGTGGGCGCCGGCGGCGGCTCCATCGCCCGGATCGACGCCGGCGGAGCGCTGGTCGTGGGGCCCCGGTCGGCCGGCGCCGTGCCCGGTCCGGCGTGCTACGGCCGTGGTGGCGAGGAGCCCACGGTGACCGACGCCGACCTGGTCCTCGGGCGCATTCCCGCCGGCGCCGCCTTCCCCGGCCTGGGTGGGCTCGACGTCGACGCGGCGCAGGCTGCCCTGGACCGGGCCCGGGTCGACGCCGGCGGTGTCGTGGCCGTGGTGGACGCCGGGATGGAGCAGGCCCTGCGCCAGGTCAGCGTGACCCGCGGCGTCGACCCCCGAGAGCTGGCCCTGGTGGCCTTCGGGGGCGCCGGCCCGCTGCACGCCTGCGCCCTGGCCCAGGCACTGGGCATGCCCACTGTGATCGTCCCGCCCCGTGCCGGCGTGCTCTCCGCCGTGGGACTGCTGTGCTCCCCGGTGCAGCACGACGTGGTCCGGTCGTGGCCCACGCCCCGTGACCACGCCGGCCTCGACGCCGCCCTGTCCGAGATGGCGGACCAGGCGCGCGCCGAGTTGTCCGGGCAGCTGGCGTCACTGGGCCACGTCGAGGGCCCGGAGACGTCGCCGGACGTCGAGGTGGACTCGGCGCTCGACTGCCGCTACGCCGGCCAGAGCCACGAGCTGACCGTGCCGGCGGTGGCCGACTTCGCCGCCGAGCACCGCCGGCGCAACGGCTTCGACCGGCCCGAAGCGCCCATCGAGGTGGTGGCCCTGCGGGCCCGGGCCACCCGGCCGGCGCCGCTGGAGGTCACCGACCTGCCGGCGCCGCCCGAGCGGCAGCCAGCGTTGGGGCCGACCGTGATCTCCGAGCCCGACTGCACCATCTGGGTGCCCGAGGGGTGGCGGGCCGACCCCGGTCCGGTCGGCGCCCTCCTGCTCACGAGGACGAGCGAGTGAGCGACCTCGACCCGGCGTCGCTGCAGGTGCTGATCTCCCGCCTGACCGGGGTGGCCGATGAGATGGGGGCGGTGTTGCGCCGGTCGGCTTACAGCCCCAACATCAAGGAGCGGGCCGACTGCTCCGCCGCCCTCTTCACGCCCGAGGGCGAGCTCCTGGTCCAGGCCGAGCACATCCCCGTGCACCTGGGGTCGATGCCGGCGTCGGTGGCCGCTGCCATCGCCGCCTTCGGGGCGGACGGGCTGGACCCGGGCGAGCAGGTGGCGCTCAACGATCCCTTCGCC
>JAHWKL010000147.1 GCA_019347915.1 Actinomycetota bacterium
CCGACGGTCCTGCCGACGCCGACGTCACCAGCCCGCTCGCCGTGGCCACGGCGGCCGAGCCACCCGCTGACGACGCCGAGGGTGTCGACATCGTCCCGGCGCCGGCGGCCGACCAGGGGCCGTGGAAGCTCCCGCCCCTGTCGCTGCTGGCCCGCAGCGCCGCCCAGGAGATCGACGAGCGGATCGTCGAGCAGGCGGGACGCACGCTCGAGCGGGCCCTGGCCGCCCACGGGGTCGAGACCCGCCTGGCGGGCATGACCGTGGGCCCGACCGTCACCCGCTACGAGCTCGAGCTCGGCCCCGGCGTGAAGGTGGCCCGGGTCACCTCGCTCAACCGGGACATCGCCTACGCCATGGCCTCCCCCGACGTGCGCATCCTGGCGCCCATCCCCGGGCGCTCGGCCATCGGCGTCGAGGTGCCCAACCAGCACCGCCAGCTGGTGGCGGTGGGCGACATCCTGTCCAGCGGCGAGGCCGCCCGCGCCGCCCACCCCTGCGAGGTGGCGCTGGGACGTGACATCAGCGGCCGGGCGGTGATGGCCAACCTGGCCGAGATGCCCCACATCCTCATCGCCGGGGCCACCGGGGCGGGGAAGTCGAGCTGTCTCAACAGCCTCATCACCTCGCTGCTGATGCGCACCACCCCCGACCAGGTGCGGCTGATCCTGGTCGACCCCAAGCGGGTCGAGCTGGGCCAGTACAACGGCCTTCCCCACCTGCTCACGCCCGTGGTGGTCAGCCCCAAGAAGGCGGCCAACGCCCTCTCGTGGGCGGTCAAGGAGATGGAGCGCCGCTACGACCTGCTGTCCGAGGTCGGGGTGCGCGACGTCACCGGCTACAACGCCGCCTTCGACCGCGGCGACCTGCGGACCGAGGCTCGGGCCGACGGCGTCGACGACCCGGCGGAACGGCTGCACACCCGCCTCCCCTTCGTCGTGATCGTGGTCGACGAGCTCAACGACCTGATGATGGTGGCGGCGCGCGACGTCGAGGAGTCGATCTGCCGGATCGCCCAGATGGCCCGGGCGGTGGGCATCCACCTGGTCATCGCCACCCAGCGGCCGTCGGTCAACGTTATCACCGGGGTGATCAAGGCCAACATCCCCGCCCGCCTGGCCTTCGCCGTGTCCAGCCTGGCCGACAGCCGGGTGATCCTCGACCAGGCCGGCGCCGAGCGGCTGGTGGGCCAGGGGGACATGCTCCTGCTGGGCGCCGCCTCGTCGACGCCGCGGCGCATCCAGGGGGCGTGGGTGGGCGAGGACGAGGTGGCCAAGGTGGTGGCCCACTGGCGCCGCCAGTCGCCCTCGGTGTCGTACACGCCCGGGGTCGAGGGAACCGAGGAGCTGCTCGCCCCGGGCACCGACTCGGGCCCCGCCGGTGACGACGACGACCTCTGTCGGGCGGCCATGGAGCTGATCGTGCGCTCGCAGCTGGGGTCCACCTCCATGCTGCAACGCAAGCTGCGGGTCGGCTTCGCCCGGGCCGGCCGGCTGATGGACCTGCTCGAGCAGCGGGGGGTGGTCGGTCCCTCGACCGGCTCCAAGGCCCGGGACGTGCTGATGACCCCCGAGGAGCTCGACGAGCTCCTGGCCGGTAGCGACGCCTCCTGAACGGACCGCCTCGCTTCTGGCGGTGGGAACGGTGCCGAGAGCGCATCGGTTCCGCCGCCAGAAGGGCGGGGGCGGGGTTCGCCGCAGCGGTCAGGCGGGGCTAGGGTCGCCGCCGGGGTGCCGGGAAGCCTGGTCGGCGAGACGCCACGTCGACCCCCCACAGGAGCCCGTTCGATGACCGCCGCCCCCGCCGCCCGCCACTCCGCCTCACGGCCGGCCACCTGAGCCGGCGGAGACGTGCTCGCCCTCCTCCTCGGCCTCCACGCCGTCCTCGCCCTCGCCGCTCCGGCGCTGGGCCGCCGGCTGGGCCCCCGGGTGTTCCTCGTGTGCGCCCTGGCGCCGGGCGCCACCGCGGCGTGGGCGGCGACGCAGGCCGCCGGCGTGCTCGACGGATCGGCCACCACCCAGGTCATCTCGTGGGTGCCTGGCCTCGGACTCGACCTGGCGCTTCGCCTCGACGGCTTCGCCCTGCTCATGGTGGCGCTCGTCTCCGGCATCGGGGCGGTGATCTTCGCTTACAGCCGGTGGTACTTCTCGCCCCGCCCGGGGCTGGGCCGCTTCGCCGGCGTGCTCACCGCCTTCGCCGGCTCCATGCTCGGCGTGGTCCTGGCCGACAACCTGCTCCTGATCTACGTGTTCTGGGAGCTGACGTCCATCACCTCGTACCTGCTGATCGGCTTCGAGGACGAGAAGGGGTCCGCTCGCGCCGCCGCCCTCCAGGCCATCCTCGTCACCGGCGCCGGCGGGCTGGCCATGCTCGCCGGTTTCGTGCTGGTGGGGCAGGCGGCGGGGACGTACTCGCTCTCGGGCATCCTCGCCGATCCTCCCGGCGGGGGAGTGGTGGGCGCCGGCCTCGTCCTCGTGCTGCTGGGGGCGTGCACCAAGTCGGCCCAGGTGCCGTTCCACTTCTGGCTGCCGGCGGCCATGGCGGCGCCGACGCCGGTGAGCGCCTACCTGCACTCGGCCACCATGGTGAAGGCGGGCGTGTACCTCATCGCCCGGCTGGCGCCGGCGTTCGCCGCCGGCCACGCCTTCTGGCGCCCCCTCGTGATGGGCCTCGGGGTGGCCACCATGCTCGTCGGGGGGTGGCGGGCGTTGCGCCAGCACGACCTCAAGCTGCTCCTGGCCTACGGGACGGTCAGCCAGCTGGGGTTCATGGTGGTGCTGGTGGGGGCCGGCATCCCCGAGCTGACCTTCGCCGGCGCCGCCCTCATCGTCGCCCACGGGCTGTTCAAGGCGGCGCTGTTCATGGTCGTGGGCATCGTCGACCACCAGGCCCACACCCGCGACCTGCGGGTCCTGTCCGGCCTGGGGCGACGGATGCCCGGGGTGGCGGCGGTGGCGGCCGTGGCCGCGGCGTCGATGGCGGGGGTGCCGCTGTTGCTCGGGTTCCTCTCCAAGGAGGCGGCCTACGAGGCCTTGCTCCACGCCCACCTCGGTGTGGGCGGGGCCTTGGCCCTGGCCGGGGTGGTCGCCGGGTCGGTGCTGACCTTCGCCTACGGGGCCCGCTTCGTGCTCGGCGGTTTCGGCGCCGGTTCCGGCCAGGGCGCCGGCGGCCACGACCCCGTGGGGCCCGACGTGCCCAGGCCGGCGCCGGCCTTCGTGGTCCCTGCCGCGCTGCTCGCCGTGCTCACCGTGGTGGCCGGCGTGGCGCCGGCGGTGGTCGATCCCCTGGTGGGCGGGGGAGCCGGCGCCCTCGATCCGGCAGCGGGGAAGGCCCATCTGGCGCTGTGGCACGGGTTCACGCTCACCCTCGGCCTGTCGGTGCTGACCCTGGCCGCCGGTGCCCTGCTGGTGGTCGGCGCCGGCGCCGTCGAGCGCTTCCAGGGGCGGTTGGCCGGCGCACCCTCGGCCGTCGGGGTCTACTCCTCGGCCCTGGCCGGGCTGAGCCGGCTGGCCGACCGGGTGACCGCGGTGCTGCAGAACGGGTCCTTGCCCGTCTACCTCGGGGTGATCCTGCTCACCGTCCTGGCCCTCCCCGGGCTCACCTTGTTGACCCGGACCCGCCTGCCCGGCGGCATCGTCGTGGGCGAGTCGCCGTTGCAGGTGGTGGTGGCCGGGGTGGTCCTGGTGGCCGCCGTCGGTGCCGCGTTCGCCCACCGCCGCTTCGCCGCCGTGCTGTTCCTGGGCGGCGTCGGCTACGGCGTGGCCGTGCTGTTCGTGATCCAGGGCGCTCCCGATCTGGCCCTGACCCAGTTGCTGGTGGAGACCCTGGCCGTGGTGATCTTCGTCCTCGTGCTGCGCCACCTGCCCGAGCGCTTCGAGCCCTCGGTGTGGCGGCTGGGCCAGGCCACCCGGGTGGCGGTGGCCGGTGGCGTCGGCGTGTTCGTCGCCGCCTTCTCGCTCGTCGCCGCCGGCGCCCGCACCGCCGAACCGGTGTCGGGCGCCTACCTCGAGCAGGCCGTCCCCGAAGCCGGGGGCCACAACGTGGTCAACGTGATCCTGGTCGACTTCCGGGCCTTCGACACGCTCGGGGAGATCACCGTGCTCACCGTCGCCGCCCTCGGGATCGTGAGCCTGGTGCAGGCCGGGCGGCGCCCGCAGGACCGGGCGTGAGGGTGACGGGGCGGTCCACCCGCCCACCGCAGTCGCTGATCCTCGACACCTGCCTGGGTGCGGTGTTCCACACCGTGCTGGTGTTCTCGCTCTTCCTCCTCTTCGCCGGCCACAACGCCCCGGGCGGGGGCTTCATCGGGGGCCTGGTGGCCGGCGCCGCCTTCGTGCTCCACTACGTCGCCGGGGGGACCGGACAGGTGACCCGGATCGCTCCCGTGGCGCCGTTCGTGCTCATGGGCAGCGGCCTGACGCTGGCCGTGCTGGTGGGGATGGGAGCGCTGCTCGCCGGGGGCCAGCTGCTCGAGAGCGGCGTCCTCAGCCTCGACGTGCCCGTGCTGGGCACGGTCAAGACGACCTCGGCGCTGCCCTTCGACGTGGGGGTCTACCTCATCGTCGTCGGCCTGGTGCTGGCCGTCCTCGGCTCCCTCGGCGGCGAGGCCGACCGCCCTGCGGACGAGCCCGAGGGCACCGGCGAGGCGCGGGCGCGATGATCCTCGTGCTCGCCGTGCTCGTGGGCGTCCTCTACGCCGTGGGCACCTACCTGTTGCTGCAGCGGACGTTGACCCGCGTGGTCATCGGCCTGGCCATCATGGGCCACGGGGCCAACCTGCTGCTCCTGCTGGCCGGCGGCCGGGCGGGACGGGCGCCCATCGTGGACGGTCCCGGTGGCGGCGCCTTCGCCGACCCGCTGCCCCAGGCCCTGGCCCTGACCGCCATCGTGATCACCTTCGGGATCACCGCCTTCCTCCTGGCCCTGGCCTACCGGAGCTGGCTCCTGCGCAGCGACGACGAGGTGGAGGACGACGTCGAGGACCGGCGCATCGCCCGCCTGGCGCGCCGGCACGACGAGGCGCGCCGGCACGACGAGGATGACTCGTGAGGGCCCTCATCGCCCTTCCCGTGGTGCTGCCCCTGCTGGCTGCCGGTGTGTCGCTGGCCCTCCACCGCCGGCCGGCGCTCCAGCGGGTGCTCAGCGTGGTCGTGCTCGGCGCCACGCTGGTGGCCAGCGTGGCCCTGCTCGTCACCGTCGAGCGTTCGGGCGTGGCCGCGGTGCAGTTGGGTGGGTGGCCGGCGCCGCTGGGGATCACCCTGGTGGCCGACCTGTT
>JAHWKL010000148.1 GCA_019347915.1 Actinomycetota bacterium
CGTCGACCACCTCGGCGACCGGGGCCTCGGCGTGGACGAGCGCCGGCGAGGGGACCGGCAGTCGCCCCGGCCACGGAGCGCCGGGGGCCCGGTCGAGGGCGTCGACGGCGCCGGCGCCGCCGGCGGGCATCAGCGCCATCTGCTCCCCGGGGCCTCGCCCTCCTCGCCGCCGAGGGACCACCACCGCGTGGGGACCCAGCAGCCCCGAGACCCGCGCCAGTCCCCGGGCTGCCCGCTCGTCGGCCGCCGTGGCCCCGCCCCAGAAGCCGAGCTGCCGGCCCCGATCGGCCATGACCTCTTCCGGCACCAGGCGCAGGACGGTGATCCCGCCGGTGGGCCGGGTCTCGTGGGCGCCGTCGAGCCACCCCTCGAGCTGCCAGCGGGCCCGCTCGGCCAGGGCCGCCTCGAGCACCAGTCCCTCGGTCCGCCACCGGCGGGCCAGCGCCTCGCCGTGCTCGGTCTCGGCCTCGATGCACACCCGGGTGCAGGCCAGGCCCCGGCGGGCCAGGCGTTGCCCGAGCTCGACGGCGAGGCTGCGGGCCACGAAGGCGGCACGGTCGACCCGCTCGGCCGGGGGATCGAGCTCGGCCGCCACCGTCAGCTCCGGTGGGGGGACCCGGGGACGGGCCTGGCGCTCGTCGAGACCCCGGCACAGGGAGGAGGCGCGGGCACCGAGGGTGCCAAAGCGACCGGTCAGGTCGGCGGGCTCCACGGCGGCGACGTCGCCCAGGGTGCGCAGGCCCAGACGCCGGAACAGCCCGACCAGCTCGGCCAGGGCGTCCGGCTCGGCGGAGGGTCCCCGGCCCGGCGGGACGGCCGAAGACAGGTTGGCGACGGGCAGAGGGGCGAGGAAGGCGGCGCTGCCCCCGGGCTCGACGATCACGCCCCGGCGGGCGGCGAGGACAGCGGCGAACAGGCCGTCGGCCACCCCCACGCGCGGCCGGACCTGGGCCTCGGAGGTGGCGCCGGCGGGCAGGGCGGCGGCGGGCAGGGCGCCGGCGGGCAGGGCGCTGGCGGCCAGGGCGGCGGCCTGTTCGGCCAGGGCGCCGTCGCCGCCGGCGTAGCGGGACGGCCCCCGGGTGAGCAGGGCCAGCGTGCCGGGATGGACCACCTCGAGCGTGGGGGTGAGCGCCTCCACGGCGGCGGCCACCGCCTCGAACGCCCGGGCGTCACGGTCAGGGTCGGCGGGGACCAGGCGCAGGTGGGGGCAGCGGCCCTCGGCCTCCCGCCGGCGCAGCCCCCGGCGCACGCCCTCGGCCCGGGCGGCGGGCGAGCACGCCACCACCCGGTTGGCGGCCACCACCGCCCCCGGCTCGCCGGCGCCGATTCCGGCCGCCACCACCGGCCAGTCCGGGCACCACACGACCAGGGTGCGCACCGGGGTCATCGCCGGCGCCCCCCTGCCCGTTCTTTGTCGGATCTCCCACCGCTGGGGTGGTCCAGCCGACAAAGAACGGCAGGGGCAGGGGCAGGGGCAGGGGGGGCGGGGGCCACGCCGCCGTCGGGGCCGGGCAGCCACAGGTCAAGGCGCCGTTCTCGAGCGGCGGCACCCCGCCCGGTCGCCGCCACCTGGACCCGGCGAGCGACCAGGCGGCCGGCGCCGGCGCCGGCCGGCCCCGTCCACACCGGCGAGGACACGACCAGGCGCACCGGGGCGGCCGAGGGCCAGCTACCCGACCGGCCGCCGGCGCCCGTCCCGACCCCCACCCCGACCCCCGCCCCGGAGCTGACCAGCGGCACCAGCACCGAGCCCCGCTCCCGGGCCCGGGCGACCAGGCGGCGGGCGTCGCCGGCGGACAGCCGGGGCGGGGGACCGGCCCACACCAGGTCGACGGCGTCGATCAGGGCGGCCACCACCGTGGCCCATGCCGCCGGCGGGGGCGAGACCACCATCACCCGCTCGAGGGCCACGCCCAGCTCGGCGGCGGCCAGCCACCCCAGCGCCGGCAGGCCCACCGCCGCCGTCCACGATCCGGCCGCCGACGCCGCCGCCCCCAGCGCCAAGGCCAACGCCGTGGTCCCCGACGCCCCTTCGACGGTGACCGTCGTCCCCCGCCGCAGGCCGCCCTCGGGCAGGAGCGGCCGAAGTGGCGCCACCACGGGCAGGAGCTGCTCGCCGGCCAGGGCGACCGGCCGCGCCCGCTCCGCCGCTTCCCGCAGAGCGTCGAGGTCGACCGGTCGGGCCAGCGCCACCCCACCACTCTAGCGAACGTACGTTCGGCACCGCCGACCCACGCTCCGGTGCCCACCCCGCACGCTTCTGGCGGTCAAAACGGTCCGGTTACCGCACCATTTCCACCGCCAGAACGGAGAGGGGCGTCGGAACGGCCCAGGGCGCTACTCCGCCGGCGCCGCCCCGGTCAGCTCCTCGTCGGACGGGGGCATGACCCCGGGCCGGTAGTGGATGAACAGGTCGTGGATGATCTCCCGCAGGCCGGCGCTGTCGGCCCCCTCGGCCAGGTCGACGGTGATGACGTTGGAGTACACGTGCACGGCGTCGATGCCGCCCCGGTCGAACAGCCGGCGGGCCAGCTCGTCGGGCGGGCGCACGCCGGTGGCGTCCTCCCGGCTCCGGTAGGTCTCGTGGCCCATCCCGGTGAGGCTGCGGTTGGTCTCGAAGCGGACCACGCCGGGGGTGATGGTGGGCTTCTCGACGACGGTGATGGCCTGGCCCATGGCGGAGCGGGAGCCTACCGGGTCCCGAGAACCCGGTGGCCGCTCGGTACGCTCGCCGGTATGCCGGCCGAGCTGGTCGAGGTCGAGGGCCACATCATCGACTCGCTCATCCTGGCCAAGGTCCTCGACCTCATCGTCGCCGCCGGCGCCGACTACCACATGGTCGACGTGCGCATCGGGCGCACCAACACCGACCCCAGCAAGGTCCGCCTCGAGGTGCGAGCCGACGACGAGGCCGACCTGGTGGCCCTGCTCGAGGAGCTCCAGGTGCACGGGGCCAACCTGGTCGGTGAGCTCGACGCCGTGTTCGAGGTCTGCACCGACGACGGCGTCCTGCCTGCCGGCTTCTACGCCACCACCAACCTGCCCACCTGGGTGCGCCTCGGCGGGCACTGGTACCCGGTGGAGAACCCGGAGATGGACTGCGCCCTCGTGGTCACCACCAACCGGGCGCCGGTGGTGCGCACCGTGCCGATGCACCGGGTGATCGCCGGCGAGCGGGTGGTGACCGGGCGGGAGGGCGTCCGGGTCGACACCCCCGAGCGCCCGCAGGGAGCCACGCCGTTCGAGTTCATGGCCTCGGAGGTGTCCTCGGAGAAGCCCAAGTCGCTGCTGGTGGCCGAGGTGGCCCGACGGCTGCGGGCCAACCGGGAGCGGGGCCGGCGCCTGCTGGTGGTGTGCGGGCCGGCGGTGATCCACACCGGCGCCGGCCCCGACCTGGCTCGCCTGGTCCGGTCCGGCTGGGTCGACGTGGTCTTCGCCGGCAACGGCTTCGCCGCCCACGACCTCGAGGCCGACGTGCTGGGGACGTCGCTGGGCGTCTCGGTCGACGCCGGCACCCCCACCGAGGGCGGGCACAGCAACCACCTGCGGGTCATCAACGAGATCCGCCGGTGGGGCTCCATCGAGGCCGCCGTGGGCGGTGGTTACGTCACCGGCGGGGTGATGTACGAGTGCGTGCAGCGGGGCGTGCCCTTCGTGCTGGGCGGCTCGGTGCGCGACGACGGCCCGTTGCCCGACGTGCGCACCGACGTGGTCGCCGCCGTCGACGAGATGCGCCAGCACGTCGCCGGCGTCGGCGTGGCCCTGATGCTGGCGTCGACGCTGCACGCGGTGGCGACCGGCAACATCCTGCCGGCCAACGTCGAGACCTACTGCGTCGACATCAACCAGGCGGTGGTCACCAAGCTGGCCGACCGGGGCAGCCGCCAGGCGCTGGGCATCGTCACCGACGTCGGGTTGTTCGTCCGCGACCTGGCCGCCCGCCTCGACCCCTCGTGAGCGCTGTCCGGCCCACCGGATGAGCGCCGAGAACACCTGGGGCCGGCGCTACCTCATGTGCCCCCCCACCCACTTCGAGGTGCTCTACGAGATCAACCCGTGGATGCACCGCGAGGTCCCGGTCGACCCCGACCGGGCCCGCGAGCAGTGGGAGGCGCTGGTGGCCCTGGTGCGCCAGGCCGGCGCCGAGGTGGAGCTGCTGGGGCCCCAGCCCCATCTGCCCGACCTGGTCTTCACCGCCAACGCCGGCGTGGTCAACGGGCGCCAGTTCGTGCCCGCCCGCTTCCGCGGCCCCGAGCGCCGGGGGGAGACACCGCATGCCGTGGCCTGGTTCGCCGAGCGCGGCTGGCGCGTCGACGAGCTGCCCGAGGGCGTGGCGCACGAGGGCGCCGGCGACTCCCTCCCCTTCGCCGACGTCCTGGTGTCGGGGTACCGCTGGCGCAGTGACGCCCGGTCCCACGCCCCCCTGTCGGCCCTCACCGGAGCGCCGGTGCGCTCCATCGAGCTGACTGATCACCGCTTCTACCACCTCGACCTGACGTTCTGTCCCCTCGACGACCGCCACGCCATCACCGTGCCGGCCGTCTGGGACCGCTACGGCAGGGCGGTGGTCGACGACCTGGTGCCCGAGCCGTTGGTGCTCGAGCTCGACGAGGCGTCGCAGTTCGTGGCCAACAGCATCGTGGTGGGCCGCAACGTGGTGATGCCGGCGTGCCCGCCACGGGTGGGGCGCGTCCTCGCCACGTGGGGCTTCGAGGTGGCGGTGGCCGACGTGGGCGAGTTCCTCAAGGCCGGGGGCGGTTGCCGGTGCCTCACGCTGGCCCTCGACGTCGACCTATCGGGCGTCCCTGCCCACTCCTGAGCTCGCCGCCGACACGGCCGGCGGTGCCGAGACCGAACGCCACGAGCGCCAGGCGAGCGCAGCCAGCACCACCGACACCACGGCCAGGCCGGCATGGACGGCCTTGAAAGCGGCACCGTGCTCGGGATCGAGGAGCAGCGGTGGTGTGCGCAGCGCCCACGCCGCCACCGTGGCCACCACCAAGGTGGTCAGCGGCCAGGCGGGACGGCGGCGCCAGGCGGTGGCCAGGACGACCACACCGAGGAGCGTGAGGGCGACGGCCAGCACGAGGTCGAGCGTCGAGCTGCCGGCGTCGTCCACGACGTTGGAGATGCGCGTCCCCCACACGAAGACGGTCCACCCGGCGAAGGCGTAGACGGCGACCACGTCCGAGACGGTACCGGGTGAGGCGGTGGCCGGGATGTCCCCGCCGGTCAGGCCGGCGGGGTGACGGTCTGGTCGTCCTCGTC
>JAHWKL010000149.1 GCA_019347915.1 Actinomycetota bacterium
CGCCCTCCGTGCCGGTGCCCCGCTCGAGGACGTGGAAGTCGAGGACGGTCTCGTCGACCGGGATGGGGATGTAGGTCTGGGCCTCGAACTGGAGGACGCCGGCCAGCTCGGCGTCGGGCAGGTCGGGCAGGTCGATGGTCCGCGCCACCACCCGCTCGCTGGCCACCCCGACCCGGGCCAGGCGAGTGCGCAGGCCGGTCTCCCGCCACAGCCGCCGGAGGGCCTCGGCCACGGCGTCCGGGTCGACCACCTCGCCGTCCCTGACCGCCCCCGGCGGGAGGTCCACCTGGCCGCGGTGGGTCAGGCGGAGCGTCCCGCCCCGCTTGCGCTCGATCTGCACGGCGCGCACCGCGCTGCTGCCGATGTCGAGGCCGATGGCCACTGGAAAGAGCTCCGTTGTCGTTGGTGTGATCGAAGGTCGGCGATGGCCGGTTGGGGACGGCGACGGCGAAGGAGCAGACGAGCTGCCCCCTTCGCCGTCGAGGGCATCGCGGGTGTGCCTACGGGCAGGCTGTCTGGCGCAAGCCGCCGCCGCCGGGGCGCAGGCTCCAGATCTCGGCGGTGTTGTTGGCGTGGACCCCCTGGAGGCAGTAGGTGTTGGCGTCGGCGACCGGCACGGTGAGCGTGACGTTCGGCGAGGGGCTCGGCGCCGGTCGGTCGGGAAGGCCGGTGGCGTCGGCGTAGGTGCCCTGGTCGGTGAGCCAGGTCTCCATGACGATGGCGTGGTTGCGCAGGTCGGACTGGACCGCTCCCCGCCACCCCCGCTGGCGCTGGTTCAAGAACACCGGGATGGCCACCGCGGCGAGGATGCCGATGATGATCACCACCACCAGCAGCTCGATCAGGGTGAACCCGTCCTCCTCGTGGCGGAGCGAGCGGGAGATCCTCTGCATCATGTCGTACCTGCCTCCTCGGCAGGAGCTCCGTGCTCCTGCATGTAAAGAGGTACGGAGCCGCTGCGTGAGGGATTCGTCAACAGCAGCGGGCGACCAGGACCAGGGCGTCGTCGTCGGATCGGGCGTGGTCCTCGTGCAGGCGTCGGGCCAGGCGATCGACCGGCAGTGACGGGTCGGCAGCGTCGGCGAACGCCGTGGCGATCCCGTCGGTGGCGGCCACGAGCACACCTCGGTCGGGCAGCGGCAGGCGGGAGTCTCGCAGTGGCGGCAGGCGGTCACCCACCACCCCGCCCCGAAGGGGCGCCCACCATCGTTTGGGAGACCCCCTGCGGGAGCCGGGCTGGATCACGGCGGCGTCGACGTTGCCCACTGCCGCCCACAGCAGGCGGTGAAGGTCGGGCTGGAACTGCACGACGGTGATGGCCGCGCCCCGGGAGCCCCGCAGGGCGGCATGGCAGGCGGTGAGGGCGGCCGCCGGCGACCGTCCCACCGTCTGGCGCAGGGACACCAGCGCCAACTCGGCCACATCGGCGGCCTCGTCGCCATGACCCAGAGCGTCGACCACGGCGACGACGGTGCCGGCGTCGCTGTGGGAGATAAGGTGGTCGTCGCCCGAACGCTGCTGGCCGGGGTAGGCGCTGGCGCACACCGCCCACTCGAGGGCTCCGCACCAACCGTGGAGCAGGGCCGCCTCATGCACGCTGGTGGGACCACTTGCACATGGTCACGGTGGTGCCCCGCCCCACCTCGGAGTCGATCTCCAGGCTGTCCATGAGCCGCCGGGCGCCACTCAGGCCGACGCCGAGGCTGCCGGCGGTGGAGTAGCCCTCGGTGAGTGCCTGGTCGATGTCGGGGATGCCCGGTCCTTGGTCGCTGGCCACCGCCACCAGGCCCCAGCGCCCGTTGCCCCGTCGGGGTTGCAGGCAGATCTCCCCACTTCCGGCGTACACCAGGATGTTGCGGGCGACCTCCGACACCGCCGCGGCGATGACCGTCTGGTCGGTGCGGGAGAACCCGAGCTCGGCGGCCATGTCCTTGGCCCGCGAGCGGGCGGTGACGATGTCCACGTCTCCCGTGATGGCGATGTGGTTCTCCACGAGCACCTCAGCGGTCCCCCGGCCCCCGCAGCAGCGCCAGGCCCTCGTCCAGGTCCAAGGCCGTCCTGACGCCGTCGAGGGTCAGGCCCAGCTGCACCATGGCGAACGCCACCTCGGGCTGGATGCCCACGATCACCGCATCGGCTCCCCGCAGCCGCACCGTGGAGGCGATGGTGGACACGATCCGGGAGGCGAAGGAGTCGATGACGTCGAGCACGGTGACGTCGATCACCACACCGTGGACGCCGCTCTCGCCGGCGTGCTCGGCCAGGCGATGTTGCAGGTCGCGCAGGTCGGAGTCGGTCAGGGCGTCCTGGACCGAGGCGATCAGGCAGCCGCCTTGGCGGAGGACGGGGACCCTCATGGCTGGCGGTGCTCGTCCGGGAGTTCCTTCACGGACACGACCCGCATCCCCAGCACACGGTCGCCTTCGTCGACGCCCCCTTGCAGGTCGGCGATGGTGGCCACGTTCCCCAGGTCGATCCCCAGGCTGACCAGGGTCTGGGCCACCTCCGGCGACACACCGGTGACGATGGGCGTGGCTCCCATGAGGCGGGCGGCGTCGACCGTCTGGATGAGGTGGTTGGCGACCCGAGAGTCGACCGCTGCCACGCCGGTGATGTCGAGCACCACGACCTTGCCCCGTCGGGCCCGGATGGCCTCCAGGAGCTGTTCGGTGAGCTGCTGGGCCCGGCGAGCGTCGAGCATCCCCACCACGGGGAGGATGAGCAGGCCGTCGCGCAGTTGCAGCACCGGCGTCGACAGCTTCTCGATCTCCCGCTGCTGGGAGCGGATGGTCCGGTCGCGCTCGAAGACGTAGGCGTCGATGGCCAGGCCCAGATCGAGGAACATCACCTTGGCCAGCGCCCGTTGCAGCCGCTGCATCTCCTCGGGACCGCCCGGGGCCTGTCGCAGTCGCTTCCCCACCTCCTGGAGGTAGAACAGGTAGGCGGCGAGGTACCAGCTCACGTCAGACGAGACGTGCTCCTGGAGGGCGTCGGCCTTGGCCAGGCGGCGCTCGACGAAGGCCTCACTGAAGCCGTCGGTGCGGGTGAGGTCGCCGAAGTAGTCGTGCAGCAGCTTCCGCCCGTCCTCGGACGCAGAGGCCGACGCATCGTTGGCGGGGAGGAAGGCATCCGCCAGCTGGTCGACGATGGCGGCCAGGTCGGGCCCGACCAGGTCGTCGATCTGTCGCAGCAAGGCGGTGTCGTCCTCGTCGAGGTCCAGCCACGCCTTGCGCTGGTCGACGGCGTGGCGATCGAGGTTCATGGCGGCGCGGATCGTGCTCGCGTCGAACGGTTGCTCGTCCATTGGTCTCCTCCGGTGTCGGGGCTCGGGCCCGCCGGTCAGCCCACGTCCGCCGACCGCACCGAGATGCGGAAGTCGTGTGGGCTGGTGGCGTAGTCCATGGCGTCCTTCAGGGTCACCCGGCCGTCCTGGTAGAGCCGGAGCAGGTGCTGGTCGAAGGTCTGCATGCCGTAGTAGTCGCCGTCGGCGATGGCGTCGGTGATCCCGCCGGTCTGGGCGGGATCGAGCAGGAGCTCGCGGATGCGGCTGGTCACCACCATGACCTCGAGCACGGCAACCCGTCCCCCACCGGCGCGGGGCATCAGCCGCTGGCACACGATGCCCTGGAGGGAGTTGGCCAGCGACAGCCGGGCCTGCCCCTGCTGGTGGGGCGGGAACAGGTCGATGATCCGGTTCACCGTGTCCTTGGCGCTGGTGGTGTGCAGCGTGGAGATCACCAGGTGCCCGGTGGCGGCCGCCTGCAGCGCCGCACCGGTCGTCTCCAGGTCGCGCATCTCGCCCACGAAGATGACGTCGGGGTCCTGGCGGGCGGCCGACCGCAGGGCGGTGGCGAACGAGCCGGTGTCGGTGCCGACCTCGCGCTGGTCGACCAGGGCCAGGTTGTCGCCGTGGATGATCTCGATGGGGTCCTCGGCGGTCACGATGTGGCAGCGCCGGGTGGCGTTGATGTGCCCGATCATGGCCGCCGTGGTGGTGGTCTTGCCCGACCCGGTGGGCCCGGTGACCAGGACCAGCCCCCGGTGCTCCTCGGCCAGCTTGCGCACCGAGGCGGGAAGGCCGAGCTCGTCGAACGACGGCCCCCCGCTCTCCACCCGCCGCAGCACCAGCCCGACCTTGCCCAGCTGGCGGAACACCGCGGCACGGAAGCGGGATCCGTCGGCCAGGGCGTAGGCGAAGTCGGCCTCGGCCCCTTTTTCGAAGGCCTGCCACTTGTCGGGGGGCATGAGCGCCCGGGCCATGCTCTCGGTGTCCGCCGGCCCCAGGAGCGGCAGCGTGTCGACCGGCGTCAGCTCGCCGTCGACGCGCACGTGGGCCGGTCCTCCGACCTTCAGGTGCAGGTCCGAGCCCGCCACCTCGACGAGGTGGCGCAGGTAGTCCTCGGCGTCGACCATCTGGTTGCTTCCTCTCACGGGCTACTGGATCTCGTTGAAGATCTGGAACATGGGCATGTAGAGGGCGAGGACCATGGAGCCGACGATGCCGCCGAGGACGCCGATCATGATCGGCTCCAGGGCGGCGGTCAGGGCCTCGGCGGTCGCCTCCACCTCGCGGTCGTAGAAGTCGGCGATGCGCCCGAGCATGTCGTCGAGCGCGCCCGTCTCCTCGCCCACGCTCACCATCTGCACCACCATGGGGGGGAACACCGGGTGGCTCGCCAGGGGAGTGGCCACGCTCTCGCCCTCGCGAACGGCGGCGCGCACGTCGCCCACGGCCCGGGAGATGACGGCGTTGTCGACGGTGTCGGCGGTGATCTCCAGCGCCAGCAGGATGGGGACGCCGGCGTGCAGCAGCGTGCTCAGGTTGCGGGTGAAGCGGGCGATGGCCAGCTTGTGGAACAGGGGCCCGAAGACCAGGACCTTGAGCTTCAATGCGTCGAGGCGGGCGCGCACCCGGGGCACCTTGCGGGCCCGCTTGTAGCCCTTCCAGGCGCCGACGGGCACGAAGATCAGCACGAACCACAGCTTGCGGATCGCCCCCGACATGACGAGGAGGATCCGAGTCGGCAGGGGCAGCGTGCCCCCCAGCTCGTCGAACATGCCGACGAAGGTGGGCACGATGAACAGCAGCATGGCGACGGTGAGAAGGATGGCCATGACCAGCACCACCCCCGGATAGGTCATCGCCGACTTGACCTTCTTCCGCAGCGCCAGGTCCTGCTCCAGGGTGTCGGCGATGCGGACCAGCACCTCGTCGAGGGTCCCCGCCGTCTCGCCCGCCCGCACCATGGCCACGTAGAGCTTG
>JAHWKL010000014.1 GCA_019347915.1 Actinomycetota bacterium
TCCTGGCCAACGGCTACTCCGTGAAGTACGTGCCCATCGAGTACTCGGCCCGGGCGGGAGCGTCGAAGTTCCACTGGTGGCGGGACACCAAGCGCTACCTCACCCAGGTCATCCGCCTGGTGCTGTCGTACAACCCGTTGCGCATCTTCCTCCCGCTCGGCGTGCTGCTGACCGTCATCGGCCTGGGCAAGCTGGGTTACGACTGGGCGACCAAGGACTTCCGGGTCGCCACCAACACCCTCATCGTGCTCTTCGCCGCCTTCCAGGTCTTCGCCATCGGCCTGCTGGCCGACCTCGTGGTCCGCCTGGCCCGGCCCCGCGACGAGGTCGACCCGGCGTCGCTGTGAGCGCACGGCCGCCGGCGGCGACGGACGCCGTCCCCACCGGCAACACCTACGACAAGTACGGCACCTCCAACCCGGTCGAGCGCAGGATCATGGCCGGCTTCCTCAGGGCCCTCGACACCGCCCTGCCGCCGGCGGGCGTCAGCTCCGTGCTCGAGGTGGGGGTGGGCGAGGGCGACGTCAGCGAGCGGGTGCGGTCCCGCTACCCCGCCGCCTCGGTCGTGGGCGTCGACCTACCGGACGGGATGCTGGCCGCCGAGTGGGCCCGGCGTGATCTGCACAACGCCTTCGCCTCCGCGTCCCGGCTCCCCTTCGCCGACGGCCGCTTCGACCTGGTGCTGGCCATCGAGGTGCTCGAGCACGTGCCCGATCCGGCCGCGGCCCTCACCGAGATCACCCGGGTGGCCAGGGACGCCGTGGTGCTCTCGGTGCCGTGCGAGCCGCTGTGGCGGGTGCTCAACCTGGCGCGGGGCAAGTACGTGCGGGACCTGGGCAACACTCCCGGGCACATCCAGCACTGGGGGCCGAGGTCGTTCTCCCGGCTCGTGGGAGAGCACCTCGACGTCATCGGGGTCCACCGTCCTCTTCCGTGGACGATGGTGGCGGCCCGTCGTCGGTCGCACTGACCTTCCCCCGGAGGCCGGGCAGGGCCACGAGCGCTCCGGCGGCGTCCACCGCGACGAACAGCAGGCGCGCCACCACGGCGGTGGCGACAGCGGCACCGGCGGGAATCCCGCCGGCGAGGGCCACGAACGTGGCTTCCCGGACTCCCACGCCTCCGGGGACACCCAGCACCAGGAAGCCGGCGAGCCACGACACCACCGCGGCGCCGCCCACGTCGACCAGGCCGGCGGCGGGTTCGAGGGAGCGGGCGACACACCACGTGGCCGTCGCCACCAGGGCCCACGCCGGAACGTACAGCGCCACCAGCCCGAGGCTCGACCGCCACCGCGGTGGCTCCAGCGCCAGCGGCCGGCGAACCAGGCGGCCGGCGGTGTTCAGGCCCACCACCAGCAGCCGGGGGTGGAGCAGCACCATGCCGGCCACCGCCAGCGGGACGATCATGAAGGCCACGCCGGGCGTCGAGCCGGCGCCGGGAAGCAGCAGCAGGGCGGCCCCGGTCACCGCGGCTCCCAGGTACAAGGTCACCAGGGACAGGGCGACGCTGGCGTAGGCGCTGGAGCGGGCGACACCCGCCCGGTGCGCCAGCTCGCCCCGGCCGACCACGGGCCAGACGCCGCCAGGGAGGTACTTGCCGATCTCACCGGCGAAGTACATGGCCACGACGGCGGGGAGGGATGCGCCCACGTCGAGCAGGCGCAGGACCCGCCGCCACGGAAGGGCCATGGCCACCATGGCGGCGAGGGCCAGCACGGCGGCGGCGGCGATCCAGCGCAGCGACGCGTTGCCCAGGGCTTCGCGTGCCGCCGGCCACTCCCGCGTGAGGACCCGGACGACGAAGACCGACGCCACCACCGCCACCGCCGGGCCGAGCCAGCGCGAGAACGTGGCGAAGCGGCGAAGGTCCACAGTCGGGTCAGGGAGCGGGCGGCGCTCGAGGCGGCAGACAGCCGACCGGCACGGACACCTTACTCGGGCATCCCCGGGCAGGGTCGCTAGCATTCCGGGATCGACGTCAGCACCGATTCCGCTCCTCAGCCGCGCCCCGGAACCGCCCAGCACGAAGGTCGGACGCCACGCCGGCGCCCCGTCGACCATCCACTCGCCGCCGCCGGCATCGCCTTCACGCTGCTGCTGCCCCTGCATCTCTGGTTGTCGAGGAACATCCCCGGGCCGTCGCTGCTGTGGGACGGGCAGGGCTACCTGGGCACGGCCAGCTGGATCTCGGGCGTGGGCATCCCGTACCTGGGCGACCTGGTCTTCTACCACGCCGGTTACCCGGCCCTGCTGGCCCCGCTCTTCCGGGTGCTGTCGTCTCCTGCCGCCATGTTCCGGGGCGCCCAGGCGCTCAACGCCGTGGCCGCCGGCGCCGCCTTCGTGGTGCTCGCCCACCTCGGACAGTCGGCGTTCGGCCTGCCCCGCAGGCGGGCGCTGGCCGTGGCCGGGCTGGCCTCGGTCTACCCGGCGGTGCTCCTCCAGTCGGGTTTCGAGTGGCCCGAGAGCGTCTTCGTCGCCACCTTCGCCGGGTGCAGCCTCCTGGCCTGGAACTTCCTCCGCCGCCCGAGCGCTCCGGCGGCGGCCACGCTGGGCGCCGCCACTGCGTTCCTCTACGCCCTCCACCCCCGCGGGCTGAGCATGGTGGTGGCGACGGCAGGACTGTTGGCAGTCGTGGCCGTGCGCCAGCGACGCCACGCCTGGGCCGCCGCCATCGGCCTCGCCGCCCTCGATGCGGGCCTGGCCATCACCACCGCGGTCCACGCCGCCAGCCGGGCCGCGCTGTGGGCCGACGGCACCGGACCGGCCAGCCTCGGGCTGGCCGAGCGACTGGCGGACCCCGCCGTCTGGTCCGAGCTCGCGCTCCGCGCCGCCGGGCAACTCTGGTACCTGATCGTGGTGTCGCTGGGCCTGGCCGTCCTCGGCGTGGCCTTCCTCGTCTCCATGGCCGCCGGCCGCCGGCCGGCGGCCGACGTGCCAGGGTCACCGGAGCAGGGCCTGGCCCTCTACCTCCTGGTCACCATGGGGGCCATGACCTTCGCCTCGGTGGTGCAGATCACCACCCACACGAGGGTCGACCACCTGGTCTACGGCCGGTACAACGAGGGCTTCCTGCCGGTGCTGCTGGTGGCCGGAGGCGCCTGGTTGCTCGGGCCGGCGAGGGCGCGGGCCCGGCTGAACGTGGCGCTGGGAACGGTCACGGCCATCGTCGTGCTGGCCATCGTCGTGGTGACCGGCAACGGGCCCGCCGCCTTCCACGGCGACATCGCCGGCATCAACGTGCTGGGCGCCCTGATGATGGACCGGAGCGACCCCGACCATCTCGACGTCGTCATCGTCACCGTGGTGGCGTTGCTGGTGGTGATCGCCCTCGCCGTCGTTTCCGTCCGGCGCCCTGCACTGGCTGCCACCCTGGTGGGCATGGCCTTCCTCGCCTCGGCGATCGACCTCGAGCGACGGGTCACGGCCCCGGTGGCCGACGTGGCCAACCACACCTACGTCCTGGCTCCACAGGTCGATCGGTTCGCCGACGAGGGCGTCCCCGTCTCGTACGACCTCGCCGCCCACGACCTGTTGGCCGCCAATCGCTACCAGTTCCAGCTCATGGAGCGGCCGTTCGTCTTCTTTGACAGTGCCGCCGGCGAGGAGCCGGTCAGCGGGGTGGTCATCGCCTCCCGGTCGTGGGGCGACGGCCGACCGGCGGGTCGTATGGTCTTCGCCGAGCCCGATCACGATCAGGCCCTCTGGATCGTCGAGCCGGCGGAACCGGCCGTCCCGGCCCCCGTGTGACCGTGCCCCACGGCCGACCGTGACCGCACCTGTGCCGCCGCCCCTGCCCCCCGTCGCCGCCTTCGATGTCGACGGCACGCTGAGCCGGCGGGACACCCTCCTGCCCTTCCTCCAGCGACTGTGCGGCGCCCAACGCCTGGGCCGGGCGCTGGCCGCCAAAGGGATGGCGCTGTCGCGCATGGCGATGGGCCGGGCCGACCGCGACGCGGTGAAGGACGCCCTGCTGGTGCGCCTGCTGGCCGGGCGGGACGCCGAGGAGGTGGCGGCCGCCGGCCAGGCCTACGCCGACTTCCTGGTCGACCGCGGGCGGCTGCGGCACGACACCCGGCACCGCCTCGACGAGCACCGGACCGCCGGGCACCGCGTCGTGCTGGTCTCGGCCTCGCCCGATGTCTACCTCGGGCCGCTCGGTCGCCGGCTCGGTGTCGACGCCGTGCTGGCCAGCGGGCTCGAGGTGGGCGCCGACGGCCGGCTCACCGGGCGACTGGCCGGGCGCAACTGCCGGGGCCCCGAGAAGGTGACCCGGCTGGACGCCTGGTTGGGGACGGCGTCCGCCGACGGCGCCTACCTCTACGCCTACGGCGACTCCGACGGCGACCGGGAGCTGCTGGCCCGGGCCGACGTGGGCGTGCTGGTGCGGCCCCGCCACCCGCTCCCCTTGCTGAGCCTCCCGGGCGGCGAGGGCTGACCCAGCCGTCAGAGCCCGAGGCGGCGGGCCTGGTCGGAGCACAGCACGCCGTCGGGGTCGACCTGCGCCCGCACCTCCCGCCACTCGTCGAGGCGGGGGTACATGGCGGCCAGGAGCTCGGGACGCATGCGGGAGTCCTTGGCCAGGTACAGCCGCCCGCCGGCTTCCACCACCATCTCGTCGACGTCGTCGAGCAGGGCCCCTAGGCCGGGGGCGCCGGCGGGGAGGTCGAGCGCCAGCGTCCACCCCGGCATGGGGAAGGACAGGGGGCCCGGCGTGGCCTCGCCGAAGCGCTTGAGCACGGCCAGGAACGACGCCGCCCCCGAGACCGCCAGGCGCTCGACGATGCGCCGCAGCGTCGCCTCCGCCCCGAAGGGGACCACGCACTGGTGCTGGAGAAACCCTCGGGGCCCGTAGAGGCGGTTCCATCCGGCCACGCCGTCGAGGGGGTGGAAGAACGAGGCGATGCCCTGCACCTCGCCCTCGCGCCGGCGGGGGGCCTTGCGGAACCACAGCTCGTTGAAGGCCGACACGGTGGCGCGGTTCAACAGTCCCGACGGCACCCACGGTGGCGCCGCCAGCCGCTGGGCGGGGGCGAAGTGCAAGGGCGCCTCCCGCTGCTCGGGCGGCAGGTCGTCCACGCCGGCGTGGTCGCCCCGGGTCAGGACCGACCGCCCCAGCTTGGCGCCCGTCGCCGTGCAGTCGATCCACGCCACCGAGTAGCGGTAGCGCTCGTCGCCCGTCTCCATGCGAGCCATGCAGTCGTCCAGGTCGGTGGCCCGCTCGGTGTCGACGACCATCGAGGCGGTCGTGACCGGGTGCAGGCGGACGTCGGCCTCGAGCACCACGCCGGTCAACCCCATCCCGCCGGCCGTGGCCCAGAAGAGCTCGCCCGAGGGCCCGTCGGGACCGATCCGCCGGCGCTGCCCGTCCGGGACCTGGAGGCGCAGCGAGTCGACCCAGCGGCAGAAGCTGCCGTCGACGTGATGGTTCTTGCCGTGGATGTCGCTGGCCACGGCCCCGCCCACGGTGACGAAGCGGGTCCCCGGGCTCACGGGCACGAACCAGCCCAGAGGCAGGAGCCGGCGCATCAGGGTGTCGAGGCTGATGCCGGCCTCGGCCACCACCAGGCCGCCCTCGAGGTCGAGGGCCCGGATGCCCGCCATCCGGGTGCAGTCGAGCACCACACCGCCGGCGTTCTGGGCGGAGTCGCCGTAGCTGCGTCCCAGCCCCCGGGCGATGACCCCCCGCGGGGGCGCCGCCGCCAGAGCACCGGCCACCACGCCGGCGTTGCGGGGGGCGACCACGAGCGCGGTGGTGGGCGCCGTCCGGCCCCACCCGCTGACCGGTCTGCGGGCGGCCGTGGTCACACCTGGTAGACGCCGAAGGCGAAGGTCACGACCCACACCAGACCGAGCACCTGCAGCGTGCGGTCGCCCAGCACCACCTCCTCCGGCGCCCCACCACCGCCTTGGTCGAGGCGCAGGGCGTAACGCAGGATGGCCAGGACGAAGGGGATGATGGACAGCTCGAACCACACGAAGGCTCCTCCGGCACCGGCTCGTTCCAGGGCGAACAGGGTGTAGGCCAGCACGGCCACCCCCGACGACAGCGAGCGCACATAGCCGAGGAAGTCAGCCGAGTACTGGCCCAGCACGGCCCGCTGGCCCACCACATCCCCGCCGTCGCCCAGCTCCGCCGAGCGCTTGCCGGCGACCATGAACAGCGAGCCGAACGAGGCCACGACCAGGAACCAGTCGGACACGTCGACGCCGGTGGCGGCGGCACCGGCGAGGGCCCGGATCACGAACCCGGCGGCCACGGCGGCGATGTCGAGCACGGCCAGGTGCTTCAGCCAGAGCGTGTAGGTCGTGGTGAGGGCCACGTAGCCCGCCGCCGCCGCCGGGAGCTTCCAGGAGCCGGTGGCGAAGCCGAGGCCCACGCCGGCGACGACCAGGGCGACCCCCAGCACCCGGGCCAGGCCGACCGACACCGCACCGGAGGCCACCGGCCGGTCGCGCTTGCGGGGATGGCGACGATCGGCCTCGGCGTCGTTGGCGTCGTTGAGGCAGTAGGTACCGCTGGCGGCCAGGCAGAAGGCGGCGAAGGCGACCAGCGTCTCGGCCAGCTCGGCCGGCTGGGTGAGCACCCCGCCGGCACCGGGCGCGGCGAACACGAGCACGTTCTTGACCCACTGCCGCGGCCGCAGCAGGCGCAGCACCGCCGGGGCACGTGAGGGTGGCGCCGACTCGGGCGAACGCTCCAGCCGGGTCACCGCCGGCGCGTCGCCGCTCACATCGGCATCTTCCGGAACAGCGGCCGGGGCAGGTGACGCAGGACCGTGAAGACGTAGCGCAGGGTGGCGGGCACGTGGACCACCTCGGCGCCCTTGGCCAGGCCGGAGACGATGGCGTCGGCGACGGCCTCGGGCGTGGTCGACATCGGCACCTCCTCCCGCCCGGCGGTCATCTTGGTGCGCACGAAGCCGGGGCGTACCACCAGGACCCCCACGCCCGTGCCCACCAGGGAGTCGCCCAGCCCCTGGGCAAAGGCGTCGAGGGCGGCCTTGGACGAGCCGTAGACGTAGTTGGCCTTGCGGACCCGCTCGCCCGCCACCGACGACAGCACGACGATGGTCCCGTGGCCCTGGGCGGTCATGCGCCGGGCCAGGGGCAGGCACGTGGTCACCGCCCCCAGGTAGTTGGTGGCCACGATGCGCCGGGCCTCGGCCACCGAGCGCAGGGCCTCCTCCTGATCGCCCAGGACGCCGAAGGCGACAAGGGCGACGTCGATGTCGCCGTGACGGTCGAACACTCGCTCGACGAGGCCGGCGTGGCTGTCGGTGTCCAAGGCGTCGAACGGCTCGACCTCGACCGCCAGGCCAAGGCCCCTCAGCTCGTCGGCGGCCACGGCGAGGGCGTCGGTGTCGCGACCGGCGAGCACGACCGACTGCAGTCGCCGTTGAGCCATGGCCCGCACCGTGGCCAGGGCGATGTCGGAGGTTCCCCCGAGGACGAGGACGGACTGTGGGTCTCCAAAGGCGTTCTTCACTGGGAGGCGACGCTAGTACCCCTTGCGCCGGCGATAATCCGCCGGCGCCCGTTCGCACGGAGCCGCACCGGCGTCGTCGGCTGCTCCGCCTGGCGGACTCCGCAGCGTCGCTGACGCATGGGCCTTCCGGGCCTGGTGCCCGGCCGTGGGGTCCAGGCGGGCCTCGACCGGGCGCACCCCCCCTCGGTTCAGCGACTGGCGGCGAACCACCGCAGGACGGCGTCGGCTCCCTCTTCCATGCTCGTCCAGGGGGCCCACCCGAGGTGCAGGCGGGCACGGGTGGGGTCGAGGGCGGACCGGGCCAGCTCCCCGGGCCGGGCAGGGGCGAACGAGACCGCCGCCTGGGGCACGCCGGCGGCGCCGGCCATGAGCTGGTGCAGGCGCAGCACCGACGTCTCGACGCCGGTGCCGATGTTGCACACCAGGCCGCTGCCCCGGTCGGCGGCGCGGGCGAAGGCGTCGACCACGTCGTCGACGTAGACGAAGTCGCGCGTCTGGCGTCCGTCGCCGTAGACGGTGCAGACCTCGCCGGCCAGCAACCGGCCGGCGAAGATGGCCACCACGCCGGCCTCGCCGTGGGGGTCCTGGCGGGGCCCGTAGACGTTGGCCAGGGCGAGCACGACGAACTCCAGCCCGTGCAGCGCCCGGTAGGCGTACAGGTAGTCCCCCACCGCCTTCTTGGCCACCCCGTAGGGGGACAGCGGCTGCTGGGGATGCGACTCGGTCACCGGCAGGTCGGCCGGGTCCGGATCGCCGTAGATGGTGCCGCCGCTGGAGGCGAACACCACCTTGCGGCAACCCGCCGCCCGCGCCCCCTCCATCACGTTGAGGCTGCCCACCACGTTGACCTGGGCGTCGAGGAGCGGATCGGCGACCGACACCCGCACGTCGGCCTGGGCGGCCAGGTGGAACACGACGTCGGGACGCCGGTGCCCGATGAGCTCGACCACCGCCGGCGAGCGAACGTCGAGCTGGTGCACCCGCAGGTCGTGGTCGCGGTCGGCACGGGCCTCGGCCAGGTTGGCCAACGACCCGGTCGACAGGTTGTCGACGACGTCGACGGCGTGGCCCTCGGCCAGCAGGCGGTCGACGAGGGTGGAGCCGATGAACCCCGCCCCCCCGGTGACCAGCGCCTTCACCAGCCGCCGCCCCGGCGCCGGCGCCGGCCGGCGGGCCCCGTGCCCGCCGTCACCACGATTCGGGCCCGGGGACCAGCACCCCGGCGAGCTCGGCGCCGTCGGCCACCTCGGTGCCGTTGCCCAGCACCGACACGTCGCCCACCACCGCGCCGCGGCCGACCACGGCCGCAGACCCGACGACCGACCTGCGCACCACTGCGTCGGCCTCCACCACCCCGCGGGCGAAGACCAGGGAGTCCTCCACCACGGCCCGTGGCCCCACCCGGGCACCGGGGCCCAGCACCGAACGCCGCACGACGGCGCTGGTGGCCACCACGGCGTCGACGCTGCGCACCACCGAGGGCGGCGGCTCACGGTCGAGGAGGTCGAGGGAGGCCTGCAGGTAGCGGTCGGGGGTGCCCACGTCGACCCACCACGCCTCCTCGGCCCGGGCCCACAGCACGCCGTCGTCGACCATGCCGGGGAAGACCTCCCGCTCGACGTTGACCCGCCCGCCCTCGGGGATGCGGTCGAGCACCTCGGGCTCGAGCACGTAGAAGCCGGCACTGATCAGGTTGGACGGCGCCTCCCCGGGCGCCGGCTTCTCGACGAACGCCTGCACCCGACCGTCGTCGTCGGTGGCCACCACCCCGAACGAGGACGGGTCGTCGACCGGGGTCAGCTGCACGGTGCCGGAGGCGCCGACCCGCTCGTGGAAGGCCATCAGGGCGCTGAGGTCGATGTCGGTGAGCACGTCGCCGTTGACCACCAGGAAGCGTTCCTCGATGCCGGCCGAGCGGGCGGCGAAACCGATGGCGCCGGCGGTGTCGAGCGGCTCCGGCTCCACCGCGTAGACCAGGCGCACGCCGGCGCAGGTGGCGTCCGGGTAGGCCCGGCGGAAGGCGTCGGGCCGGTAACCCAGCGACAACACCACCTCGTCCACCCCGTGGGCGGCGAGGTGGGCCACGACCCGCTCGATCATGGGCCGACCCGCCACCGGCAGCATCTGCTTGGGCGTGGACAGCGTGAGCGGGCGCAGGCGGGTCCCGAGGCCGCCGACGAGAACGACCGCCCTCACGGGGCGGTCGTGGCCGTGGGATCGCCCCCCGGGGCGGTCGTGGCCGTGGGATCGCCCTGTGGGGCGGTCTCCACGCCCGGAGCCTCTTCCCCCGCGCCGCCGTCGCCCTCGACGCCCGGAGGCGCCGGCGCCTCAGCCCCGGGAACGGGGCCTCCGCCCACCGGCGCCGCTCCGGGCACGTCGCCGGGAACCGTCCCGGCCGACGGCGGCTTGGGGATCTCGGCACCCTCGGGGGCGAAGGCGATGGTCACCAGCGAGCTCTCGGGCGGCGCGAACTGGGCGACCTCGCTCTCCAGCAGGCGCCCATCGGGATCGGCGGCGCTCTCCCAGACCTTGACCTGCACCACCCCGGGCTCGCCCCCGCAGTCGTCGCCGTTGCGGAAGGCACGGCCATCAGGCAACTCGAACCCGTCGTCGCTGAGCTCCAGCCCCACCTGGCGGGCGAAGGCCTCGAGGTTGGCGCCCTCACCGGTGTAACGGGTGCTGAAGGGATGGATGTGGATCAGGCCGTCCTGGTGGGTGTGGATGCCGCTGGCATCCTCGCGAGCGTCGGCCAGGGGCGGCAGGAACTCGCCGCACACGTACAGGCCGTAGGCGGCGTGCCAGTGGTCACCGAGCCTCGGAGGTTCGGCCTCCGACGGCTCGGGCCGGGACAGGAAGATCAGCACCGATCCGAGGATGACCACGGCGGCCAGGGCCAACGGCCAGGCGAGGTTGCGCGACTTCTTGTCGCGCCCCGCCGCTCGCGCCGCTCGCGACACCTGCTTCTTGGAGGATGCCCTGCCCATGGCCGGTCCACTGTAACGACGTTCGCCCGGGCGGCCGCGACCGGCGCCGGGAGCACCCTCGAACGTTGCGCAGTCACACGGCGGCGTGGGGACGACCCCGCGCCACCCGCTGCACCCACGCCAGCACCGTGCGCACGGCCAGGGCCACGCCGATGACCGGCAGCCAGAGCCGCCGCGACCCGGTCGCGGTCTTGGTGGCGAAGCGCCACAGCGACCGGTGGTGGGCGGCGATCATGCGGTACGGGGTCTGGTCGGTGGAGCGGCCGATGGCGTGAGTGACCACCGCGGCCGGCTCGTAGCCCGTGCGCCAGCCCTTCTGGCGCAGCCGCCAGCACAGGTCGACGTCCTCCAGGTACATGAAGAAGCCCTCGTCGAACCCTCCCACCTCTTCCCAGGCGGTGCGGCGGGCGACCAGGTGCGTCCCGGCCACCCAGTCGACGGCGGCGGGCCCGTCGTGGTCCCAGTCGAGCATGCGGTACCGGCGGCTGAACCGGTTGCCCGGCCACACGAAGTGGAGGAAGGCGTGGCCGGCGGCGTCGACCAGGTCGGGGAAGGTGCGGGCCGAGGGGTACAAGGTGCCGTCGGGCGTCTCGATCCGCGGGCCCACCACCGCCAGCTCCGGGTCACGCTCGAGCGCCTCGACCAGGGTCTTGGTCGAGCCCGGTTGCACGACCACGTCGGGGTTCATGACGGCGACGTAGGGCGTCGAGGTGCGGGTGACCCCCCGGTTGGCGCCGGCACCGAAGCCGACGTTGACCGGGAGGGCCAGCACGTCGACGCCGGGATCGTGCCGGCGGGCCGCCTCTGCGGATCCGTCGCCGGAGTCGTTGTCGACCACCACGATGTCCTCCACGCCGTCGGCCCGGAGGCTGTCGATGCACTGCAGCAGAAGGTCACGCACGTTGTAGCTGACGATCACCGCCGCCACCGGAGCCGGGTGGCTTCCGCTCGTCACGTCGCCGTTGCCCCCAGCCAGCAGGCGGTGCGTGCCAGGCCCTCCCGCAACGACACCTCCGGTTCCCAGCCGAGCACACGGCGGGCCAGGGCGATGTCGGGCCGGCGCTGCGTCGGGTCGTCGACGGGGAGGGGCTCGAACACGACCGACGACGAGGAGCCGGTCACCTCCAGGACGAGCTCGGCCAGCTCCGTGACGGTGTGCTCGACTGGGTTGCCGATGTTGACCGGGCCCACGTGGCCGGAGTCGAGCAGGGCGAGGAGCCCCCTGATCAGGTCGTCGACGTAGCAGAAGCTGCGGGTCTGGGTGCCGTCGCCGTAGACGGTGAGGGGCTTGCCCTCGAGCGCCTGGACCACGAAGTTGGCCACCACCCTGCCGTCGGCGGGGCGAATGCGAGGGCCGAACGTGTTGTGCGCCATGATGCCTACCCCAGCCCAGAAGTTCTCGCGGCCGGGAACGCTGAAGTCGTAGACCATCGGCGTCGCTTCGATCTCATCGACGCGCTTCACCCTCGCCCAGATGAGGTCGCCGGTCCGGCGAGCGTTCAGCGCCTGATCCACCCCTCGGTCCCACTCCAAGGGGCTCCAGGGCGCGACCCGCGCAAGGGTGAGGCGCCAGAACGGGTAGAGCCGGTCCCCGGTCTTGTGGCGCATCGTCGTCTCGTAGCGTCCCACCGAGGGCACGAGGCCGAAGCGGGCCAGTGCCACGACGAGATCGTCCTTGAGGTCCTCCGAGGTGGTGGAGAACTCGTGGCGGATCCCCTCGGCAAGCTTCTTGCCCGAGTGGACGCCGTCACCCACTCGGTAGCCCTCGAGGAACCACTTGAGACGGGAAAGCGGCAGCCCGAGGACCCAGCCGGGGATTCGCTTCGCTCCGTCATCGAACCCGAGCCGATCGAGCAACATGAGCAAGAGGCGAGAGTGCACGAAGATGGCCGGCGCCGACGCGCCAAGGCGACCTTCCGATCGGCAGACGTGAAGCCCGAGCTCTCGTTCGAAGATCTTCGTCGCTCGGTCAAGAGTGTCCTGGTCACAAGAGATCGTGACGTACGACGTCTTGGGCAGCGCCTCCTGCCGGCAACCCTCAGCCACGTACAGGCCCAGCAACCAGAGCATCTCGTCGCTCAACTCGATGATCTCTGGAAGCTCCGCCGAATGGCCCCTCACACGTCGCCGGACGCTCGCCCCCGGTGGGATGGGGATACCGAGCCTTCGGAGCACGGCCAGCGGCATCTGGTCGCGCTCCCGCATCCTGCGGATCTGGGTCCACACCACGTTCCGCCAGACGTTCGACTCCGGCCGGCAGCCCTGGGCGATGGCGCCGAAGACCTCCCTGCGCCGCGACCACGCGAGCTCACCCAGGCCAGCCGCCCGCACGAAAAGGGTCCAGGGGTCGTTTCCGGCCCAGTCCCACACCTCGGCCATCCGAACGACCGCCCGGTCGCGTACCGGCACCTCGACCCTGCCGGCAACGGCGATGCAGTCACCGACCCGCAGCTCCCGTACCGGGCGGGGCTCAGGTCGCCCGTCCTCGCCTTCCACGAAGAGGCTGTGATCGCCGGTGACCTTGATGGTGCGTCCATACGCCGTCTGGACCTGGAAGCACCGGCCGGCGGGAGGATGTCCGATGAAGGCGGTGGCGTCGCTGACGCCGATCCGTCCTCCGGTGTCGAAGCTGGGCACGGAGAACCCGGTGAGGTCGATCCTCCCGCCGAGCCGTTCGGCCAGACGACCGGCCGGCTCGCGCCGCAGTTCGCACCCGTCGTCGTAGAGCACCTGCTCGTCGGCGAGGATGGAGTTGAAAATGCGGGCGATGCGCACGTCGAGCCCGTGGGCCCGGTGGTAGGCCATGGCCATGGCCTCGCCGAAGCGCTTGGCCTCGTCGTAGACCCCCCGGGGGCCCACCGGGTTGACGTGGCCCCAGTACTCCTCGGGTTGCGGGTGGACCTGGGGATCGCCGTAGACCTCGCTGGTGGAGGCCAGCAGGTAGCGGGCGCCCTTGTCCTTGGCCAGGCCCAGGGTGTTGTGGGTGCCGAGGCTGCCGACCTTCAGGGTCTGGATGGGAAGCTCCAGGTAGTCCTTGGGCGAGGCCGGGCTGGCGAAGTGCAGAACGGCGTCGACCCTTCCCGGGACCCACACGTAGGCGCTCACGTCGTGGCGGACGAAGGTGAAGCCGTCGACGCCGAAGAGGTGCTCGATGTTGGACAGCCGACCGGTGGCCAGGTTGTCGATGGCCACCACCTCGTCACCCCGCTCGAGCAGGCGGTCACACAGGTGGGAGCCCAGGAACCCGGCTCCGCCGGTCACCACCACTCGCCGGCGACGCCCCGTCACCGGCGCCCCAAGCCGGCGTAGTCGAAGCCGTGCCGGCGCAGCACCGGGGCCTCCAGCAGGTTGCGGGTGTCAACGACCCTCGGCGTCCGCATGACGGCGGCAACCTTGTCGAAGTCGACCCATCGGAACTCGTCCCACTCGGTGAGCAGGACCAGAACGTCGGCTTCGTCGCAGGCGGCGTAGGGGTCGGCGGCCACCTCGATGCCCTCCAGTTGGGGGGCGCCGCCGGCGGCGTGGTGCTCGACCGCCGGGTCGTAGGCGCGCACACGGGCCCCACGCCGGCGCAGACGCCGGATGACCTCGATGGCCGGGGAGTCCCGCAGGTCGTCGGTCCGGGCCTTGAACGTCAGGCCCCAGGCGGCCACCACCGTGCCGTCCAGCGAGCCCCCGGCCATGCCCTCCACCTTGTCGGCCATGCGCTCGTACTGCTCGTCGTTGACGGCGATGACGCCTCGCAGGAGATCGAAGTCGTACCCGGCGTCCTCGGCGATGCGCACCATCGCCCGCGTGTCCTTGGGGAAGCACGAACCCCCCCAGCCGGGGCCGGGCCGGAGGAACTCGAACCCGATGCGCGGGTCGTACCCCATGCCCAGCACCACCTCGCGCACGTCGGCACCCACTGCTTCGCACACGTTGGCCAAGGCGTTGACGAAGCTGACCTTGGTGGCGAGAAAGGCGTTGGAGGCGTACTTGATGGTCTCCGCCGACGCCGGGTCGGTGATCACCAGCGGTGCCCGCAGGGCCTCGAACAGCGTGGCCACCCGCATGGCCGCGGCCTGGTCCTCGCTGCCGATGACGATGCGGTCGGGATGGAGGCAGTCGTGCACCGCCGAGCCCTCGCGAAGGAACTCGGGGTTGGACACCACGAACACGTCGTCCCGACCCAGGGCCCACTCCACCACCCGGGTGGAGCCCACCGGGACGGTCGACTTGTTGATGACGATGCACTCCACCTGCAGTGCGGGAGCGATCTCCTCGACCGCCCGACGGAGGTAGGTGAGGTCGGCGGAACCGTCCTCGCCCTGGGGCGTGGGCACGCACAAGAAGACGAACTCGGCCTCGGCCACGGCGGCGGCGGCCCCGAGGACGAACGACAGCCGGCCGGCGTGGAGGCCTTCGAGGACGAGGTCGTCGAGCCCCGCCTCCAGGATGGGCACCTCTCCCCGGCTGAGGCGCTCGACCTTCTCGGGCACCACGTCGGCGCACACGACCGTATGGCCGAGGTGGGCGAGGTAGGCGCCGGTGGTCAGGCCGACGTAGCCGGTGCCGATGACGGCGACAGTGGCGGTCACCGGGAACACGTTAGGCCGTGAGCGGGCGTCCGCCTCCATGGCCGCTCCCCGAGCGGGGCGGTGGGGCGGTCCGGTGCCGCCACGGCATCAGGTCTTCTCGTAGACCCGGATGGAGACGGAGGCGCCCGGCGACCTCAGTGGGGGTGGGGCCACGGGGCCCAGCAGCGGGTCGAGCGACGGCTCGGCGTCGAGCGCCGTCCGCCACGCCGCACAGTTGCGGTCCATGATCTGGAACCACCGGAGGTCCTCCGGGTCGACGTCGTAGCGGGGGCACACCAGGGCCACGTGGCCGCCGGTGGGGAGCTCGGCCACCAGTGGCAGGAGCCCCGCGCGGGGCTCAGCCGACTCCAGGCGCTCGACGGCGTCGCGCCAGTCGGCGATGGCGGGGTCGGCCACCAGCCCGGTGGGGTCGGCGTACCGCAGTTCGGGCCCGAGGTAGTAGCGGAGCAGGGGCACGTGCTCCATGTGCACCGAGACCACCAGGTCGCCGTCCCGGAGGACCGGAGCGACCACCGAGGTGGCCCGCCGGACGTTGCTCTTCTGAGGCAGCTCCCGCTCCGGGAAGAACGACGCGGCCACCGGCTGCGCCCAGAATCCCACGATCAGCGCCAAGGCGACCAGCCCCCGCCTCCCCGCCCGGGCCAGCCCGAGGGCGGCGAGGAGGAGCAGCGGGGGCAGGAACAAGCCGAAGTAGCGGCTGGCCCACGCCGGACGGAGCTGCGAGGACGCCCAGGCGGCGAGCAGCGTGGCCGCCAGCACCACGGCGAGGGCGGTGACGGTCGAGGCCGCGGCCCGGTCCTGGCCCCGCCGGACCACCTCGAACACGGCCGGAAGGGCGACCAGCACGAGCGCCACCACCACCCGCTGGTCGCTCAACACCGAGCCGAGGGCGCCCAGCAGGTAGGCGGGATCGGGGCGCTGGGACCACGGGGCGCTGGTGTGGGCGGCCTGGAACAGCAGCGTCGGGACCCACGGGAGGTAGAGGACGGCGACCGCGCCGAAGGCGACCAGCGCGTCGACGAGGGTCCGCCGGCGGTCGGTGCCGGTGACGACGGCCCACACCGTGGCCACCCCCAGGCCGACCACCAGGTACAGCGCCCAGTTGTGGGTGTAGAGGGCCAGGGCCAGACCGGCCACGAGAAGGGGAAGCCAGCGGCGCCGGCCGAGGACGACGACGTGCACGAAGGCGACCACGGCCACCAGGGCCAGCAGCGCCAGCAGGCTGTACATCCGCGCTTCCCGGCCGTAGTAGGTGAGGTAGCCGCTGGTGGCGGCGAAGGTGGCGGCGACCCACGCCGTCCGCCGGTCGAACAGCGTTCCGGTCAGCCAGAAGGCGACCGGCACGGTGACCAGGCCGAAGAGCAGGGACAGGCCCCGGACCGCCTCCTCGGAACGGCCGAACGCCTCCATCCAGGCGTGCAGCAGCAGGTAGTAGAGCGGCGGCGATCCGTCCTGGGCCAGCAGTCCGGGGATGTCGGCGATCGGATGCGAGGCGATGCCGACCGAGAGGCCCTCGTCGAGCCACAGCGACACGCCCATCCCCCGCAGGCTGAGCAGGAGGGAGACCACGGTGAGGCCGAGCAACCCGGCCACGACCAGCACCGGGGAACGCCACCCAGTGGGACGACGGTCCTCGGGAACGGGCTCCCGCTGGTCGCTCGCCGGCTCCTCGACGGCCACGTCGGGATGGCGGGAGATGGCCGGCGAGCTGGTGGCGGTGTGGGCCCCACTCCCCCCGGATCCGACGAGCCGGCCCCCGCTCAACGCCCGAGCCGGCGCCGGCGTCCGGTACCTGCGGTCAGCACGCGGGCTCGAGCTCGGGCTCGGAGCCCTCGTCGGGCGCGGGCGCGCCACCCGCCGGGGGGTCGCCGGCGGGCGGCGGCGGTGCCGGCGGGGTGGGAGCGGGGTCGCGCGGGGAGTCGAGGATGCCGGTGTAGTCCGACCCGGTCACCAGGGCCACGTCGACCGTCTTGAGCTGGGCGTCCTCCTCGAGGCGCGGCTCCTCCTCCAGGTACCGGGCGAGCAGCTCGGCGTGGGCCCGCTGCCCGAAGGCGTAGCGGATGGCGGTGGTGGCGCTGGTGGCGCTGGCATTGCCCACCCCGCCGGCCACGTTGAACCTCGCCTGGGAGAGGGCCAGCGCCGCCTCGCTGGCCTCACCCTCGCGTCCGGAGCCGTTGAGGACCTGGACGGTCACCGACGAGGGCTGCACCACCTCGCCCCCACCCTCGACGCCCCGGAACACGTCGAAGATCTCCTCGGCCTCGTCCTCCTTCAGGTACTCGACGACGGCGCCGCCCGCCGTGCGCCCCGGCTCGGTCGGCAGCCGGAAGCGGCGCAGCGCCCCCTGGTCGAGCGACCGGAAGCGTTGGCCCAACCGGAGGAGGTCCTGGGGGTCGAGCTCCTCGTCGAGGGTGAGGTTGCGCTCGGCCACGCCGATGAGCTCGTTGAGCTTGGCCGGGTTGACCAGCCCCTTGGCCAGCGCCGCCCGGGCGGCGCTGGCGATGAAGCTCTGCTGGCGCCCGATGCGCCCGATGTCGCCGGTGGGGTCGGCCTGCCACCCGCCGTCGATGAACCGCTGGAAGTGGCGGCTGCGCACGTAGGCCAGGGCCTGCTCGCCGTCGAGGGTGACGCAACCGGTGTCCTCGATGTGCAGGCCGCTGGGGTTCTTCCCCTCGGCGGCGCTGTAGTCCCGGACGGGCGCCGGCAGGTACATCTCCACCCCGCCCACGGCGTCGACCAGGCCCCGGAACCCGGCGAAGTCGACCTGGGCGTAGTGGTGGATGGGGATGTTGAAGTTGGACTGGATGGTCTCCACCAGTTGTGACGCGCCGTCCTGGAAGGCGGTGTTGATGCGGTTGCGCTCGCCCGTACCGGCGATCTCCACCCACAGGTCCCGGGGGAACGAGAGCATGGCCGCCGTCTCGGTCTTGGGGTCGATGCGGACCAGGAGGATGGTGTCGGCCTTCTGCGGCCCGGCGTCGCCCTCCCCGCCGAAGGACTCCCGGTCCCGGTCGTCCTCCACGAAGGCCCGGGAGTCGCTGCCGACCAGCAGGTAGTTCTGCGGCGCGCCGGGGGCCTTGCCGGCGAGGGAACCACCCAGGGCGACGCGGGGGATGTTGCCGAAGCGGTAGTACGAGTAGCCGACCATGCTGGCGGCAAGGACGCACACGGCGATCAGCGAGCAGTTGAAGGTGATGAGAAGGCGCTGCGGCCAGGTCCGGCGCAGGCGCGCGCCACTACCGGCGACGTCCATGTCGGGGCCATGGTAGCGAGGGCGGCCGCTCACAGCCCCTTCCCCGCTGACCCACCCAGGTCGCCTCGCCATCCTCCGTGGGAGTGCGGGCGGGTGGCGATCGTAGGATCGCAGCGTGCCCGCCGACGTCGCCGCCCCCATCGCCGTGGTCGGTGGCTGGGCCGCCACCGGGCTGCTGGACGTCACCTCGGACCTGTCCGCCCTGGACGGCCGGGGCTTCTGGGTGGTGACCGTGCCCTTCGCCGGTCCACCGGTCTGCGCCCGCTTCGCCCGGCGGCAGCCGTTCGCCCCGGGGCCGATGGGACGCTGGCGGGGGCCCGCCGCCGGCGACTGGTCCACCAGCCTCGGTCGTGACGACTTCGTACGGGGCGTGGAGTCGATCCGGGCCGCCATCGCCGCCGGCGGCGCCCACCAGGTGAACCTCACCCGCCGGCTGTCGGCCCCGCTGCCCGCCGGTGCCGACGTGGTGTCGCTGGGCGACGCCCTGGCCCGGGGCAACCCCGCCCCCCACGCCGCCGTGGTCCATCTGCCGGCGCACGGCGTCCACATCGCCTCGGCGTCCCCCGAGCGCTTCCTCCGCCGCTCCGGCGCGGTGGTGGAGTCCCGTCCCATCAAGGGGACCGCCCCGGACGTCGGGAGCTTGTCGGCCAAGGACCGGGCCGAGAACGTGATGATCGTCGACCTGGTCCGCAACGACCTCGGGCGGGTGTGCGAGTGGGGGTCGGTCACGGTGCCCGGCCTGTGCCATCCCGAGCACCACCCTGGTCTCGTCCACCTGGTCAGCACGGTGCGGGGGCGGCTGCGGCCGGGCGTGGGCTGGCCCGAGCTGCTCGACGCCACCTTCCCTCCCGGTTCGGTGACCGGCGCCCCCAAGGTGGCCGCCCTCGAGCTCATCGCCCGCCTGGAGCCGGTGCCCCGGGGCCCCTACTGCGGCGCCGTCGGCTGGGTCGACGGCGATGCCGGCACGGGTGACCTCAACGTCGCCATCCGCACCTTCTGGTTCGACGAGGGACAGGTGCACCTGGGCACCGGCGGTGGCATCACCTGGGCGTCCGAGGCCGGCGCCGAGTGGGAGGAGACCGAGCTCAAGGCCCACCGGCTGCTGGCGGTGGCCAGCTCGACGCCGGTGGCGGCGAGGCGGCGGTGAGGATCGCCCCGTGAGCGCCCCGCCAGTGTGGGTCAACGGTCGCCTCCTGCCCGCCGACCAGGCCGCCGTCTCGGCCTTCGACCACGGCGTGGTGGTGGGCGACGGCGTGTTCGAGACGATGCGCGTCTACCGGGGGACGCCGTTCGCCCTGCGACGGCACCTCGACCGCCTGGGCCACTCGGCCGCCGGCCTGGGACTGGCCCTTCCCGGTCGCTCCACGCTGGAGGGGGCGCTGGCCGAGGTCCTGGCCGCCTCCGGGCTCGCCGAGGCCCGCTTGCGACTCACCGTCACCGCCGGCCCTGCGCCGCTCGGCTCCGGGCGGGGCCCCGGTCCACCGACCGTCATCGCCGCCGTGGCGCCCCTCGACCCCGTGCCGCCCACCGCCGACGTCGCCGTGGTGCCCTGGCCCCGCAACGAGCGGGCGGCCGTGGCCGGGCTCAAGACGACGTCCTACGCCGAGAACGTGGTGGCCCTGGCCCGGGCGGCGGCGGCCGGCGCCGGCGAGGCGGTGTTCGCCAACACCCGGGGCGAGCTGTGCGAGGGGACCGGCACCAACGTGGTGGTGGGCGTGGGCGGGCGCCTCCTGACCCCGCCGCTGTCGTCGGGGTGCCTGGCCGGGGTCACCCGGGCGCTCGTGCTCGAGCGGTGCGGGGTCGACGAGCACGTCCTGCCACTGTCGGCCCTGGCCGGCGCCGACGAGGCGTTCCTCACCTCGACCACCCGGGAGGTCCAACCCATCGCCACCGTCGACGGCCACCCCCTGCCCCTGGCGCCGGGACCGCTGACGGCGGCGGCCCAGGCCGTCTTCGCCCACCTCGTCGCCGCCGACCTCGACCCCTAGCGGCCCCCCCCACCTCGTTCTTTGTCGGATGAACCACCGTGGCGGTGGGTGAGCCGACAAAGAACGAGGAGGGGGGGCTACCGGCCCGGCGGCTCGGGTGCGACCGTGCGCAGGTGGACCACGTCCCCGGCGCCGACCTGGTGGCGGCCGCCGGCGGTCTCGACCACCAGGTGACCGGCGCCGGTCAGGCCCACCGCCCGCCCCTCGAGGGTCCCCTCGTCCAGCGCCACCCGCACCCGCCGGCCGAGGGTGGCGCAGCACCGGCGGTAGTCGTCCACCAGGGCCCGCCGCCCGGCCGGGCCCGCCAGCGACGGGTAGCGCCGGTCGAGCCGGTCGAGCCACGCCCGCAGCAGTTGCTCGCGGTCGACGGCGCCGCCGGCGAGATCCTCCAGGAACACGGCGCCGGCGGGGGGCGCCGGGGAGCGCACCAGGTTCAGGCCCATCCCCACCACCACGGCGTCGAGGCGGCTCCCGTCCACCAACGTCTCGGCCAGGATCCCAGCCAGCTTGCCGCTGCCGCCGGCGTCGTCGTCGTCGACCACCAGGTCGTTGGGCCACTTCAGCGCCGGCCGTACCCCGGCCACCTCCTCGCAGGCCTCGGCGGCGGCCAGGGCCACACAGGCGACGGCCAGGTGGGCCGAGCCGGGGTCCATCACCGGGCGCAGCAGGACCGACGCCATCAGCGCCGTCCCCGGCGGGGCCACCCACGCCCGCCCCCTCCGCCCCCGGCCCGCGCTCTGGTGGTCGGCCACCACCACCACTCCCTCGGGCGCCCCGGCCCGGGCCAGGTCGAGGACCTCCCGGTTGGTGGAGTCGGTCCGCTCCCGCCTCCGGACGTCGCCGAACCGGGCCGGTTCCCCCTCGGGGAGCATGGTCTGGAACGATAGGACGACCATGCCTCCGGCTCCGCCTCCCCCCTTCGAGAAGGTCCTGGTCGCCAATCGGGGCGAGATCGCAGTGCGGATCATCCGCACCTGCCGGGAGCTGGGCATCGCCACGGTGGCGATCCACTCCGATCTCGACGAGAGCGCCCTCCACGTCCGCATGGCCGACGAGGTGCGGTCCCTCGGCGGGCGCACCCCGGCAGAGAGCTACCTCGACACCGGCGCCGTGATCGACGCCGCCCGGGCCGCCGGCGTCGACGCCGTCCACCCCGGCTACGGCTTCCTGTCCGAGAGCGCCGACTTCGCCCGGGCCGTGCGCGCCGCCGGGCTCACCTTCGTCGGGCCGCCGGCAGAAGCCATCGAGGTCATGGGCGACAAGCTGGCCGCCCGGCGGGCGGCGGCGGCGGCCGGCGTGGCGCCGGTCCCGGGGCAGGACCAGCCGGTGACCTCGGTGGACCAGGTCGTGGCCTTCGGCGAGGCCCACGGGTGGCCGGTGGCGGTCAAGGCGGCCCACGGCGGGGGCGGCCGGGGCCTGCGGGTGCTCGACGGCCCGGCCACGGCCGGTGAGGCCGTCGACTCCGCCCGCCGGGAGTCCGAGGCCTCCTTCGGGCGCGAGGAGCTCTACGTCGAGCGCTATCTCCCCTGGCCCCGCCACGTCGAGGTGCAGGTCCTGGCCGACGTCCACGGGGCGGCGGTGTGGGTGGGCGAGCGCGACTGCTCGGTGCAGCGCCGGCACCAGAAGCTGCTGGAGGAGAGCCCGGCCTTCGGCCTGGCCGACGACCTCCGCCGGCGCATGGGCGAGGCGGCGGTGCGCCTGACCCTGTCGTCGGGGTACGTCAACGCCGGCACGGTGGAGTTCCTCGTGCAGGACGACGAGTTCTTCTTCCTGGAGATGAACGCCCGCCTCCAGGTCGAGCACCCCGTCACCGAGGCCGTCACCGGCATCGACCTGGTGGCCGAGCAGCTACGGGTGGCCGCCGGCGAGCCCCTGTCGCTCACCCAGGACGAGATCGAGCTGCGGGGCCACGCCATCGAGTGCCGCATCAACGCCGAGGATCCCGCCGGCGGGCGCTTCGTGCCCTCCCCCGGGCGCATCACCCGCCTGGTCGAGCCCGGCGGTCCCTTCTGTCGCTTCGACGCCGGCTACGCCTCGGGTGACGAGGTCAGCCAGTACTACGACAATCTGATCGGCAAGGTGGTGGTGTGGGGGCGCGACCGCGAGGAGGCCCGGCGGCGCATGCAGCGGGCCCTCGACGAGCTGGTGGTCGAGGGCGTGGCCACCACCGTGCCCGCTCACCGGGCCGTCCTGGCCGCCCCGGAGTTCATCGCCGGCTCCCACTCCACGAGCTGGCTGGAGAAGCGTCTCGACCTGTCGGGGCTGGAGCCGGCAGTGGTGGCGCCGCCGAGCGGCGGCGACGAGGACACCGGGCGCGTGCGTCGTGACGTCGACGTGGAGGTCGACGGCCGGCGCTTCCGGGTCTCGCTGTGGGTCCCCGACGTCGAGCCCGCCGCTGCGTCCCCCCGGTCACGGCCCCGGCCGGCAACGGGCGCAACCGCAGCCGCAGGCAGCGGTGGCAGCGCCGACGGTTCGGTCACCGTGCCCATGCAGGGCACCATCGTGACCGTGCTGGTGGCCGAGGGCGACGAGGTCGAGGCCGACCAGACGGTCTGCGTGCTCGAAGCCATGAAGATGGAGAACCAGATCTCCGCCGGCAAGGCGGGCACGGTGGCCCGCCTCGACGTCGAGGCCGGCCAGGCGGTCAGCGCCGGCGACGTGGTCATGGTCATCGAGTAGCGGCGGACAGGCGGCCACCCACCCCGGCCACCCACCCCGGCCACCCTTCTGGCGGCGGAAACGGTGCGGAAACCGCACCGTTGTCACCGCCAGAACGGCCCGGGGGAGCTACTCGGCGGCGTCGGCCAGGGCCTCGGCCAGGGAGGGGTGCACCATCAGGCTCTCGACGATGTCGGTGACCCGCAGGCCGGCGGTGACGGCCAGGGCGATGACCGAGATGAGCTCCGAGGCGCTACGCCCGACGATCGAGCCGCCGAGCACCACGCCGGTCGCCGGGTCGGAGACGATCTTCACGAACCCCCGGGCGTCACCGTCGATGAGCGCCCGGGCCGACGCCGCGAAGGGCACCTTGGTGACCCGGATCTTGCGCCCATCGGCGAAGGCGTCGACCTCGGCCAGACCCACGTCGGCGATCTCGGGCTCGGTGAAGATGGCCGAGGCCGCCTTGTCGTAGGCCAGGTGCCGGTGGGACAGGGTGTGCAGGCCCATCACGTGCTCGGCGATCTTGCGTCCCTGCATGGAGGCCACCGACGACAGCGGCAGCTTCCCGGACACGTCGCCGGCGGCGTAGACGTGGCCGACGTTCGACTGGCAGTGGTGGTTCACCGGGACGAACCCCCGATCGGTCTCCACCCCGGCGGCGTCGAGACCGAGGCCCTCGCTGTTGGGTACCGACCCGATGGCCAGCAGGGCGTGACTGGCGGCGATGCGCCGCCCGTCGTCGCAGCGCACGGTCACGCCGTCCTCGGTGCGGTCGATGCCCTCGGCCCGCGCCCCCTTGACCAGGGTCACGCCCCGCGCCAGGAAGTCGGCCTCCAGGGCGGCGGCCACGTCGGGGTCCTTCCCCGGGAGCACCTGCTGGCGGCTGACCACCAGGCTCACCCGGGAGCCGAACGAGGCGAACATGTGCACGAACTCCACGCCGGTCACCCCCGAGCCGATGACGGCCAGGTGCTCGGGGACCTCGGGCGGGGGGTAGGCGTCGCGGGTGGTGAGGACGCGGACGCCGTCGACCTCGGCCCACGGCGGGACGCGGGGCCGGCTGCCGGTGGCGACGAGCACGGCGTCGGCCTCCAGCTCGACGACCTCGTCGGCGGTGTCGACCACCACCTGGTGCGGCCCCTTCATCCGACCGGTGCCGTGCAGCAGGCGCACGCCCTGGCTCTCGAGCAGGGTGCGGACCGAAGCGTTGAGGCGGCCGACGATGGCGTCGTTGCGGGCCCGCACCGCCTGGAAGTCGAGCACGGCGTCGAGGTGCTCCAACCCCATGCCCCCGGCTCGGCGGGTCAAGGCCATGGCCGCCCCGGTGGCGATCATGGCCTTGGACGGGATGCAGTCGAGCAGGTGGGCGGCACCGCCCAGCAGGTCGCGCTCAACCAGGGTCACCTCGGCGCCGAGCCGGGCGGCGTGGGTGGCGGCGGTGTGCCCCGCCGGCCCACCTCCGATGATCACGAACCGCACCGTCACCTCGTCACGCTACCCCTCACGCCAGCCGCCACCCCCGACGCCGGCTGCGGCAACCGCCGCCGCCCTCAGGACCGTGGGTGGGGCATGCACAGCTCGTCGTACTCGGCGATGACGAGGTCGTCGGGGTCGATGCTGCACGCCGGGCAGTCCTCGTCGCGGCGCGAACGCAGGGTGCGGAAGCTCTCGTCCATGGCGTCGTAGGTCAGGATCCTGCCGGTGAGGGTCTCGCCCAGGTCGAGGACCAGCTTGATGGCCTCCATGGCCTGGATCGAGCCGATGATGCCGGGGAGCACGCCCAGCACGCCGGCCTCGGCGCACGACGGCGCCAGCTCGGCCGGAGGCGGTTGGGGGAACAGGCAGCGGTAGCACGGGCCCAGGTAGGGATGGAACACCGTGGCCTGGCCCTCGAAGCGGAAGATCGACCCGTGCACCACGGGGATGCGCAGCTTCAGGGACGCGTCGTTGACCAGGTAGCGGGTGGGGAAGTTGTCGGTGCCGTCGACGATCACGTCGTAGCCCCGGAACACGTCGAGGACGTTGTCGGCCCCCAGGCGCACGTCGTGGGCCACCACGTCGACGTCGGGGTTGATGGCGGTCAGCGTCTTCTTGGCCGAGTCGACCTTGCGCTCGCCGATCCGGTCGAGGTTGTGGAGGATCTGGCGCTGCAGGTTCGACTCGTCGACCACGTCCATGTCCACGATGCCGAGCGTTCCCACGCCGGCGGCGGCCAGGTACAGCGCCGCCGGCGAGCCCAGGCCGCCGGCGCCGAGCAGGAGCACCTTGGCGTCGAGCAGTCGCTGCTGGCCGGCCTCTCCCACCTCGGGCAGGAGCAGGTGCCGCTGGTAGCGGTTGCGCTGCTCGGCGGAGAGGACCCGAGGGACGCTCCAGGCTCGCCCCTCGTCCTTCCACTTGTTGAAGCCCCCCGCCATGGAGACCACGTCGGTGTAGCCGAGCTGGGCGAGCGTCTCGGCGGCGAAGGCCGAGCGGGTCCCGCCGGCGCAGTGCACCACGATGGGCGCGTCGCGATCGAGCACCCGGTTCTCGATCTGGCTCTCCAGGTGCCCCCGGGGGATGTGCACCGCACCGGGCAGGGCACCCTGCTCGTACTCGTCGGGCTCCCGCACGTCGAGCACGACCGCGCCCCGGCCGATGGCCTCCTCGGCGCCGGCGGTGTCGACCTCTCGGATGCGCTCCTTGGTGGAGCTGAGCAGCTCTCTGAAGCTCGGCATGGGCAAAAGTCTACGTGCCAGGTCGGCTTTCGCCATCGGGAGCAGCCGCCGGTCCGGGGGATGACGACCCCACGATGACGGGCAGCACCTCGCTGATGGGCCCGGGGACCACGGCGTCGACCACCTCGTCGTAGGGCGTGGGCGAGGCGTTGATCACCACGACCCTGGCGCCGGCCCGCAACGCCAGGGGGACGGCCGAGGCGACGGGCTGGACGGCCAGGCTGGTGCCCACCGCCAGCAGCACGTCGCAGCCCTGCACGGCGTCGAACGCCGCATCGAGCACGCCGGCGGGCAGCGGCTGGCCGAACGAGACGGTGGCCGACTTCAGGATCCCCCCGCAGCCTGCCTCGGTGCAGGCGGGGTCGTCCTCCCCGTCCCGCAGTCGCTCGAGCACGACCTCCATGGGACCACCGGCCCCGCACGACAGGCAGGCGTAGCGGCGGAGGGTGCCGTGGACCTCGAGCACCCGCCCGGGGTCGCTGCCGGCCAACTGGTGCAGCCCGTCGATGTTCTGGGTGACGAGGACGTCGAGCTTGCCCCGGCGCTCCAGGTCGACCAGGGCGAGATGGCCGGGATTGGGCCGGGCCTGCCACGCCGGCGAGTGCAGCCGGGCCTGCCAGGTGCGCCGGCGCACGTCGGGGTCGGCCAGGTAGGCCGAGATGTGCGACGACCGCTCGGCGGCCGGGTCCTTGGTCCACACGCCCTGCGGCCCGCGGAAGTCGGGGATGCCCGAGTCGGTGGAGATGCCGGCGCCGGTCAGCGCCACCACCCGCTCGGCCTCGTCGACCCACCGGCGGGCCCGGGCCACGAGCAGCTCGTCGTCCGTCACGTGACCAGGATGGCGTCGTCGCCCCTTGACCGCCGCCCGGACGCCGTGCCAAAGTCACCGAACGCACACAGGTACATGGAACGCCCTGAGATCCTTCGAGCCTTCCCCCACCACATTCTGCACCGCTCCCGCTGGAAGGAACGCCGATGCCCGCCGCTGCCTTGCCCTCGTTGCCCGCCGCCAGCCTCCACATCCGGCCCTGGCCCGATCCCGTCATCGACCGCCTGGGCCACGACCCGCGCTCGGCGTACGTCGAGCGGTTCTGGCTGGGCGTGCTGGGCCCGTCCACCACCTGGCTCCTGCGCCGGCTGGCGGCCCAGCTCGAGGCCGAACCCGCCGGCTTCGACCTGCCCCTGGCCGACACCGCTCGCTCGCTGGGGCTGGGAGGCGAGGGCCGCAGCTCACCCTTCGTCCGAGCGCTCTCCCGGTGCTGCCAGTTCCAGCTGGCGCTGGCCGAGGACGAAGGCGTGCTGCGGGTTCGCCGCAAGCTGCCGCCGCTCAACCGGCGCCAGCTGGCCCGGCTCCCCGAGGCCGTGCAGGCAGAGCATCAGCAGTGGCAGGAGAGCGAGCTGCACACGCCGCCGGTCGAGAAGCTGCGGCGCCGGTCACGGCGACTGGCGCTGTCGCTGTTGGAGCTCGGAGAGGACCTCGAGGCCACCGAACGCCAGCTCCTGCGTTGGAACTTCCACCCGGCCCTGAGCCAGGAGTCGGCGCAGTGGGCGTGGGAACGACACGTCGCCGCGCTGGCCGCGGCCCGCACCAACGACCCCTCCGCCGGCGACGGTCCCGCTGCTGCGTGAGCGCAGCCTCCACGCCGGCCCGGCGCCGTTGTGGGGCACCGGGCCGGCGGACGCCGCCGTGGGGACTGGGCGACCTCGGCTGGCGCTACATGCGGGTCCGCCCGCCCAGCCGGGACCCGCTGACCGCCCCGACCACGAACAGGACGAGGGCGATGATGAGGAGCCACTTGAGGCCCTCGACGAACAGACCGACGCCCCCGAAGAGCAGGGCGAGGACCAACAGCAGAACCACGAGCCCCATGCGGAGCCTCCTTTTGTCGTAGAGGCCAGTTCCTTACCCGTAGAGCTCAGGGGGTGAACGACCGGCTACAAAGAGTGGCGGAAGCAGCCGCAGACAGCCTCGCACGCCCGGTCGGCCACCGAGCGTCGCGAGGCGGACGTCGACGCCGCGGCGAGCAGCCGCCGCCAGCGCCTCGGCCACGCCGCGGCGGGGGGCGAAGTAGGCGGTGGTGATCCACAGGCGCTCCTGAGCACCGAGCACAGCGGCGAGGAAGAGAAGCTCGGCGGCGGCGGGACCGTGCCCTGGTGAGCTCCGGCTGAGCTGCACCGGGACCCCATCGGGCAGTGAGCCCAGCTCGGGGAAGTGGCGGGGCCAGCACCCGGGACGTGGTGTCGACCCAGTTGTCGAGGAAGGCCCCGGCCAGGTCGCGCACCACCGGGCCTTCCAACCGCAGGTGCGTGTCCCGCCAGCGTCCGACTCCCTCGGCATCGCCCATCCACTCGTCGGCCATCCCGAACCCACCGGTGAAGCCCACCGTGCCGTCGACAACGAGCACCCGCCGGTGCATGCGGTTGTTGAACTGGTCGAGCTGGTACCAGCGCGGCGGCCGGAACCAGGCCAGGGCCACTCCCGCTCGCTCCAGGTCGGCGGCCAGCTCGGCGTTGCGCTTGGCCGAGCCCCAGGCGTCGAGGAGCACGTTGACCTCCACCCCGGCCCGGGCGGCAACGGCCAGGGCGTCGACGAAGTCCCGGGCCATGGGCCCGGACCACAGGATGTAGTTGGACAGGTCGACCGAGCGCCGGGCGCCGGCGATGGCGTCGATCATGGACGGCGCGATCTCCTCGCCGTTGCGCAGCACCGACACCCGATTGCCCTCCCGGAGGGGAGCGGCACACGCGCCTTCCACCCAGCGCGAGAAGGCGGCGGTGCCTGGAACCGCCGGTTCGGACAGCTCGAGGAACCGGCGGGCGTGACGGCGGTACTTCGCCGCCTGGCCGGCGTAGACGCCGAGGGCCGCTACGCCGGCAGCTCCGAAGGCCCCGGGCGCCAACCGGCGTGACGAGGCAGCCAGGTGCCGCAGTGATAACCCGCCGCCGGCCACGTCGGTCTTAGGCGCTCAGTGGGAAGTGCCGGTGGTCAGAGGTGATCAGTCACGGCCGGCGGTAGGGATGCGTCTACTCGGAGCCCGAGCCCTGGGCGCTGCTCATGGGGTCCTGGTCGCCACTACCCGTCTTGGGCATCCCGCCGAGCGGACCGGGCTCACCCTGGGTGTCAGTGGTGTCCTGGGCGTCGGAGTGGGGGTGGGACTTCAGGTCCTCCAGCTTGTCCTGCGCCGGGTTCTCGAGCGGCTCGACCGGCTCGACGTCGTGGCGCAGCGGCTCCTCGCCGCGAGGCCCAGTCGGCTCCGGGGCCGTCCACTTCTGGTCCCGCTGCTGCGGTGTGTCGACGTCCTCCTCGGGAATCGGCTCATTGACGGGCATGGCGCGTTCCTTTCCACGGCGGCTCTACTGGGGCAAGTTCTCCCCGCCCCCCGGCGGCCGGAAACGCTCGGCGCCGGCCAGGAGCTCCAGCAGCGTGCGCACCCCGACGCCGGTGGCTCCCTTGGCCACCGGTCCCTCGTCCTCGTCGGCGCGGGCCGGGCCGGCGATGTCGAGGTGGACCCAGGGCACCTCGCCCACGAACTCCTGGAGGAACAGCCCGGCGGTGAGGGCGCCGGCCGAGCGGCCACCGATGTTCTTCAGGTCGGCGACCTCGGAGTCGAGCTGCTTGCGATAGGCCTTGGGCAGCGGGAGGGGCCACGCCGGCTCGCCGGCCCGCTCCGCCGCCGACCGCACCTGGTCGACGAGACCGTCGTCGTTGCCCATCAACCCCATGATCTTGTCCCCGAGGGCGGTGATGCAGGCCCCGGTCAACGTGGCCAGGTCGACGATGGCGTCCGGCTCCTCCTCCACGGCCAGGGCCAGGCCGTCGGCCAGAACCAAGCGGCCTTCGGCGTCGGTGTTGAGCACCTCGACGGTCGTGCCGTTGCGGGTCCGCAGCACGTCACCCGGCCTGGTGGCCCGGCCTCCCGGCATGTTCTCGGTGGCGGGGACGAAGCCGAGCACCTTCACCGGCGGCGCCAGTGCCGGCAGCGCCGCCATGGCGGCGATGACCGCGGCACCTCCGCCCATGTCGGTCTTCATCGTCATCATGCCCTCGGCCGTCTTGATGGACAGCCCGCCGGAGTCGAAGGTGATGCCCTTGCCCACGAGGGCCACGGTGGCCTGCGCCCCGGGGGGGTCGTAGGTCAGCTTGATCAGGCGCGGGGGCTCGTGCGAACCGGCGGCCACACCCAACAGGCCCCCGAGCCCGAGCTCGGACGCCGCCACCTCGTCGAGCACCTCGACGCCCAGGCCGGCCGCCTCCGCCGCCCGTCGAGCCCGGTCGGCCAGCTCCGAGGGGCTGAGGGAGCCACCCGGCTCGTTGACCAGGTCACGGGCCAGCTCCACCGCCTCCACCACCGTGGCCGCCCGCCGCAGGGGCTCCTCCAGGGCGACGGCATCGGGGGTGACGAGCACCACGCCGTCGAGGCGGCACGGGTCGGGGTCGGACTTGTAACGGGTGAAGCGGTAGGCGGCCAGCGCCGCCCCCTCGGCCGCCGCCTGCGCCGCCGCCGCCCGGTCGCCGCCATCGGGCACGGCGTCGAGCAGGGTGCTGGCCATCGAGCCCCGCTTCCAGGCGGCCCGCACCAGGGCCGCCGCCGCCCGACGGAGCACGTCGGGGCCGACGTCGGCGGCCGGCCCCACGCCCACGGCCACCACCGTGGCGTCGCCCCGCCCCGGCAGGGTGGTGGTTCCGCCCACCTTGGCCTCGAAGCCCCGGACCTCGAGTTGCCCCGGCTCGACGCCATGGGCGTCACCCTGGACGGTGAGCCCTTCGGCCACGGGGATGCCGACCACCTCGACACCGTCGGGCAGGTCGGGGGCGGCGGTGACGGTGAGGGGCATGGGTCCTCCCAAGGAGCTGGTTTCCGTCGCGACCCTACCGGCGAGGCCATGCGCCGTCGGCGGCCGGGTCCCGGGCCCTCTCCCGGCACGAGGCCGGTCAGTACCCTTGCGGCCATGGACTTCCTCGGAGCCGCACGCGAGCGGGTGGTCGTGTTCGACGGGGCCGTCGGCACCAACCTCCAGTTGCGGGAGCTGGGCCCCGACGACTTCGGGGGGCCGGCGCTGGAGGGCTGCAACGAGATCCTCGTCGCCACCCGACCCGACGTGGTGGCCGAGCTGCACGCGTCGTTCTTCGAGGTGGGCTGTGACGTGGTCGAGACCAACTCCTTCGGAGCCTTCGCCGTCCCTCTCAGCGAGTACGGGATCGCCGACCGGACCGAGGAGCTCAACGAGACGGCGGCCCGCATCGCCCGCTCCGTGGCCGCCGACTTCTCCACCCCCGACCGTCCCCGCTGGGTCGCCGGATCCATCGGCCCCGGCACCAAGTTCCCGTCGCTCGGCAACATCGGCTTCGCCGAGCTGCGCGACGCCTACGAGGTCCAGGCCCGGGGGTTGCTGACCGGGGGTGTCGACCTGCTGTTGATCGAGACGGTGTTCGACCTGCTCCAGGCCAAGGCCGCCATCGTGGCGTGCCGGCGGGCCATGGCCGCCGCCGGGCGCACCGTCCCCCTCCAGGTCCAGGTCACCGTGGAGCTCACCGGTCGCATGCTGCCGGGCACCGAGATCGCTGCCGCCCTCACCGCCCTCGACCCCATGCGCCCCGACGTCCTCGGCGTCAACTGCGCCACCGGCCCGGCGGAGATGCACGAGCACCTCCGCCACCTCAGCGCCGCCGCCCGCATGCCCCTGTCCTGTCTGCCCAACGCCGGGCTCCCCTCGGTGGTCGAGGGCAAGATGCACTACGACCTCAGCCCCAACCAGCTGGCCGAGTTCCACCACCGCTTCGTCACCGAGCTCGGGGTCTCGGTGGTGGGCGGCTGCTGCGGGACGACGCCCGAGCACCTGCGGGCCGTGGTCGAGCGCTGTGCCGACCTCACGCCCGCACCGCGCGCCCCCGTGCACGAGCCCGGGGCGGCGTCCATCTACACCGCCGTCCCGTTCCGCCAGGACACGAGCTTCCTGGTGGTGGGCGAGCGCACCAACGCCAACGGGTCGCGCCGGTTCCGCGAGGCCATGCTGGACGACGACTGGGAGACCTGCGTGGCCATGGCCAAGGACCAGGTCAAGGAGGGCGCCCATGTCCTCGACGTCTGCGTCGACTACACCGGTGAGGACGGCGTGGCCGACATGGAGCAGATCGCCCAGCGTTTCGCCACCCAGTCGTCGCAGCCGCTCATGCTCGACTCCACCGAGCCCGACGTCATCGAGACCGGGCTGCGCTGGATCGGCGGCCGGCCGGTGCTGAACTCGGTCAACCTGGAGGACGGCGACGCGCCCGGGACCCGCCTCGACCGTTTCCTGAGCCTCGCCCGCGAGTACGGCGCCGCCGTGGTGTGCACCTGCATCGACACCGAGGGCCAGGCCCGCACCGCCGACTGGAAGCTGCGGGCGGCACGGGCCATCCACGACCTGGCCGTCGAGCGCTACGGGCTCGAACCGTCCGACCTCCTGTTCGACCCCCTGGCCCTGCCGCTGTCGACGGGGATGGAGGAGAGCCGGCGCGACGGGATCGAGACCATCGAGGGCATCCGTCGGATCAAGGCCGAGCTGCCGGGGGTGTCGACCATCCTCGGGCTGTCGAACGTCAGCTTCGGGCTCAACCCCGCCGCCCGCCACGTCCTGAACTCGATGTTCCTGCACGAGTGCCTGCAGGCGGGTCTCGACGCCGCCATCGTCCACGCCGGGCGCATCATGCCGCTCAACAAGATCGACGAGCGGGTCCGGGAGATCTGCCTCGACCTGATCTACGACCGCCGCCGGCCGGGCTACGACCCGCTCCAGGAGCTGCTCGCCGCCTTCGAGGGCGTCACCTCGGCGGCGGTGGAGAAGGAGGACCGCAGCGGCTGGCCCGTCGCCGAGCGCCTGAAGGCGCGCATCATCGACGGCGACCGCGACGGGCTCGAGGCCGAGCTGGAGGAGGCCCTGTCGGCCAAGCCGGCGCTGGCCATCGTCAACGACGACCTGCTGGCCGGCATGAAGGTGGTCGGGGAGCTGTTCGGTTCGGGCCAGATGCAGCTGCCCTTCGTGCTCCAGTCGGCCGAGACCATGAAGCGGGCGGTGGCCTGGCTGGAGCCCCACATGGAGAAGGCCGACCAGGGAGGCAAGGGCCGGGTGGTGCTGGCCACGGTGAAGGGCGACGTCCACGACATCGGCAAGAACCTGGTGGCGATGATGATGGAAGGCGCCGGCTTCGAGGTCATCAACATCGGCATCAACAATCCGGTCGAGAACTACCTCGAGGCGCTCGAGCGCGAGCAGCCCGATATCCTCGGCATGTCCGCCCTGCTGACCACGACCATGCCTTACATGAAGGTCGTGATCGACACGATGAAGGAGAAGGGCATCCGCGACGACTACATCATCCTCGTCGGCGGCGCGCCGCTCAACGAGGAGTTCGGCCGCGCGATCGGTGCCGACGCCTATTGCCGCGATGCCGCCGTGGCGGTCGAGACCGCCAAGCAGTTCATGTCGCGCAAG
>JAHWKL010000150.1 GCA_019347915.1 Actinomycetota bacterium
CATCCGGCGACCCACAACGAGCGCTCGAAGGCGAGCGAGGGCGACCGGGCCTTGAGTGCCTGGCGCAACACGGGGGCGGAGGCGGCCACCGGGAGGAAGCTACCGGCTGGCTGCGGTCCGGCTACGCCGTGAGCAGGTCGCGCTCGCCCCCGGTGAACCGCCGGCGCAGTTTCAGGATGGCCCTGGCCTCGACCTGGCGGATGCCCTCGCGGGTCAGGTCGAAGTGCTGGGAGACCTCCTCGAGGGTCCGGGGACGCCCCCGGTCGAGCCCGTAGCGGAGGTAGAGCACCTCCTGCTCCCGCAGATCGAGGGTCGACAGCAGCTCGGTGACCTGGGCCGGCAGCATCGAAGCGAAGACCTGCCGGTCGGGTGCCTCGGCCCCGGTGTCCTCCACCAGGTCGCCGAACTCGCGCTCGCCGTCACCCAGCGGCTCCGACAGCGACACGGGATCGTGGATGAAGGGCACCAACTCGTCGACCTTGCGCAGCGACAGGCCGGTGGCCTGGGCCAGCTCCTCACTGCGGGGAGCCCGGCCGTGGCGGGCCTCGAACGTGGCCCGCTCCATGCGCAGGCTGAGCAGCTGCTCGCCGGCGTGCACGGGCAGGCGGATGGTGCGCCCGTTGTTGGCGATCCCCCGCCCGATGGCCTGGCGGATCCACCACGTGGCGTAGGTCGAGAACTTGAAGCCCTTCTTCGGGTCGAACTTCTCCACCGCGTGGATGAGCCCGAAGTTGCCCTCCTGCACCAGGTCGAGCAGGGGCAGCCCGCAGCTGGCGTAGCGCTTGGCCACCGAGACGACCAGCCGTAGGTTCGCCTTCACGAACGCCTCGGTGGCCTCGGCGCCGGCACGTACCCGGGCCTCGAGCGCCGCCCTCCGGTCGGGATCGCAGGGCGCGCTCTCCAGCAGCTCCTTGGCCGCCGCCGCACCGGACTGCACCATCTCGCCCAGGCGGACCTCGTCGTCCTTGGTCAGCAGCGGATGCTTGCCGATGTCGTTCAGGTAGAGCTGGACGATGTCCTCGTCATCGACACTTTTCTCTGCTTGCCTCACCACCGTCGTCCCCCCCCGGGCGGAGCGAGGGCAGTACGACGCCTGCCCTGGCTCGATGCTACCCCTCGACGGGTCTACGTGACCCTCGCCCCGAGCGGATGGTCGCTCGCCCAGCCCGTCAGGCCCCGGCCTCAGTCGGGCAACCGCCCCAGCGTCTCGTGCTCGGTCGGGTCGGGGCCGGTGGTGAGGAAGGCAGCCAGCATCTCCCGGGCGACCTCGGGAGAGGTGAGACGAAGGCCCAGGGCGAGGACGTTGGCGTCGTTCCAGCGCCGGGCACCGCGGGCGGTCTCGGCATCGGTGCACAGCGCCGCCCGCACTCCGGAAACCTTGTTGGCGGCGATGGAGACCCCGGTGCCGGTCCAGCAGCACACCACTCCCCGCTCGACCTCCCCGCCGGCCACCGCCTCGCCGACCCGCCGGCCGACGTCGGGCCACGGGTCACCGTCGGCCACGACCACCACGTCGTGCCCGAGCCCGGCCAGCTCCCGCTGCAGCTCGTCGACCAGCGGGGTGTGCTCATCGGTGCCGAGGGCGACTCTCACGGTCCCATTGTGGCGCCGTCGAGCCCGTGAAGCTCCTTGCGGGGCGGACGGTGCATGAGGGCGGCAAGGGCGTCGGACACCCGCCGGCGCCCCTCGCACACCGCCATCGTCTGCTCGGCGATGGGCACCTCCACGCCCAGCTCGGCGCCCAGCTCGCACACCACCGGGGCACTCTTGATGCCCTCGGCCACCATCGACATCTCCGCCACCACGGCGTCGAGCGTCCGGCCCCGGCCCAGGGCCACGCCCACCTGGTGGTTGCGGCTCCGGCCGCTGCCACAGGTGGCCACCAGGTCGCCCAGGCCGGCCAGCCCCGAGAACGTCCGGGGATCGCCGCCCAGGGCGGCGCCGAGCCGGCTGAGCTCGGCCAGGCCCCGGGTGACGATGGCGGCCCGGGCGTTGTCGCCGAGACCCATGCCGTCGGCCATGCCGGCGGCGATGGCGACGACGTTCTTGAAGGCGCCGGCCACCTCGCAGCCGACCACGTCGTCGTTGGTGTAGATCCGGAAGGTGTCGGTGGCCAGCGCCGGCTGGAGGGCGGACGCCGCCGCCTCGTCGGCCATGGCCAGCACCGAGGCGGCCGGCTGGCCGGCCTGGATCTCCCCCGCCAGGTTGGGGCCGGTGAGCACGCCGACCGGATGGCCGGGCAGCACCTCGGCGATCACCTCGGTCATCCGCTTGCGGGTCCGCTGCTCGAGCCCCTTGGCCAGGCTGATCACCGGGACCTCCGGGGGCACGTGGGGCGCCAGGTCGCGGACCACCGCCCGGAAGCCGTGGGTGGGCACGGCGACGGCCACCACCTCGGCGCCGGCCACCACCTCGGCCAGCGAGGCGGTGGCCCGCAGCGAGGCGGGCAGCTGCACCCCTGGGAGGTAGCTCCGGTTGGTGGCGTGGCGGTCGATCTCCGCCGCCAGCTCGGCCCGGCGGCACCACAGCCTGGTCGGACCGTTGCCGCACTGCAGGGCGGCGAAGGTCGTGCCCCATGAGCCCGCCCCGATGACCGCGATCCGCGCCATTGGACGAACCGTAGGCCAGCGCCGGCGTGAGCGGCGGTCCGGTCCCCAGCCGTTCTGGCGGTGGAAGCGCGGCGGAAAAGGCACCGTTCTCACCGCCAGAAGCGTGGGCCGTAGACTCCGCCGCCGATGGACGCCGCCGTGCTGGTGCCGGTGAAGGCCTTTGCCCGGGCCAAGCTCCGCCTGGCGCCGGCGCTGGACGGCCCCGCCCGGGAGGCGCTGGCGCGGGCCATGGCCGCCCGGGTGGTGGCCGCCGCCGCCCCCCTGCCCGTGACCGTGGTCTGTGACGACGACGACGTGGCGGCGTGGGCCAGGGCGAACGGAGCGTCGGTGGTGTGGGCCCCGGGGAGGGGGCTCGACGGGGCCGTGGCCAGCGGCGTCGAGCACCTGGCCGCCTGCGGCGTCGAACGGGCCGTGGTGGCCCACGGCGACCTGCCGCTGGCCGCCGGCCTGTCCCGCCTGGCCGACCGGGCAGGCGTCACCCTGGTCCCCGACCGCCGCGACGACGGCACCAACGTGGTGGCGGTCGCCACCGACGCCGGCTTCCGCTTCGCCTACGGGCCCGGCTCGTTCCGCCGGCACTGCGCCGAAGCCCAACGCCTGGGCCTGGCGCTCCACGTGGTGCGGGCGCCGGCGCTCACCTGGGACGTCGACCGGCCCGGCGACCTCGACTTCCCCGCTCCCCGGGCGGCGCCGTGCAGCTGAACCTCGAGGTCCCGGCCAGCGCCCTGGCCATCGGCGCCCATCCCGACGACGTCGAGTTCGGGTGCGGGGCCACCCTGGCCAAGTGGGCGGCTCAGGGGTGTCTGGTCCACCACCTGATCTGCACCGACGGCTCCAAGGGCTCATGGGACCCGGCCCAGGAGATCGCCGGGCTGGTGGTCGAGCGCCAGGCCGAGCAGCGGGCAGCGGCGTCAGCGTTGGGGGCGACCGGTGAGTGCGTGTTCCTGCGCTGGGTCGACGGCGAGCTCGAGTCGGGACTGCGCCAGCGCTGGGAGGTGGCCTACTGGATGCGCCGGCTGCGCCCGGAGGTGGTCCTCGGCCACGACCCGTGGAAGCGGTGGCGGCTGCATCCCGACCACCGGCACGCCGGCTTCCTCGCCGTGGAGGGAGTGGTGGCGGCCCGCGACCCGCACTTCTTCCCCGAGCAGCAGCTGCCCCACCACCGTCCCCGGGCCATCCTGCTCTGGGAAGCCGACGAGGCCGACCACGTGGAGGACGTCGGCGACCACGTGGAGGCCAAGCTGGCCGCCCTGCTGGAGCACCGCAGCCAGTACCCCTCGACGCACGAGATCGACGACCCCAAAGACGAGACCCAGGCCGCCGCCTTCCGCGCCCGCATCCGAGAACGCCTGGCCGAGATGGGGGCGCTCGCCGGCGTGGCCGCCGGCGAGGCGTTCAAGCGCATCGACCGGGTCTGAGGGCCCGGCATCGACGCTGAGGTCGGCCTCACTAGAGAGCATTGACACACAGCCGTGGCGCGGGCGAAGATGTGGCACGCCCCGACCGGCGTCTACCCGCTCGGAGGGGTCAGTGGTGCCGGGCTGGGACATGCCGGGGGGGCATGTCTCAGCCCCGCTCCCCCTCGGCTAGAACTGCGCCATGGCCTCGCCACCCGACGACGACCTCATGGCGACCGGCGGCGGCGACCAGGCGGCGGCCGGCCGTCCCCAGCAGGTCCCGGTCAACATGTACGAGGCCGAGCGGGCGGTCGTGGTGGTGGCCCCCCTGCCGGGGGTCATGGCCGAGGACGTCACCGTGACCGTCGACGACCGGGTCGTGACCATCGCCGCCGACCTGCGCACCAAGGCCCCCAAGGACTACCTGCTCCACGAGTGGCACTACGGGCCCTACGAGCGCAGGGTGGAGCTTCCCGAAGGGTTCGGGGGGACCGCCGCGGCCACCTTCGCCAACGGCCAGCTGGCCCTCCGAGTCGAGCGAGGTGAGGGCGGCGGCCGGCGCCGCGTGCAGGTGGAGGCGGGGGGCGCTGGCGCCGGCGGGCGACCAGGCCGGCCACCACGATGACGGCCAGGATGGCAAGGCCGGCACCGACGACCACCCAGGTCGGCAGCGGGTCGCCCACGATGCGTTGCACCTCCGTGGTGGTGGTGCCGGCGGCGGCGATGGGGGCGACCATCACGTGACCGTACTCCCGACCACCGACACCAGCAGTCGCTCGGCGGTGGCCGCCGACTCGTCGACCACACGGGCCGGGCGGCCGTGGCCGGCCAGGTCGACCACCAGGGTGGCCAACCCGGCCCGGCGCTGGAGCGGGCTCGACCGCACCCGCCCACTCTGGACCCGACCGAGCGGCACCACCACGGTGTGGCGGATGAAGGCGCCGGAGCGGGCGATCAGCACTCCCTCGTCCAGGGCATGGCCCAACCCCCGGTACGCAGCCACGCCGGCGGCGGCCGCCACCGGCACCGCCACCAGGGCCAGTGCGCCCCAGGGAAACAACGCCAGGGTGGGCACCACGGCCAACACCGCCGCCGGTGCCACCCGGCGGACCACGGCCCGGCGCAGCGCC
>JAHWKL010000151.1 GCA_019347915.1 Actinomycetota bacterium
GCGGCGTCGATGGGCGCCGTGCTGCTGGCCGCAGGAGCGAAAGGGAAGCGCTACGCGCTCCCGAACTCGCGGATCATGATCCACCAGGGATCCGGCGGGTTCCGCGGCAATACCCCGGACGTCCTCATTCAGGTCAAGGAGCTCGAGACGCTCGTCGACAAGCTGACGCGGATCCTCTCGCACCACCCCGGCCAGCCCGTCGAGCGGATCCGTCGCGACTCCGAGCGGGACCGGTTCATGAGCGCCGAGGAGGCCAGGGCCTACGGCCTGATCGACGAGGTCTTCCAGGGGAACACGGAGTCCCTGATCAGCATGGCCCACAAGGCCGGCGGCGAGGTCCCCGCCTCCGACGAGGCCGGCGCCCCGGTGGTCGAGGTCCTCGCCGTCGGCGAGGACTAGGTCAGCTCGTCGGGGTCCTCGGGGTCCGGGTAGAAGGCGGCGAAGAGCCGCAGCGCCTCGCGCACGCGGATGCCCCGGTAGATCCCACCCTGCTGGAGCATGACGCCGATGCGGGGGGCGAGGCGCCGGCGGTCGGCCACCGGGTCGAGCCCGAGCACCCGCACCCGGCCGGCGGCGGGCCGGCGGTACCCCTCGAGCGTCTCCACGGTGGTGGTCTTGCCGGCGCCGTTGGGACCGAGCAGCGCCAGCACCTCCCCCGTCTCGGCGGTGAAGGACACGCCGTCGACCGCGGTCACCGCCCCGTAGCGCACGACCAGGCCGGACACCGAGACGGCGGTCGTCCCGCTGGCGCCGGTCACGGCGGGGACGTTACCGGCGCGTTGGTGCCGCCCTGCCCTTCGTTCTCTGTCGGCTCACCCCCGGTGAGTGGGGGCCAGCCGACAAAGAACGGGGAGGGGGGTGCCGGCCGCTACGGTCAGCCCATGCTCGACGTCCGGCGGGTCCGCACCGAGCCGGACGCCCTCAAGGCCGGCCTGGCCCGCAAGGGCGTGGCCGGTGGCGAGGTCGATCGGCTGGCCGCCCTCGACCGGCGCCGGCGGGAGCTGTCCGAGCAGCGCGACGACCTGCGAGCCCGGGTCAAGAGCCTGTCCAAGGAGGTCGGCGGGCTGTGCCGGGCCGGCGAGGTCGAGCGGGCGGAGGCGCTCATGGCCCAGAGCCGGGACCTGGGTGCCCGGGAGAAGGCGTTGTCGGCCGACGCCGACGTGGTGGCCGGCGAGCTTCGCGACCTGCTGTTGCGCATCCCGAACCTCCCCGCCGCCGAGGCGCCGGACGGCGACAGTGAGGCCGACAACGTGGTGGTGCGGGTCGAGGGCTTCGACCCCGAGGCCTTCGGCGAGCACCAGCGCGTGCCCCACTGGGAGGTGGGCGCGGCGCTCGGGATCCTCGACCTGGGGCGCGGCGCCAAGATCTCCGGTTCGATGTTCCCGCTCTACCGGGGCGCCGGCGCCCGCCTGGTCCGAGCCCTCACCTCCTGGGCCCTCGATCGCCACGCCGACGCCTTCGAGGAGATCCGCCCGCCGTCGCTGGTGCGCACCGACGCCATGGTCGCCGCTGGCCAGCTGCCCAAGTTCGCCGACGACGCCTACCACCTCGAGCGGGACGACCTGTGGGCCATCCCCACCGCCGAGGTGCCCCTCACCTCGCTGGCCTCCGGCGAGATCCTGGCCGAGGCCGACCTGCCGGTGCGCCTCACCGCCGCCACGCCGTGCTTCCGCCGGGAGGCCGGCGCCGCCGGACGCGACACCCGGGGCCTGCTCCGGGTCCACGAGTTCGACAAGGTCGAGATCCTCGCCTACGCCACGCCCGAGCAGGCGCCGGCCGTGCACGCCGAGCTGCTGGCCCGGGCCGAGTCGCTGCTCGCCGAGCTCGGGCTGGCCTACCGGGTGCTCGACATCTGCACCGGCGACCTGGGCCAGTCGCACGCCCGGCAGTTCGATCTCGAGGTCTACGCCCCGGGGTGCGACCTGTGGCTCGAGGTGTCCTCGGTGTCGTGGTTCAGCGACTACCAGGCCCGGCGGGCCGACATCCGCTACCGCCGCACCGGCGACGGCGCGGTCGAGCACGTCCACACGCTCAACGGCTCGGCCCTGGCCTGGCCGCGGATCTGGGCCGCTCTGGTCGAGACGGGCCGGCGCCCCGACGGGACGGTTGTCCTGCCCGAGGTGCTGGCGCCGTGGCTGGGCGACACGACGGTAGGTTGACCGGCGTGACCACGGCGCAGTTGGTGTTCTCGGTGGCCCTGGGCGTGGTCACCCTGCTGGTCACCGCCTTCGGCGTGTACGTGGTGTCGTCCACCATGTGGGGCGACCGCTGGTTCCGCCGGTGACGGCGTGACCACCACCGGTTCCGCTCCCCGGGTCAACCCCGTCTACCGGGGGCGGTCGGGGCAGTGGGCCTTCGTGGGCCACCGCGTCTCCGGGATGCTCGTCTTCTTGTTCCTGTTGCTGCACATCGTCGACGTCTCGCTGATCAACATCAGCACCGAGCTCTACGACGAGGTGCACGCGCTGTACGGCAACGTCGTGCTGCGCCTGTTCGAGGTGGGGTTGCTCTTCGCCCTGCTGTTCCACTCGTTCAACGGCATCCGCATCGTCATGGTCGACGTCTTCCCCGGCGCCGTGCGCCGGGAGCGGCGGCTGCTCTCGGCGGTGGTGTTCCTGACGCTGGCCGCCGGCATCCCCGGCGGCTACGTGATCATGAAGCCGTTCATCGACGGGACCCTGCTGGGATGACGTCGACGCCCTCCACCGACGAGCGCCGGCTGGCGGTGGCCGGCGGTGCTCCCGCCCGGGCTCGCCGGCCCCGGCAGAACTTCGAGACATGGTCGTGGTTCTTCATGCGGGTCTCCGGGCTGGTGCTGGTTTTCCTGGCCCTCGTGCACTTCGCCCTGACTCACATCATCAACGACGTGGTGGAGACCGACGCCGCCTTCGTGGCCGAGCGATGGGACAACCCGCTGTGGCGCCTGTTCGACTGGTCGCTGCTGGCTCTGGCGCTGTTCCACGGCCTCAACGGCGTGCGCTGGAGCATCGACGACTACGTCCGCTCGCCGGCGTGGCGGGCGGGGGTGAAGGCCGTGGTCTACACCGGGTCCGGAATCCTGTTCGCCTACGGCACCTTCACCATCGTCACCTTCGCCTGAAGCGCCGAAGCGCTGCCGCCGGCGCGGTGATGGGCGTGGTCGTTCGTCTGTCCTCGGGCTCCAGCTCTCCTCGTTCTTTGTCGGCTGAACCACCGTGACGGTGGGAAATCCGACAGGGAACGGGGGTCGGCTGGGGTTGCGGTGTTGCCGCTCAGGTGGGGTCTTCACCGTCGACGCCCCGCCGGCTGGCGGCGTGAAGCGACTGCAGAGTGACCACGCCGAGGAACCGCTGGCCGTCGACAACGGCGACCCAGCCGGCGTCGGAAAGCAGCAGCTGCGACAAGGCGTCCTTGAGGCTTGCCCGGCAGCCCACCCGGGCGTCGGCCGGCAGGGCCCGGTCGCCGACCACGCCGTCGCCGTCCGCGCCCTCACGGTAGACATAGCCCCGGAGCCCCCGGTCGTCGTCGACCACCACGGCGTAGTCGTCGCCGGCCCGCTCCATGGCGGCCCGGGCGTCGGCGAGCGGCGCGCCGGCGCCCACGAGCGCCGGCTGCCAGAGGTCGGCCACCCCCACGGGCGTCACCTCCAGGCGCTTCAGGCCCCGGTCGGCGCCCACGAACTCGGCCACGAAGTCGCTGGCCGGCCGGCCCAGGATGGCGGCGGGGATGTCGTGCTGGGCGAGCCGCCCCCCCTGGGCGAGCACGGCGATGGTGTCACCAAGCTTGACCGCCTCGCCTACGTCGTGGGTGACGAACACGATCGTCTTGCGCAGCTCGGCCTGCAGCCGCAGGAACTCGTTCTGCAGCCGCTCGCGGGTGATGGGATCAATGGCGCCGAACGGCTCGTCCATCAGCAGCACGGGGGGATCGGCGCAGAGCGCCCGGGCCACGCCCACCCGCTGGCGCTGCCCGCCGGAGAGCTGGTGGGGGTAGCGGTCGCGGAAGTCGGCGGCGTCGAGGCCCACCAGCTCGAGCAGCTCGTCGACTCGCTCGGTGGTCCGGCGCCGGTCCCAGCCCAGCAGGCGGGCCACCGTGCCGACGTTGGCGGCGACGGTCTGGTGGGGGAACAGGCCGATCTGCTGGATCACGTAACCGATGCGGCGGCGGAGCCGGACGGGGTCGGCGGTGGTGACGTCCTCGCCGTCGAGCAGGATCCGTCCGCTGGTGGGCTCGACCAGGCGGTTCACCATCTTCATGGTCGTGGTCTTGCCCGATCCCGACGGGCCGACGAGGACGCACAGCTGCCCCTCGCCGACCTCCAGCGTGAGGTCGTCGACCGCCACTCGTCCCCCGGCGAAGCGCTTGGTGAGGTGCTCGAGCCGGATCACCGGGGCGGACGCTACCGCCGCGCCTCGCAACCCCGGCTGCCGGCGGGCTAGAACGGCGCCGTGGCGGCGCAGCCCTGGATCGACTGGGCGTGGGTCCGGTCGCACCGGGAGCTCGTCTTGGAGCTGTTGCGAGAGCACGTGGAGCTCACGGTCCTGGCCGTCGTGCTGGGGCTGGTCCTCTCGCTCCCGCTGGCTCTGGCCGCCCGCCGCTGGCGCCGCCTGTACCCGCCGGTGCTGGTGGCGACCGGCATCCTCTACACCATCCCGTCCCTGGCGCTGTTCGCCCTGCTCGTGCCGTGGACGGGCCTGTCCCGCACCACCGCCCTCGTCGCCCTGGTCAGCTACACGCTGCTCATCCTGGTGCGCAACATCGTCGCCGGCCTCGACGGGGTGCCACCGGACGTCGTCGAGGCGGCCACCGGCATGGGGTACGGCGGCGTGCGACGGCTGGTCGCCGTGGAGCTGCCCCTGGCCCTGCCGAGCATCGTGGCCGGCGTGCGCATCGCCACGGTGACCACCATCGGGCTCGTCACCGTGGCCGCCCTCATCGGCCACGGGGGGCTGGGCCAGCTCATCCTCGACGGCCTCAACCGGGACTTCCGCACGCCGTTGGCCGTGGGTTCGGCGTTGTCGGTGGCCGTCGCCGCTGTCGTCGACCTGGCTCTGCTCGGCGTGCAGCAGCGGTTGACGCCCTGGGCCCGCCGCCAGGGCTGAGGGGCGACGGGGAGGCCGACGTGGAGCTGCTGGG
>JAHWKL010000152.1 GCA_019347915.1 Actinomycetota bacterium
GACGCACCGCGTCAGTGAGCGCCCGGCGCAGCACCATGTGGACCTCGAGCACCGTCTTGGTATCAAGCCCACCCTTGCCGTTCGCTCGCCCCGACTCGAGCAGCGTTGCGTAGAGCCGCTCGAGATGCTCGGGTCGCAGATGACGGAGCGGGATGCGGCCGAGGTCGGCCAACACGTGGAGCTTTATGTTGCGCCGGTAGGCGTCCCACGTGCTGGGCCGAAGCGTCAGCTGTTTGTTCGGCAGCCACTTCTGGGTTAGGTAGGCGCCGAGCGTCGGTCCGGCGCGGCGCCCACAGTCGCTGCCGGTGTGCTCAGCGGCCAGTCGACCCGCCAGTTCCTCAGCCTGTGCTCGGTCGGTCCCAGCCGGATGCCACCGGCGCCGCTCGCGCCCGGTGACCGGGTCCAACCCCTCGTAGATGACCGCGTAGAACCGGTTTCGCCTCTTGGCCACGTATCCGCGCATCGGACGTGTCTCCTTCCGGGCGGCGCGGTGCCTCCCGGTGGAACGTATCGGTGGATCAGGCGTGTTCCTGCAGCGCAAACGAGGCGGCTGCAGGGTCGCCAACCCGAAGATCGCCCAGGGCCGGGTTCTCAGGAACTGAACCCGCTTGGATCGAGGCATCGATCAAGCGCAGTGTGGTGCTCTTTCTACGAGATGCTGACCTTCGCGGAAGTGGGCGTCACCGATACCTCGCTGGGGGCGCTCGCCGGCTGCGGTAACACCCGTTGTTGTCGGGTCCGCTGGGCCGGCCACGGAGCGCCCGAGCCGTCCGACTCCGGGTGGATGTCGGCGATCAGCTCGATCAGCGTCAGCGGACACGTAGGGCGAGCTGACAATCCTCGCGTCCGGCTGCCAGGCGCAGCTGGGTAAGCCCATGGGACCCTCGTCAACGGGGTGCCGGACGGAGGCTAAAGTTCGTTGTCGCACGATTTCACGGGGAGAGGCCTTGTTCCGCTTGCGGCGTCCACTCCGGGCTTGCCTCCCGGCGGTCATCTTGGGCTTGGCCATTCTCATCCCGTCGCCGGCCGCCCGAGCCGACGTCGACTCCGTGCAAGGGGCGGCCACCGGTGTGGTCGTCACCGGTTTCGCAGGCGAGATCCCGCCGACTCCAACCGTTGCGCTTGCCGCCGACGAGACTTCACCACCAGCCGCGCTGGGGCCGTTCACCGACACTGCGGCCGGGACGAGCCTCCCCGGCTTTCCTGAAGTGTTCTCGACCGGGGCACTGTCCGTGTCGGCGTTCGCGGGCGACCTTTCTGGCGAAGACCACGCCGGTTTTGTCGAGGCTCGGGCCACAGCCCTGAACGTCAACGCCGGCGGGAACCGAGCGACGGCCAGCTCGATCGAAAGTACCTGCAGGGCCACCGGCGACGGCTCCACTGGCACGACGGTGATCCAGGGAGGGATGTTGGACGGTCAGCCCTTTGGGAACGGCACACCGGCACCGAACACGGTGATCGACGTTCCCGGCATCGGCACCGTCACCCTGAACGAGCAAATTCGGACCGATGTCCGCGGCTCGGCCAGCATCACCGTGAACGCGGTCCACGCGCGCTACGCCTCCGGCCCAGAAGGCATCGCACCCACGGACGGATCGGCCGAGGCAATCATCGGCCAGGTCGTTTGCCGGGCGGTGGGACCGGATGTGAACGTCCCAACCACGACGACGACGCCCCCAACCGAGACCGTCCCGACGACGACGATCGTGCCAGTGACGACGACGCCAGTGCAGACGCTCCCGAGGACGGGGTCGGAGACCTACCTAACGCTCGGCGTGCTCGCGTTGGGATCGGCGTTGGCCCTCCGGCTGCTCTCCGGGAAGAACGCCTCTTAGCTCAAGCGGGGCGAGAACGTCCTCGGTGGCTCCCCGCCCTGGCCTGGGTCCCGACCGGTTGGGCGCTCGCCGTGGCGAAGGACCCAAGTCTCGGCGCCGTCGCCACCATCTTGCTGGAGTGAACCCCCGGCGCGACGGTCGGCCTCTGCGAACGGCCCACGGCGACGCTGTTACGGCGGACATTGCCCCCGGATGGAATGTGCACCGTCCGCAGTAACTGCCCCTTTTACTGCGAGCCGGGCCGGGCCACCCTTGGAATCCCGGAGGATGTCCCACCCCGAGCGTAGGGTGACACCGACATGTTTACTGCGAGCTCGTCTGCGCCTGGGGAGGCAGGAGGCGCCATGAGCCAGTTGCAGATCGACGGCTGGGGCGTGGCCCAGCTGGGTGTCGCGCAACCGGGTGTGGGTGCTGGCGGCCGTGGTCTCCTCGCCGGTGCAGCATTGGTGCTGGCCATCACCGGGGGAGACGACGAGGTTCCGCCGCTCACCCATTGAGGCCTGGGAAGCAACGGGCGCCCGTCGAGGGCGCCCGTTGTGGTGGATCAGCTAGAGGCAGCGACGCTATATGCCGTCGGTGCAGAACGGCTGAGCCATCATCATGCCCCCGGGCCCGTGGCCCATGCCCATGTGCTCAGTGCTCTGTCCCAGGTCGGCGTGCTCCTCGTGCGCCCACGTCGCATTCTGGTGCTGCGTCCCCTCACCGCCGCACTCTTGGCCCGGTGCCGCCAGGGCGCTCGGTGCGAGCAGCGCCAGAGCGCCGGCGGCTCCGAAAGCCGCCACAGTGACTTTCATCCTACGCATGGTGTAACCCCTTCGTCGTTGGCCTGACCGCCCCACGGTGCCCCCCCTGCGGCGAGCCGAGACATGACCGGCAAGCACATAACTGCGGGATGCCTGGGTAGGAGGAGCCTCCCGCCGCATGTCGCGGATGGGCCAAATCACAAGGAGGTTGGCATGGGCCGAACGAAAAGAGTTCTGAAAATGGCCGCTGCGGTCGGACCCCTCGTCGTCGGTATGGCGTCACCAGCGTCGGCCTGTCTCCTCACCGGAGCAAGCGAACAGGCGGCAGAGAGCAGTCCGCAAATCCACGAGGGCCCCTTCGGGACGGGTCCGATCGCACCCGTCTCCGGGCTGCAGAACGCCGACGCACACAGCCCCCAGGACTTGTGCTTCACAGAGATGATGTGCGACCCCTCTGGGCAGTTCCACGAGGAGCCGTAGTCGGCACGCCCGGCGGCGGTCTCCGCCGCCGGGCAGCCGTACAGCGCGGCCAGGCATGTCCTGACCCTGCGAAGACCACCACCTAGAGCCATGGGTCGTCACAGGACCGCTCAACAGAAAGCGGTTTCGCCTCTTGGCCACGTATCCGCGCATCGGACGTGTCTCCTTCCCGGCGGCGCGGTGCCTCGGTGGAACGTATCGGTGGATCGCGCGTGTTCCTGCAGCGAACAGCAGGCGGCTGCAGGGTCGCCAACCCGAAGATCGCCCAGGGCGAGGCGTGGGGGACTCCATGGGGCCGGTAGGCATCGCGGCCGATGATGCCCATGGCCCTGCTGGCTGTTGGGGTGGCCCCGCGGCAAGTCGGCCGCCGAGCGGTCCCCGCTTCACGGCACCACCGTCGCCATCGGCTAGCGCCTTTCGGCCTGGTGACTCCTGTACTCGGGTAGCGCAATCGGCCTTGAAGGTCATCAGTGCGGAGCCAGCGCCCTATGCCGTTGGCCCCCAGCGTTCCGAGGTCCGTTGTTCTCGAGCGTCTTGCCAACGATCACGTGGAGGGCGAGAGCGACCCCACATCGAGCCGCCGCCGTGGGCGTCGTAGGATTCGGCGGTGCCTCCGTTTCCGGAGCCCAGATTCGACTACACCTACGACCCCGCGGTAGAGATCGCCGCCCTGCGGGACTGGCGCAAGAACAAGTCGGGCCGCCAGATCCCAGCCCGGCGGCCCGACCGGTTGTTGGTGGCCACCTGGAACGTGGCCAACCTGGGCCTGCAGAAGCGCACCGACGCCGACCACGCCCTCATCGCCGAGATCCTGCGCTGGTTCGACCTGGTGGCGCTCCAGGAGACCAACGACAATCTCACCGGCCTGCGAGGGGTGCTCTCGAAGCTGCCCAAGAAGTACCGCACCGTGTTCTCCGATGCCGCCGGCAACAACGAGCGGATGGCCTTCGTCTACGACGCCACCAAGTTGACCGTTGGCGACGAGATCGGGGAGGTGGCCCCGGCGCCGGCGGACTACCGACACATCCGCCTCCCGGGGATCGCCCAGAAGTTCAACGGGTTCGACCGCAACCCCTACGTGGCCACCTTCACCGCCGGTGAGTTCACCGTGTCGCTCGTCAACGTGCACCTGTACTTCGGGTCCGACTCGACCCGGTCGAAGAACCGTCGGCGCCTGGAGACCTACGCCGTGGCTCGCTGGGCCGACCTGCGCCGCCGCAGCCGCCATGCGGTGACCACCGACGTGGTGGCGCTGGGCGATTTCAACCTGCCCAAGGCGGAGCCCGGTGATCCGGTGTTCGAAGCGCTGACCTCCCGGGGGCTGCACCTTCCCCCCCACTCCACCCAGATCGCCTCGTCGATCGCCACCGACTCGCACTACGACCAGGTGGCCTTCTTCCCGGGTGAGACCGGCCAGGAGTTCGTCACCTCCGGCGTGTTCGACTTCGACGGGGCGGTCTTCGCCGACCTGTGGGAGACTCCCCGCCGGAGTCGGGCCGACTTCGAGGCCTACGTCCGCTACCATCTCTCCGACCACCGTCCGCTGTGGGCGCAGTTCCGCACTGCGTGACGCCCGAGAACCCGGTGACGACGACGGCCCGGTGGGTGTCACAGCCCCCGCTGGTCACGTCCGAGTCCATCGACGCCGGACGTCCACCGCGTCTCAGCAAGCCAGTGCACTCAGCGACCCGTACGGATCAAGCCAGCGGAGTGAGGTGAAGATGGCCTCGGCGTCATCCCAGCGTCGCTGGCGCCACGCGTAGAGGCCGAGGCCGTGCAGGCAGCGAAACAACGGTCGATTGTCGACCATCCCCCAGGACAGCACGCCGCCGAACTTGGCTGGAAGGGACGCCTCTGTCACGGCCACTCCGGTGTCGTAGTACTCAAGCGCCGGCCCCTGGCGCTCTGCCGGTTCACTCCGACGACGGCGAAGGCGCGCACCGGGAAGCTGCCGAGCCCGCGGACCTTGACCGGTACGGCGAAGAACCGGAACGCCGCGTCAACGAGTCCCTCCAGCCCGGTCAGGTGCTCAACCACCGGCACCCCCT
>JAHWKL010000153.1 GCA_019347915.1 Actinomycetota bacterium
GAACGTCGAGCATCACGAAAGCTTATACCAGTTCCGGGCAACTGTCATTTGTGCTCATGCCGTGCATGCCTCACCATCGATGTCGTCACAGCTGTCCTCCCCTCCCCGTCACAGGAGCACCATGTCCCCCACGCATCCTTCTATCACCATCCGCTCCGCTCGCGGCTCCGACGGCCCGGCGCTCGAGCGCCTGGGCGCGCTCGACAGCCAGAAGGTGCCCGCCGGCGAGGTGCTCGTCGCGACTTCCGGCGACGAGCTGGTGGCCGCCTACGGCGTCGAGCGCGGCGAGCGCATCGGCGACCCGTTCCGGCCGACCGCCGACGTGCTCGACCTGCTCGAGCTGCACGCCGGCCGGACGGCCGCCGGAGACACCCGGCGCCGCGAGGGAGGCGATCGGCGTCATCGTGATCGTGGTCTCGGCGATCAGCGCGTCGGCCGGGATCGAGAGCGTGTACACCGTGCCGTCGGAGCCCGTCGCGACCATCGTCCCGCCACTCAGCGGCATCGTGGTCGTGACCGCCTGCGCCGCCGTGGTCCTCGGCCTGCTCCTTGCGGCCGTGACCGAGCAGTGGCTCTTCGGCCTGGCCGTCGCCATCGCCTCCCCGTTCGTCGCCAAGGCGTACCTGGCCCGGCGCATCAACAAGCGTCGCAAGGCATTCGAGGAGCAGCTCCCTGAGGCGCTGTCGGTCATCGCCTCGTCCCTCTCGGCGGGCCACACCTTCCTGCGCTCGATCCAGATGCTGTGCGAGGAGTCCCAGCCTCCGATGTCGGAGGAGTTCGAGCGGGTGGTGGCCGAGACCCGCCTCGGCGGCAGCGTGGTGGACGCCCTCGACCGCATGGCCCGACGCCTGGACATCAAGGACCTCATCTGGGTGGTCCAGGCCATCCGCATCCAACAGCACGTGGGTGGGAAACTGGCCGATCTGCTCCACACCCTGGCCGATTTCATCCGGGCCCGGGAGGACATCCGGCGGGAGGTCGACGTCCTCACCGCCGAGGGCCGGATCTCGGCTTGGGTGCTCACGGGCCTACCAGTGCTCGTCATGGTCGCCATCCAGGTCACCAACCCGGACTACCTCCAGCCTCTCTATCAGGGCTGGGGGCTGTTCGTCCTCGGTGTGACCGCCGCCTCCGTCCTCGTCGGGTTCTCCATCATCCGGCGCATGGTCCAGATCGAAGTCTGAGGAACAAGGAGCCGTCGCCATGGGACTCATGAGCATCATCGTCGCTCTCAGCATGTTGGCCTTCGGGGGTGTGCTGGTCGTGGCCGGGGTACGGAGCCGGTTGGCTCCGGCCGGCGACGTCGGGGACTACCTGAACAGCCTGGATCAGGAGGAAGCGGCGGGCGACGTCTACGACCGGGAGCTGGCCGTCCCCTTCCTGGGGCGGGTCTTGCGGCCCCTCGGCATGCGCGCCCTCGGGCGCATCGCCGGCCTGACCCCCCAGAACTATCTCGACGGACTCCACCGCCAGCTGGTGCTGGGCGGCGTGGCCTCGTCGGTACGGGCCGAGGAGCTGGTCACCCTGCAGGTCCTCGGCGGCGCCGGAGGTGGCGTGCTCGCCATCCTCTACGTCGCGTTCAGCCAGCCCAGTGCCCGCATCGGCGTCCTGGCCCTGGTGATGTTCCCCCTCATCGGGGCCCTGGCTCCGCAGCGGTGGCTCAAGCGCAAGGTGGCCGAGCGCACCAAGGCCATCCGCATGGACCTGCCCGACACCATCGACCTCCTCGCCATCTCCGTGGAAGCCGGCCAGGGCCTGGAGGGGGCCATGCAAACGGTCTGCGCCAACTTCTCCGACTCACCCCTCTCCGAGGAGCTGTCCCGGACGCTCAAGGAGATGGAGTTGGGTCTGGCCCGGCGTGACGCACTGCACAACCTGAAGCGCCGCACCGCGGTACCGGAGCTGTCGAACTTCATCCTCGTCCTCACCCAGGCCGACGCCCTGGGCATGCCCATCGGCCGCGTGCTGCGCACCCAGGCGGCGGAGATGCGATCCAAGCGCCGGCAGTGGGCCCGGGAGAAGGCAGCCAAGCTCCCGGTGAAGATCCTGATCCCGCTGGTGCTGTTCATCTTCCCTGCCGTCATGGTCGTCACCCTGGGCCCGTCCATCCCCGCCATCTCCGGCGCCTTCTAGGAAGACCGGGAAACGAACGCAGTGAACCCGTTTCGGCCGCCCATCACCGCCATCCGGTGGGGCACGGTCGCGGTGGGAATGGCACTGGCCGGCGCGAACCTCTCCGGCATCGAGCCGCGGGTGTTCCTGGCCGGTCTGGTGCTGGCCGGCTACGCCGGATGGCGCACGTTCCGTCCCCTCAGCCTCGAGCGGGACGCGCCCCAAGGGGCCATCGCCGTCGAAGCGGCGGTCCACGTGGCGGTCGTGGCCGCCACCGGCTTCTGGGCTTCTCCGTTCGTCCTGTCGCTGGTCACCGCCGTCCTGGTCGTGGGCTTCGTACACAGCTTCGCCGCCTCGCTGCGTGTCAGCCTGCTGTCGGCCGTGGCCGTGGCCGCGCCCCACCATCTGACCTCCTCGTCACCGTCGCTCAGCGAGGTCACGCTCAGCGCCCAGTGGACGACCACGCTCGTCCTGGTTGCGGTGGTGGCCGGCTACGCCCGTCGCTTCTCCATCGAGGTGGCGGCGCGCCACATGAGAGACGTCGACCGCCTCGACCGCCTGGCCCAGGCCAACGCCCTGCTCCACAGCCTGCATGACGTGGCCCAGGCGCTTCCGTCCTCCCTCGACCTCGACGAAGCCCTGGACTCGGTCCTGGCCAGCCTGAGAGCCTTCTACGATCTCACCACGGTGGCGGTGCTCCTTCCCGACGAGACGGGATCAGGGTGGACGGTGGCACGGCAGCAGGGGTCGCGCCTTCCCGTCCATCTCGACCTGGAATCGCTGCCGGACGCCGTGGGTCGCACCATCGGTCTGGCTCGTCGGGCCCGACGGGTCGACCTGGACGCCGGCACAGGTTTGGCCGCACGGTCCCGTTCGGGCCTCTACGCACCGCTCTGCGCCCGGGGTGAGATGATCGCCATCGTGGCCGTGGAGCACGAGGAGCCGTGTCGGTTCTCGGCTCGTGAGGTCCAGGTGCTGGACGGCTTCGTCGAGGGCGCCGCACTGGCCATCGACAACGCACGTCGCTTCCGTCAGCTGCGACGCAGTAGCGCTGATGACGAGCGCAGCCGCATCGCCGGCGAGCTTCACGACCGGGTCGGCCAGTCGCTGGCCTGCATGGCCTTCGAGATCGACCTTCTGGTTCGCCACCGCAGCGATGACGAGTTGCGGCCGGGCCTCGAGGGATTGCGTGGAGACCTCCGGGCGGTCATCGGCGAGATTCGTGACACCCTCTCCGACCTGCGGGCCGACGTCACCGAAGATCGAGGCCTGGTGGAGACCACCGAGGCCTTCCTCGACCGGGTGAGCCAGCGCAGCGGCCGGAAGGCCCTGTTCCACTACGGAGACAACCGGCGGCTTCCCATTCTCCACGAGCGGGCCATGTGGCACATCCTCTACGAGACCGTGAGCCAGGCCCTACGCCGGGGCGACTGCACCGTTGAGGTGTGGTGGGCGTGTGACGGGAGCGACGCCGACCTCGAGATCACCACCGACGTCGAGGGTTTCGACCTCGACGGCGAGGCCCCACCCGACCAGGCGTGGATCGAAGGGCTGCGAGGGCAGGCTGCGGACATCGGAGCCACGGTCGAGGTGGAGACGCCGGTCGACGGCATCAACCGCCTGCGTTGCTCGCTGAGAACCGGCGCATGAGCACACCCGTCCGAGGCACGGGAGCCGGCCCCGATCGCATACGCCTGGTGTTGTCCGACGACCACCGGGTGCTGCGGGAGAGCCTGCGCCGATCGCTCGAAGCCCACGGCTTCGAGGTGGCGGGCGAGGCCAGCGATGGCGTCGAGGCGGTGGAGCTGGCGGTGGCGCTGAAGCCCGACGTGGTGCTGATGGACGTGACCATGCCGGTGCTCGGCGGCATCGAGGCCACTCGCCGCATCCGCCAGCGCGTGCCCGAGGTGCGGGTCGTGATGCTCACGATGCACGCCGACGAGGCGACCATGGCCGAGGCCATTCGCATGGGCGCCGACGGCTACTTGGTCAAGGACTGCTCCACCGACGAGATCGCCGAGACCCTGCGGCTGGTGGCGTCGGGACGCACGGCCCTCTCGCAGGGCGTGGCCGTCTCCATGCTCGCCGAGGTCCAAGCCCTTCCCTCCGCTGAGGAGCTCGTGTCCAAGCGAGAGGAGGAGGTCCTCCAGCTCATCGCCGACGGCTGCTCCAGCGCCGAGGTGGCCGAGCGGCTGTTCATCAGCCAGAAGACGGTCAAGAACCACCTGGCCTCGATCTACCACAAGCTCGATGCCCGGGACCGCACCCAGGCCGTGCTGCGGGCGGTGCGCATGGGCATCGTCCGCCTGGATTGACGGCGTTGCAAAGGGCCATTCGGCCTATCCAGTGGGGGTCCGGGTGCGCCGATGATCTTGGTAACAACGGAGGCCCCACCGGGGCCGAGTCCCCAAGGAGTACCTTCCGATGACCCAGTTCCGCATCCTCGTCAGCTACCTCCAGGCCCGCTTCAACACCGACGAGCGTGGCGCCGCACTGGTGGAGTACGCCCTGCTGGTCGCCCTCATCGCCGTGGTCTGCATCCTCGCCCTGACCACCCTCGGCGGCGGCATCCGGGACAAGTTCACCGAGGTGAACAACAGCCTTTAACACTCGGGCAACACTCGGGTACAGCTGCTCCCACCGAGAGAGGCGGGCCTTCGGGCCCGCCTCTCTCGCGCGCCGGTCCCGCCCGGGCGTGGATAGAAGAGTCTCGTGTCCAAGCGAGAGGAGGAGGTCCTCCAGCTCATCGCCGACGGCTGCTCCAGCGCCGAGGTGGCCGAGCGGCTGTTCATCAGCAAAGGGCCATTCGGCCTATCCAGCGGGTGCCGGGGTGCGCCGATGATCTTGGTAACAACGGAGGCCCCACCGGGGCCGAGTCCCCAAGGAGTACCTTCCGATGACCCAGTTCCGCATCCTCGTCAGCTACCTCCAGGCCCGCTTCAACACCGACGAGCG
>JAHWKL010000154.1 GCA_019347915.1 Actinomycetota bacterium
CCCACGGCCGCCGGCATGCGCTACGAGCCCAAGTGGGACGGCTTCCGCTGCATCGTGTTCCGAGACGGCGACGAGGTCGAGCTGGCCAGCCGCAACGAGCGCCCCCTGACCCGCTACTTCCCCGAGCTGCCGGCGCCGCTGCGCGCCGCCCTGCCTGACCGGGCGGTGGTCGACGGCGAGATCGTGATCGCCGGGGCCAAGGGGCTCGACTTCGACGCCCTGCTGCAGCGCATCCACCCTGCCGTCTCCCGCATCAACAGCCTGGCCGAGCAGACCCCGGCGTCGTTCGTGGCCTTCGACGTGCTCGCCCTCGGTGACGACGACGTGCGGCCGCGGCCGTTCTCCGAGCGCCGGGGGTTACTGGAGGAAGCGGTGGGTTCCGGGCCCCCGCCGGTGCACCTCACGCCCCTGACGACCGACGTCGAGGTCGCCGGCGACTGGTTCACCCGCTTCGAGGGCGCCGGGCTCGACGGCGTGATCGCCAAGCCCGCCGACCTGGCCTACGTGGAGGGCAAGCGGGTGATGCTCAAGGTCAAGCACGAGCGCACCGCCGACTGCGTGGTTGCCGGCTTCCGCTGGCACAAGGACGGTGACGGTGTGGGCTCGTTGCTGCTGGGCCTCTACGACGACGCCGGCACCCTGCACCACGTGGGGGTGGCCACGTCCTTCACCGCCGACCGGCGCCGGGCGCTGGTCGACGAGCTGGCCCCGCTGCGCGACGGCGCGCTCGAGGACCACCCGTGGCGCAGCTGGGCCGAGGCCGAGGCCGACCGGGAGGGCGGTGGCAACGGCGGGCAGCGGATGCCGGGGGGGACGTCCCGGTGGAACGCCGGCCGCGACGCCGCCTGGGAGCCCCTGCGCCCCGAGCGGGTGGCCGAGGTGTCCTACGACAACCTCCAGGGCGACCGCTTCCGCCACGCCACCCACCTGGTCCGCTGGCGGCCCGACCGCGACCCGTCCTCGTGCACCTACGCCCAGCTCGACCGCCCCGTCCCCGAGGAGCTGGCCCGGGCCCTGGGCGCCTGAGCTGTCACACTGCGCCGGCGATAATCCGCCGGCGCCCGTTGGCACGGAGCCGGGTTGCGCTGCGTTCGCTGCTCCGCCTGGCGGACTCCGCAGCGTCGCTAGGCGATGATCCGCCGGCGCCCGTTGGCACGGAGCCGGGTTGCGCTGCGTTCGCTGCTCCGCCTGGCGGACTCCGCAGCGTCGCTAGGCGATGATCCGCCGGCGCCCGTTCATTGCTTGCGGGCCCGGCTGGGCTGGACCCGCTTGGGCTCCCCCCGCTGCTTGGGGAAGTTGGGAGGCCAGGGCGCGTCGCCCAGCCCCTTGGCCTCGTCCTCGGCGGCCAGTTCGAGCAGGGCGTCGAGGGAGTAGGCGACGTCGTCGATGCCGGCGCCCAGGTCGCCCCGCTCGGCGTAGCGGGCCGGCACCGTGGCCAGGGTCAGCTCGGCCGGCTCGACGTCGGCCACCTCGTCCCACTCCAGGGGGCACGACACCCGTCCCTCGGGGTTGGCCCGCACCGAGTAGGCGGACGCCACCGTGCGGTCGCGGGCGTTCTGGTTGTAGTCGAGGAACACCTTGTCGCCGCGCTCCTCCTTCCACCACTTGGAGGTGGCCAGCTCGGGAAGGCGCCGCTCCACCTCCCGGGCCAGGGCCAGCGCCGCCCGCCGCACCTCGAGGAAGTCCCAGCGGGCCTCGATGCGCACGTTGACGTGGATGCCCCGTCCTCCCGAGGTCTTGGGCCAGCCGACCAGACCGCCTCGCTCGGCCAGCACCTCCCGCACCTCGAGGGCCACCCGGCGCACGGCGTCGAAGGGGCGTCCGGGCTGGGGGTCGAGGTCGACGCGCAGCTCGTCGGGGTGGTCGAGGTCGGCCCGGCGCACGGCCCACGGGTTGAGGTCGAGGCAGCCGGCGTTGGCGGCCCAGGCCAGGTGGGCCACGTCGGTGGGGCACAGCTCCTCGGCCGTGCGCCCGCTGGGGAAGGCGACGGTCACCGTCTCCAGCCACTCCGGCCGCGACGCCGGCACCCGCTTCTGGTAGAAGAACTCGCCCTCGGCGCCGTCGGGGTAGCGCTTGAGCACGGTCGGTCGCTGGTAGACGCCCCGCAGGGCGCCGTCGCCCACGGCCACGTAGTAGTGGACCAGATCGAGCTTGGTCTCACCCCGCGCCGAGAAGAACACCTTGGACGGGTTGGTGACGGTCACCGTCCGGCCGTCGACGTCGACCTCGGCCGTCTCCTTGGCCATGACCGAGAGCATCCCACGCCGGCAGCGCCGGGGGACGCCCCGGGCGCTACACCTCCTCGGCGACCTCCGGGTGAGCGCCGGTGCCGGCCCCCTCGAACGCCGCCGCCTTGACCCCTCGGCGAGCCAGCTCGGCCAGGAACGGCACCGGCTGGGCCAGCTCGGCCAGGCCGGCGGCGCCCCGGCGCACCAGGGTGCCCTGGGCGACCGTCACCGCCGTCACCGCTGCCACCACGCCCGCCGCCACCGCCGGCCGGTCGATGGCGCCAAGGACGGCTACGTCACGAGCGGCGCCGCGCCGGCCCCGCACCTCCACCCGCACCGCGCCCACCTGACCCTCACGATGGGGAGGTCGCAGCATGGGCAGGTGGGCGGTGAGGCGGTCCCGGCGGTTGGCGCCCACCCGGGCGGTGACCCGGGCCACGGCGGGGAACGCCGGCACCAGCAGCAGGGCGTCGGGTGCGCCCGCCCGGTAACAGTCCTCACCGGCCACCGGATCGGGGAACCAGCACAGCTCCCGGCCGGAGCCCCCCCGGCGCCGGACCCAGGCGCCATCGCGCCAGTCGAGGGCCTCGCCCCGCAGCGCCCGGTGGTGCTGGCGGGCACAGGCCGGCCCCCCGGTGCCCACCTTGGCCACGTGCACCTCGTCGACCACGTCAAAGGTGGCGGCGGCGTGGAGGGCGAGGACGCAGCTGAGCCCGGGGGCGAAGCCGGCGCCCACCACCACGGTCCGGTCCCGCTCCCTGGCCTCGGCGTCGAGATCGAGCAGGCCGCGGACGTCGTCGACCTCGTCCGACAGCGACACCACCGAGGTGCCGGCCTCGATCAGCTGCTGGGCCAGCGGGCGGTGCTCCCCCGGGCCCAGGGCCAGCACGGCGACGTCGGCGCCGGCGCTCCAGCTGCCGGCCGCACCGACCTCCACGCGGCCGGGCTCGCCGACAACGGCCGCCACCCGGGTGGCCCGTTCGGCATCGGTATCGGCCACGACGACCCGCTCCACCTCGGGCGTCGACGCCAGCTGGCGTACCGCACGGGCGCCCACCGCGCCGGCGCCCAGGACTGCGACCCGCACGGGCTTGCGCTAGCGGAAGTCGGGCGCGGAGAGCTCCCTCCACCCACCGCTCTGGGGAGGCACACCTCCCGTGCCGCGCAGGCGCAGCACGCCGGCGATCACACCGGTGACTCCGAGGGCGAGCAGGGAACGGCGCAGGAAGCTCATCATGGCGGGCTGGCTGGGATCGCACCAGCCATCTCCTCGTCGGCTACCGGGCGATGCCCGGTCCGACACAGCCCCTCGTCCACCACTCGTCGTACCCGGACGAGACCGCCAACCTACCAGTTCACCGCTGGCGAGCCACGGGCCGCCCTGCCGGCTGTCTCATGCATCACCCCGTCACCGGGCGCCGACCGTGGCGAGGGCAGTCCGAGACCGGGACCGGCGCCAGATGGGCAAGGGAGACGGCACGTCCGTCGTCGACGATGAGCGACCACGCCGTGCCCTTGCCGAGCAACCAGCCGTCGTCGGTACGTTCGGCCTCGATCGAGGCGCCCTGCGACCGCAGGATCCTGGTTTGCCCTGCCTCGACGCGAGAGGAGGCCCGCTCGGCGAGCGGGCCTCCTCTGCGGACTGCGGTCGCCGCGACTAGTCGACCTGGAACACCTCGTACATGTCGTAGGCGAAGGCGTGAGGCGGGCCACCCGTGCGGTCCTGGATGAAGCAGATGGCGGCGTAGGTGTTACCTGACTGGAAGGTGCCGATGGCGGTGCCCGCCCCGCCGGGGCCGAACACGCCGGCGTGCCCCGATTCCAGCTTCTCGAAATCGAGATCCTCGAACGCCGGCGGGGGCGGCTGTTCCTCACCGCCCTCGAGGAACGCCGGCAGGTTCTCCTCGACCGTGGCCGGGTCGATGGAGCCGAAGTTGAACACGACGGCGTGGTGGAACTGGTTGGACGAGTCGTTGCGGAAGGTGAAGGAATCCCCGGCCTGGACGTCGACCTCGAAGTCGTAGTCCACGGCGGTGATCGTCCCGTCCGTCTCGGGCAGCTCGCCCTCGTCGTCGCTCTCGGTCACGGTGAGCGAGGCGACGACGATCTCCGGAGGCGTCTGCTCCTCGCCTTCCGCGCCTTCTCCTTCCGCTCCTTCTCCGCCGCGTCGAACGTGTCGGGGCGGACGAAGTAGATGCGCTCCGAATCGGGCGCCCACTCCCAGTCGTCCACGCCGGCCAGTCCGGCCGTGAGCGTCACCGCTTCGGGGAGCTCGGCGCCGCCGGTCAGGGCGTCCACCGCCACCCGGTGAAGCTGCTCCTGGCCGTCGGCTCCGCCGCGGAAGACCAGCCAGCGGCCGTCGGGGCTGAAGGCGGCCCCGGTCGCGGCGTTGGTGCCCGGCAGCGGGTAGCGGGCGACGTCGGTGACATCGAGTGCGCCGGGGGCGGCCGCCCTCGGGCCGGCGTCAGCCAAGTTTGTCCCGGACGAACTCCAGCACCCGCGGCCAGGCCAGCGCGGCGGCCTCGGCGTCGTCGCGCACGTCGCCCTCCGGGCGCACGGTGACCTCGAAGTACAGCGGGGCGGCGGCGGGGACGATGGTGGCCGGCTTGGCGTCGGGATCGCCGCTGCCCCCACAGGCGGCCAGGAAGATCGCGCACAGCGCGGCGACGAGGAACGGCAGTGCGCGCAGGCGGCGCGGTGCGGATCGCATTACGAGATCGGTCCCCTACTCGGCAGATACGGTCGCGGGAGTCTGTCAC
>JAHWKL010000155.1 GCA_019347915.1 Actinomycetota bacterium
ACTACACCCGCGAGGCCAACGATCCTACCGGCTCCGGGTGGGCGGTAGCGTGCCGGCGTGCTCCTCTCCGACCGCTCGATCCGTGAAGCTCTGGCCACGGGCCGGATCGTCATCGACCCCCTCGGCGAGGGGTGTGTCCAGCCCTCGTCGGTCGACCTCCATGTGGACCGCTTCTTCCGGGTGTTCCGCAACCACACCATGGGGTTCATCGACGTGAAGGAGAACCTGGAGGATCTCACCGAGTTGGTGGAGGTCGGCGAAGGCGACCGGTTCATCCTCCATCCCGGAGAGTTCGTGCTGGGTTCGACCCACGAGCGGGTCGCCCTGCCCGACGATCTGGTGGCCCGGCTCGAGGGCAAGAGCTCGCTCGGCCGCCTGGGCCTGCTCATCCACTCGAGCCTTCCCGCCAGTGAGACCGTCCTCATCCGCCACCACGGCCGGTTGGAGATGATGCCCATCGGCGATGTCGTCGGGAAGCGCCTGCGGGCCGAGGTGGCCGCCTTCGATCCCACCACCCTCCGGATGGGCTTCCACGCCGTCACGGGCTGGTACGAGGGCCCGCCCGACCGGATCTTCGAGGTTCGTCTGGCTACCGGGCGGAACGTGCACGTCACTGCTGGGCACAACCTGTTCACGCTCGACCGCGCCGGCCAGGTGGTCAAGACGCGCACGTGCCAGCTCCGGCCAGGAGCACGGGTCGCCATTCCCCGACAGCTTCCCGACCCGGCGGACGTGACAGCTCGGCCCGGCACCTCGTTCGTACCTGCCATCGAGGTCGGGCGCCTCGTCCCGGAGGCGTTGTACGACGACTTGACCGTCAACGGCCCCACTGTGGCTCGGGCATTCCACAGGCAGCGCGACCTTCTGCTCGGAGCGTTCGCCGAGAGGGGTTCGCGTCATCTCAGCTACCACGCTCGTCGCTCGCAGCTCCCCATGGTGATCGCGCTGCAGGTTCCCGGCCTCCTCGCGTCCCTCACTCCGCAGGACCGGGTCGGCTGGAAGGGCGGTCGGAACAGCATCCCGGCGGTCATCGGCGTCACCTCCGAGCTGGCGTGGCTGCTCGGTCTGTACGTGGCCGAGGGGTCTCGCCGTCGGCAGCAGGCCGTCTGGTCGAACACCGACCAGGCGATCCTCGACCGAGTGGAGTCGGTCCTGTCGGGCCTCGACCTCCCCGTCCATCGGTCACAGGGTGCGATCACCTGCTGCTCGGCGGTGCTGTCGCATTTGCTCCACTGGCTGGGGACCGGTGGCAAGGCTGCCCACAAGAGGGTGCCTCAGGCCGTGCTTTCATGGCCTCGTCCCTTGATCGAGGCGTTCCTCTCCGGGATGGTCGATGGCGATGGCTCCGTGACCGCAAGCCGAACCTCCGTGTGGACGTGTTCCGAGCAGCTTGCGGGGGACCTGCTGATCCTGGCGCAGCGACTTGGTCGCCGGGCATCGTGCTCATGGCGCACCCGGGGAACTTCTCGCCTGGCCCAGGTCCAGTTCCCCCACAGGGAGCACAAGACGCTCACTGCTGTCCCGTTGCCCGACCTGCTGCTCCAGCAGGTTCGCAAGGAGACGCGCTCGAGCCAGGTCGGCGCTGCTCGTGCCATCGGCTATCGGGGCGCCTCGGACCTCAACAACATCGAACGACGGTCGGGGCGTGACGCTGTGCGCTTGTCCACGCTCCGCCGGCTGCGGGATGCGTACCGGGTGGGCGCATCCGGCACCTCTTCGTTCGAACGGCTGGATCGCCTGGTCGAGGGCGACCTGCTGTTCGACGTCGTCGAGGAGGTCGTCGACACGGGCAGTGTGGAGCCCATCTTCGACCTGGAGGTCCGACCAGGGGGCGCCAGGATCGAGAACTTCGTGGCTGGGTCCGGCGGAGTCCTCGTGTCCAACACCGCGGGCTTCGTCGACGCCGGGTGGGACGGCCACCTGACCCTCGAATTGTCCAACGTGGCCAACCTGCCCATCACCCTGTACCCGGGCATGAAGATCGGCCAGATCAGCTTCCTGCAGATGACCACGCCCGCCGACCAGCCCTACGGTTCGGGGGCCCTGGGTTCGAAGTACCGGGGTCAGCGCGGCCCCACCCCCAGCCGCTATTTCGAGAACTTCCGCACGTAGCCCGTCACCCGTTCACGCACCGGAAACCGTCAGGCAACAGAGGGTCCGTAGCTTCGAGCCACGTGGAGGTGGTACGCCTGCGATGGCCCTCGGAGCGCAGCCGCCGAGAGCGCCTGCGCCGCCAAGGCACGCCTCGCCTGCTCCTGGTCGACGACGCTGTGCCGCCGCCCGTGCCGGACGACTGCCTGGAGGAGTGGGCCCGGGTCTCGGCCGGAGACGCTGAGATCACGGCCCGGGTCGAGGCGCTCCTGCTTCGGTGGCGGAGCCATGTCGAGATCACTCCGGAGCTGGACGCCGGCGTGCTCCGGGTCGGTGACGCCCTGGTGTCGCTGAGCCCGCTCGAGAGTCGGCTGGCGGCGGTGCTCCTGGAGCGCAGGGGCCGGGTCGTCCCCAGGGACGTGCTCGTCGGTGCCGCCTGGCCCGACGGCCCTGGGCTTCGCAACACCCTCGACGTCCACATCGCCCGCTTGCGCCGGCGGCTGGCCTCCGTGGGCCTGGCACTGCGCACGGTGCGCTCCCGTGGCTACCTGCTGGAGCCGTCAGGTTGTGTTCAGCAAGGGGTGCGCGAGGCGTAACACGCCGACAACGGCAGGGAAACCGCTCCTGCCTACGTTCAGGTTCGATACAGCTTCGGAGAGGAGATCGGGTGCGCAGAAAGCTGGCTGTGGCCGGGACGTTGGTGGTGTTGATGACCGTCGGGATGGCCGGGCCGGCGTGGGCCTTCGACCGTCCTGCCGATCCCGACACCCAGTACATCCTCGACAACATCTTCGTCTTCTTCGCCGCCGTGCTGGTGCTGTTCATGCAGGCGGGCTTCGCCTTGGTGGAAGCCGGGCTCACCCGGGCCAAGAGCGTGGCCAACATCATGATGAAGAACCTCATGGACCTGTCGGCCGGCGTCCTCGCCTTCGCCGCCGTCGGGTTCTCCATCGCCTACGGGCCCGACGGGAACTCCTTCTTCGGCCTCGGCGGCTGGTTCCTCGACCCCGCCGGGTTCGACGAGTCGTCGCTGACCCTGGCCACCAACTTCCTCTTCCAGGTCGCTTTCGCCGCCACCGCCGCCACCATCGTGTCCGGCGCCATGGCCGAGCGCACCAAGTTCAAGGCCTACTTCCTCTACAGCTTCGCCATCACCGCGTTCATCTATCCCGTCGTCGTGCGGTGGATGTGGGGCGGCGGCTGGCTCTCGCAGCTCGAGGTGCCCTTCGGGGACTTCGCCGGCTCGACGATCGTCCACAGCGTGGGCGGCTGGGCGGCGCTGATGGGTGCGCTCATCCTGGGGCCCCGGCTCGGCAAGTACGGCGCCGACGGCAGGCCGCGAGCCATCCCCGGCCATTCCATACCGTTCGTCGTCCTGGGCGTGTTCATCCTCTTCATCGGCTGGTTCGGCTTCAACCCCGGCTCAGAGCTGGCGGCCGACCTCGCCGTCGGCGACATCGCCGTCACCACGATCATCGCCGCCGCCGCCGGCGCCGTGGCCGCCACCCTCACCATCTGGTTCCGCAGTGGCTATCCGGACGTGGGCATGGCCGCCAACGGCATGCTCGCCGGCCTGGTGAGCATCACCGCCGGCTGCGGTGCCCTCGACAACTGGGGCGCCATGTGGGCCGGCCTGATCGGTGGAGTCATCGTGGTGCTGTCCGTGCAGTTCTTCGAGCGCCGCAGGGTGGACGACCCCGTCGGCGCCGTCTCCGTGCACGGTGTGTGCGGCGCCTGGGGAACCCTGGCCGTGGGGCTGTTCGCCACCAAGGCAGACGGCTTCGTCGCCACCGAGGACGCCGGCCTGTTCTACGGCGGCGGGCTCGGCCAGCTGGGCAGCCAGGCCATCGGGGTCCTTGCCGTGTTCGTGTTCGTCACCGTCGCCTCCGGTCTGGTCTTCCTGCTCATCAGGGCGACGGTCGGCCTGCGGGTGAGCGAGGAGGAGGAGCTGGCCGGTCTCGACGTCCTCGAGCACGGGGCCCCGGGCTACGGGCCCGACGTCGTGCCCACCATGGACACCGCGGCCCGCGGTGCACCCCAAGCGTCGACCAAGGTCTGAGGAGGAAAAGTCGTGGAACTGGTCACAGCCATCGTCAAGCCCCACGTGCTCGACGGCGTGAAGGACGCGCTGAAGGGCATCGGAGTGCAGGGCATCACCGTCAGCGAGGTGAAGGGGTTCGGTCGCCAGGGCGGCCACACCGAGACCTACCGGGGCACGGAGTACACCATCGACTTCGTCCCGAAGATGAAGGTGGAGGTCCTGGTGGACGCCTCGGATTCCGACAAGGTGGTCGAAGCGGTGGCCGTCGCCGCCCGTACGGGCAAGATCGGCGACGGCAAGATCTGGGTCACCCCGGTCGGGCGGGCGGTGCGCATCCGCACCGGTGAGGAGGGCGTCGACGCCATCTGACCCCCTGCGTCGACTTCTCTGTCGACTGGACCACCGCCCCGGTGGCGGATCCGACAACGAACGGGGCGGGCCGCCTAGAGACGCTGCGGAGTCCGCCAGGCGGAGCAGCAGCCGACGCTTGTGCGGCTCCGTGCCAACGGGCGCCGGCGGAGCCGGCGCAATGTGGTCGAGTCCGCCAGGCGGAGCAGCTAGATCAGCTGGTGCGGCTCCGTGCTAACGGGCGCCGGCGGAGCCGGCGCAATGTGGTCGAGTCCGCCAGGCGGAGCAGCGAACGCAGATCAACGCGGCTCCGTGCCAACGGGCGCCGGCGGATTAGCGCCGGCGAGATGTGATTCGTCGCCGGGATCGTCGGGCTCGGCTTCGAACCCCTTCGGTGGCTCGGCTTCGGCGGGTGCACCGAGGTAGCGGGAGTGCACGGCCTGGAGC
>JAHWKL010000156.1 GCA_019347915.1 Actinomycetota bacterium
CGTATGGGCGGAAACGGTGGTGGAATCGCGGCATGGACGTGGCGCCGCTGCTCCTCGAGCTCTACGGCCGGATCCCCCCGCTGGCCCGCCAGGCCGTCGAGGGTCTGGGGCTCGACGACCTGACCACGCCGCCGGCGCCGGGCACCAACCCGATCGCCTGGCTGATCTGGCACCTCGCCCGCGTCCAGGACGACCACGTGGCCGACGTCCTGGGCGCCGAGCAGCTCTGGGTGACCGGCGACTGGGCCCGGCGGTTCGGGCTCGACCCCGATCCTTCCAACACCGGGTACGGCCACGGACCCGACGACGTGGCCGCCGTGCGACCGGAAGCGCCGGGTGTTCTCCTCGAGTACCTGGAGGTTGTGAGCGACCGCACCGGCACCGTGTTGCGGGGGCTCTCGGCCGCCGACCTCGACCGCATCGTCGACCGCTCGTGGGACCCGCCCGCCACCCTCGGCGTGCGGTTGGTGAGCATCGCCGACGACAGCCTGCAACACGCCGGGCAGGCGGCGTACGTGCGGGGGCTGCGGGGCGACGCCTGACGCCGGCGGGGACACCCTGCGCCTCCCCGTTCTGGCCCCAGCAGCGGGGCGTTTTCCCGCCGTTCCTGGGGCCAGAACGGACCGATCGGCGCCGCCTCACGCCCGGCCGAGCACGTCGGCCACGGTGTGCAGGCCCAGGCCGGCGAGACCGCCGACCACCGTGCCGTTGATGCGGATGAACTGCAGGTCCCGGCCCAGGAGCAGCTCGAGCCGGGTGGAGGTCTCGTCGGCGTCCCAACCGGCCATGGTGGCGCTCACGAGCGATGAGATCTCGTCCCGGTGGCGCTCGACCGCCGACGCCGCCGCCGTCTCGGCGGCGGCGGTGATCCGCTCCTGCAGGACGGGGTCGTCGGCGAGCCGGCGGCCGACGGCCAGCACCGCCTCGGCGACCCGCATGCGCAGTCGGGAGCCGGGGTCGTCACGCTGCTCGTGCAGCGCCCTTCTGAGGTCGGCCCACACCGTGCGGGTCCACCCCCGCACGTCCGGGTGGTCGAGGACCCCGGCCACCACCTCGTCGACCTTGGCCGCGGTCACGGGGTCGTGTTGCAGCTTGCCGGCGAGCACGAGCAGCCGGTGGTCCACGGTGGCCCGCAGCTCGTGCTCGGGATCCTCGGCCACCGACGCCAGCACCAGTCGGACACCGTCGACGACCCGGTCGAAGACCCGGCCTTCGAGGGCGCCGGGGAGCCACCACGGGGACGACTCGGCGAACCGCTGCCGCAGGGGCCCGCGCTGCTCGTCGAGAAGAGTGACGGCGCCGCGGAGCCCGGCGTCGATCAGCGGCACGTGGCGCTGCTCGCCGACGGCTGCCTCCAGCGCTCGGCCGGCGATCCGGCCGAACGGGACCGACCGCACCGCCTGGTCGATCTCGTCGTGCAGGAGCCGGTGGAGGTCGTCGTCGCCCACCAGGTCGACGGCGGCGACCAGTCCGTCCACGACCGTGCCGGCCACGGCCTCGGACGTACCGGGGTCGGTGAGCCAGGTCGCGGTCCGGCGTACGACGTGGGCGGCACGAATGCGCTCGGCGATGATGCCGGGGCTGAGGAAGTTGTCCCGCACGAAGGCGCCCAGGGTCTCGGCGAACTGGTCCTTGCGCCGGCGGATGATGGCCGTGTGGGGAATGGGGATGCCCAGCGGGTGGCGGAACAGCGCCGTCACCGCGAACCAGTCGGCCAGGCCTCCGACCATCGAGCCCTCGGCGGTGGCGATGGCGTAGCCCACCCACGCCGCCTCTGACGGCTGGACGGCCAGGGCGACGAAGACGGCCGAGACCGCCACCAACAGCCCGGTGGCCCGCCGCTTCATCTGCCGCAGTTGTGCGGCCCGCTCCTCGTCCATAACCGAGAGCGCGGGGGAACGCCGGCGCTCGCTCGTGGGGGCGTTCCCTCCGCTCACGTTCGGCGCGGCGTCAGCGGGACGTGGAGGAGACGGGCGAAAGCGACGTGGTGGCGCGCCGGTCCAGGCCGGCGGTGCGCCGGCGCCCACGCCGGCCGGTGAGGGCGAACACGAGGGCGAACAGGGCGGCGCCGACGAGCACGATGGTCGGCCCGGACTGGACGTCGAGGTGGTAGCTGAGGTTCATGCCCACGAAGCCGGTGACAGCCCCGATGCCGGTGGCCAGCAGCAGCATGCGGCTGAACGAGTCGGTGAGCATGCGGGCCACGGTGGCGGGGATGACCAGCGTGGCGGCGATGAGGGTGACGCCCAGCACCTGCATGGTGGCGAGGATGGAGCCGGCCAGGGCCAGCATCAGGAGGGCGTCGACCCGGGCGGTGCGCACCCCCGACGCCTCGGCCACCTCGGGGTCGAAGGTGGTGAACAGCAGCTGCCGGTAGCCGAAGAACACCACCACGGCCACCAGCACGGTGACGGCGACGATGGCCCACACGTCCTCGGGCCCCACGCCCAGGATGCTCCCGAACAGGGCGGCGTCGAAGCTGCGGCCGGCTCGGCCGAAGACGGCGAACAGGGCCAGGCCCAGGGCGAACGAGGCGGTGGTGATGACGCCGATGGCGGCGTCGGCGCCGATCACCCGGCGCCGGGTCACGCCGTTGATCATGAGGGCGGAGGCCACGCCCCACACGCCGGCGCCCAGGGCGAAGTTGACGCCGAGCAGGGCGCTGGCGGCGAAGCCGCCGAAGATGGCGTGGGACAGGCCGTGGCCGATGTAGCTCATGCCCTTGAGGACGACGTAGACGCCGACCATGCCGCACAGCGCGCCGGCAAGGGTGGCCACGATCAACCCGTTGCGGAAGAACTCGAAGTCGAACGGGCGCAGCAGCTCCTCCACCTTCAGGCTCCTGTCTTCCGGAGCCGTACGACGTTGTCGGCGGAGGCGTACCGGTCGAGCACCACCGGCATCCCGGCGTGCTCCAGGATCTCCATCCTCGCTCCGTACGTGCGCTCCAGCACGTCCGGGGTCAGCACCTCACGGGGGCTGCCCTCGCCGAGGACCTCGGTGTTCAGGCACACGATGTGGGGCAGGTGGGCGGCCATGCCGTTGAGATCGTGGGTGGTGAGCACGATGGCCAGCCCGTCGCCGTGCAGATCCTCGAGGAGGTGGAGCACGTCGTGGCGGGTCCGGACGTCGACGCCAGAGGTGGGCTCGTCCATCAGCAGGAGGTCCGGCGCACCCAGCAGGGCCCGGGCGATGAACACCCGCTGCTGCTGGCCACCCGACAGGTCCCGGATGTGGCGCGACGCCAGCTCCTCGATGCCCAGACGACCGAGGATCTCCCGCACCTCGGCCTGCTCGCTGCGGCTGCGCCAGGGAAGCACCCGTCCGTGGGTCCGAGCCATGAGCACGCACTCGGCGACGGTGACCGGGAAGCTCCAGTCGACCGCCTCGACCTGGGGCACGTAACCGACACGGAGCCCCGGTCGGCGCCAGACCGTCCCGGCGCTGGGCTCCACGCTGCCCAGCAGCACCCGCAGGAGAGTCGTCTTGCCCGACCCCGAGGGGCCCACGATCCCGCTGAACTGCCGGGCGGTGACGGCCAGGTCGACGTCCGCCAGCACCGGGTCGCCGCCGTAGCTGCAGTTGACGCCGGCCAGGCGCACCAGTTCGGTGGCACCCGGAGGCGTCACTGTGGGTACCTCGCCGTGTCGCGAACCACCGTGCGCGGCTCGAACGCCTCCAGGGCGGAGGCGTCGCCCCCGAGTGCCTCGGTCATGGTGACGTAGTTGGAGCGCATGAGGCCGAGCCACGAGTGCTCCGGGTCGCCGGGGTCGCCGGGCAGGTCGTCGTCACGAAGCTCGTCGACGTAGCGCACCCCTGTCTCCCGGCCGATCTGCTCGAGCACCGGGCTGGGGAACACCTCGGAGCCGAAGATGGCGGGGACGCCCCGCGCCTCGATCTGGTCGATCAGCTTCACCAGCTCGGCAGGGGTGGGGTCCTGGAAGTCGGAGACCTGGATGGCACCGATGATCTCCCAGTCGTAGGTCTCGGCGAAGTAGGCGTAGGCGTCGTGGTAGGTGAGCAGCTGCCGCTGGGGGATGGTGGCGAACGACGCCCGCATGGCGGCGTCGAGCTCGTCGACCAGCGCGTCGAAGGCCGCGTAGTTGGCGGCGTAGTGATCGGCGTTGCCGGGGTCGCGCCCGGACAGGTCGTCCCTGACGACCTCGGCGTACCTGCGAGCCAGCGTGGGGTCGGTCCACAGGTGGGGGTTCGGCTGCCCCTGCTCCTCGGGGAAAGAGTTGTCGTAGAGGTAGCGGTCCGGGGAGAGGGCTCGCGTCCCCAACTCGACGATCTCGGCGCCGGCCCGGAGGTTCTCCTGGACGAGCGCCCGCGTCGGCTCCTCCAGCCCCAGCCCGTTCATGTAGACCACGTCGGCCTCGGACAACAGCTGGGCCACGCTGGGACGGGGCTCGAAGGTGTGCGAGTCGGTGCCCTCGGGGACGATGCCCTCGACGTCGGCCCGGTCGCCGACGATGGCGGCGACGATGCTGGTGATGGGCGCCACCGTGGTGGCCACCTTCACCCGGTCGTCACCTCGGGCAAATCCCGCCGGGCCGCCGCCGGCCCCGCCACAGGAAGCGCCCAACAGGCCGACGACCGCGGCGAGGGCCATGGCCGCGCTCGTAGTGCCCACGCTCACTGTTCGTACGCTAGCGCCAACCCGGGGGCAGTTGCGACCTGGTCGCAGTAGTGGCGGCGGCCCGGGTAGGGGCCGACGCAGAACTACTTGGACCCTCACCGGGTGTATTTGACCTGCAGGTTCGTCACAGGACCGCTCAAGTAGTTCTGCGCCGGACCCTTAGCCTGTCGGGATGGCGGCGGCCGAGCGGTTCGAGGAGGTGCTCGGGCTCCTGCGGGCCAACGGAGGCCGGGTCACCGCTCCCCGGCGGGCCATCCTCCGGGCCCGGAGCGACCCCG
>JAHWKL010000157.1 GCA_019347915.1 Actinomycetota bacterium
TCGACGTGGTCGTGGCCAACGCCGGCGGGCCGCCGCCGGGCCGGGCCCTCGAGGTCGACGACGACGCTCTGCGGGCCGCCCTGGAGGCCAACCTGCTCACCTCGGTGCGCCTGGTGCGGGCTGCCGTGCCCCACCTGCGGGCCGGTGGCTGGGGCCGGATCTGCTGCATCACCTCGGTGTCGGTCCGCCAGCCCATCCCCGGGCTGGCGTTGTCCAACACCGCCCGGGCCGGGCTGTGGGGGTGGGCCAAGACCGCCGCCGCCGACCTGTTCGCCGACGGCATCACGCTCAACCTGGTCTGCCCCGGGCTCCACGCCACCGACCGGGTCCAGGCGCTGGGCACCGGCACCGTCGCCGGGCCGCTGGGCGACCCGGCCGAGTTCGGCCGGGTCGTGGCCTTCCTGTGCTCGGAGCCGGCCGCCTTCGTCAGCGGCGTGGCCCTCGGCGTCGACGGCGCCACCGTGACCGGTCTGCTGTAGAGAGCGGTTCCCCGCCCTGCTGGCGCCCCCGCACCGATCCGCCCGCTTCCGCGCCGCCCCGGTACCGTCGCCGCCGTGATCCGCCTGGATGCCGCCACCGTGCTCCTGCAGTGGGCCGTGGGCGGGTTGTTCTTCGGCTGGGTCACCACCCGGCGGCGGGAGGTCGGGGTCGGCTACGGGTGGCTCGTCCGGGGCGTCTACCTGGTGCTGGCCGCCGGCTCGCTGGCGGCGGCGCTCCTGTTGGGCCCCGTGCCCGGGCGCGACCTGGCCACGGTCGGCGTCATCGGCGCCACCGCCACCGCCCTGGTCGTGTCCGTGCTCCGCCGGCGGGCAGGGGTGGCGGGCGAGCGGGCCCGCCGCCAGCAGAAGTCCGCCCGCGTCGGTGCCATGACCGGCGCCCGGCCGGCGCCCGCCACCCCCGCCAGCCCCGCCACCCCCGCCACTCCCGCCACCCCCGCCGTTCCGGCCCCAGAAGCGCCGAGAGATCGTCCCGGTGTGGGGGCCAGAACGGCGGAGTTCCCTCCCGTGCTCGACCTGGTGGCGCCCGTGGTCGGAGTCGCCGGCCTGATCGCCGCCGGCCTGGCCGCGGGTGGTGACCCCGTCCTGGCCGTGGTGCGCACCGTCGTCGGCGCCGCCTTCCTCGGAGCGGTGACCGACGCCATGCTCCTGGGCCACTGGTACCTGGTGCAGCCGGGGCTCCACCGGGGCCCGCTGCGGGAGCTGGTGCGCTGGCTCACCGCCCTGTGGGCCGTCGAGGTCGGCGTCCTGCTGATCCCCCCGGGCATGGTCTCGGTGCTCACCGGGGCCGTCGACGACGGGTACAACGGGATCCTCGGATGGTTCTGGCTGGCGTGCGCGGTGATGACCATCGTCTTGTGCCTCGTCACCCGCGCTGCGCTGAAGGAGCGCTTCTACTCGGCGGTGATGGCCGCCACCGGCCTGCTCTACCTGGCCATCGTCACCGTGTTCGGAACCGACCTGGTGGCCCGGGCCGTGCTCGCCCCCTGAGAGGCGGGGGGGGCGGGTCGTGGAGAAGGCGTCGTAGGGAAGCGTCGTAGGGAAGGCGTCGTCCGGCTACGGTGGGCGAGGACATGTGTGGTTTTGCCGGGGAGCTCCGTCTCGACGGGGCGACCGCCGATGTGGGTGCGGTCGTCCGCATGGCGACCACCATGAAGCACCGGGGCCCTGACGGGAGCGGCGTGTGGGCGTCGGGGGCCGTGGCCCTCGGACACCAACGGCTCAGCGTCATCGACCTGTCGGGCCTGTCGGCCCAGCCCATGGTCGATCGGGAGCTGGGCCTGGCCATCGTGTTCAACGGGTGCATCTACAACTACCCCGAGCTGCGCCAGCAGCTGGTGGCCGAGGGGGAGCGCTTCATCTCCGACGGCGACACCGAGGTGATCCTGCGGGCCTACCGGCGTTGGGGGCTCGACTTCGTCGACCGCCTCCAGGGCATGTTCGCCTTCTGCATCGTCGAGACGGACACCGGACGGGCAGTGCTGGCGCGCGACCGGCTGGGCATCAAGCCGCTGTACCTGAACGAGTCCGGGAGCAGCCTCCGCTTCGCCTCCACCCTCCCGGCCCTCGTGGCCGGCGGTGACGTCGACACGTCCATCGACCCCGTGGCCCTGCACCACTACCTGAGCTTCCACTCGGTGGTGCCGCCGCCGCGGACCATCCTGACGGGGGTGCGCAAGCTGCCCCCGGCCACGGTGCTGGTGGTCGAGCCGGACGGCACCCGCCGCACCCGCCGGTACTGGAGCGTCCCTCACGAGCGCCACCCCGACCACGCCGCCATGACCGAGCGCGACTGGCAGGACGCCGTGCTCACCTCGCTGCGCACGGCCGTGCAGCGTCGCCTCGTCTCCGACGTGCCCGTGGGGGTGCTGCTGTCGGGCGGGCTCGACTCCAGCCTCATCGTCGGCCTGCTGGCCGAGGCCGGCGCCACCGGCCTCACCACCTTCAGCGTCGGCTTCGAGTCGGCCGGTGGGCTGGCCGGCAACGAGTTCCGCTACAGCGACATCGTGGCCGAGGCCTTCGCCACCGACCACCACCAGCTCCGCATCGACGACCGCAACCTCCTACCGGCACTGGAGGGAGCCGTCGCCGCCATGAGCGAGCCCATGGTGAGCCACGACGCCGTCGGCTTCTACCTGCTGTCCCAGGAGGTCAGCCGCCACGTCAAGGTCATCCAGTCGGGGCAGGGCGCCGACGAGGTGTTCGCTGGCTACCACTGGTACCCACCCCTGGCGGGCGTCCATCCCGAGGATGCCGGTGGCACCCTCGACGCCTACGCCACCGCCTTCTTCGACCGGTCCCACGCCGAGGTGTCGGCCTTGCTGTCGCCCGAGTGGCAACTCGACGAGGACGCCAGCCGCCTGCTCGTCGCCGAGCATCTGGGCGCCCCGGGGGCGGCGACGGCCGTCGACCGGGCGCTGCGCCTCGACACCGAGGTGATGCTGGTCGACGACCCCGTGAAGCGAGTGGACAACATGACCATGGCATGGGGCCTCGAGGCCCGGGTGCCGTTCCTCGACCACGAGGTGGTGGAGCTGGCGGCTGCCTGCCCCCCCGAGCTGAAGCTGGCGTCGGGGGGGAAGGGTGTGCTCAAGGACGCCGCCCGCCGGGTCATCCCCCACGAGGTCATCGACCGGCCCAAGGGCTACTTCCCGGTGCCCGCCCTCACCCACCTGCAGGGCCGGTCACTGGACCTCGTCGAGGAGGCGCTGCGGGACCCGGCGGCCAAGGAGCGGGGCCTGTTCCGCCCCGAGGCCGTGGCCGCCCTTCTCGACGCTCCCAACGAGCGGTTGACGCCCCTGGGCGGCAACACCTTGTGGCAGCTCGGCCTGCTCGAGCTGTGGCTGCAGGCCCACGGGGTGACGTGAGCGCCGACACCGCCGGCGACGTCGCCCTCGAATGCGGTTGGGGGCGCGTGGTGTTCGGCCAGACCTTCTCCGACTGGGACAGGCTCGCCTCCCTCCTGCGCTCCGAGGAGCTGGGCCAGCGGGACGTGTGCCTGTACCACCCCGAGCCCCACGTGCTGGTCAGCCGGTCGCCCCAGGAGCTCTTCGTCGACCCGTCGTACACCTTCCGTCGTCGACTGGCCGGCGGCGACGGCGAGGAGCTCGCTCACACCACCGCCGGCGTGGTGGTGCGAGCCATGGCGGGGCAGGACGACGCCGAGGCGATCAACGGGCTCTACCTGAAGGCGGGGATGGTGACCGCCCCCCCCGAGCTCATGGCGGCCAACCAGGACCGCCCCGCCTTCTCGTACCTGGTCGCCGAGGACACCTCCACCGGCGCCGTGGTGGGCACCGTCACCGGCATCGACCACGTTGCCGCCTTCGGTGATCCGGAGGATGGCAGCAGCCTGTGGTGCCTGGCGGTCGACCCGCGGTGCTCACGCCCCGGCGTGGGGGCGACGCTGGTGTCGGCGCTGGCCCAGGAGTTCCGCGCCCGGGGGCGGGACCACCTCGACGCGTCGGTCATGCACGACAACGAGCCCGCCATCCGGCTGTACCAGAAGCTGGGCTTCACCCGGGTGCCGGTGTTCTGCGTGAAGCGCAAGAACCCCATCAACGAGCCGCTGTTCGCCGGCCCTGTGTCCGACGCCCACAAGGCTCTCAGCCCCTACACCCGCATCATCGCCGACGAGGCTCGCCGACGAGGGATCTCGGTGAAGGTGATCGACGCCGAGGGTGGTTTCCTGCGGTTGAGCCACGGCGGGCGGGAGATCGTCACCCGGGAATCGCTCTCGCAGCTGACCTCCGGCGTGGCCGTGAGCTGGTGCGACGACAAGCGGGTGACCCGCCGGCTGCTGGCGGCGGCGGGCCTGCGGGTGCCCCGGGGCCGGACGTCCACCACCCCCGAGGAGGACGAGGCCTTCCTCGCAGAGGTGGGCGAGCTCGTGGTCAAGCCGGCGCGCGGCGAGCAGGGCCGCGGCATCACCGTGGGCGTGACCGACGCCGACGGGCTGCGACGGGCGCTGGAGCGGGCCAGGCTGCACAGCGACGACGTGTTGCTCGAGGAACGCAGCCAGGGTGACGACCTGCGCATCCTGGTGATCGGCCACGAGGTGGTGGCCGCCGCCGTGCGCCGCCCGGCCCGGGTGGTGGGTGACGGGCGCCACACCGTGGAGGAGCTCATCGCCGCCCAGAGCCGCCGGCGGGAGGCGGCCACCGGAGGTGAGTCGAGCATCCCGATCGACGAGGCCACCGTCGAGCGTGCGTGGTGCGATGCCGTGCACATCGGTTCTCTCGACACCGACGATCCGTGGCGCGCGACCCAGGACGTACCGCCGCGCATCCGGCGTTTCATCTATCACCGCGATGGTGGCCGTTGCCGCGTCCCCGGCTGCCGG
>JAHWKL010000158.1 GCA_019347915.1 Actinomycetota bacterium
TGGCCCACGCCGCGAACAGCAGGGCGACGAGCACCACGGGTGCGGCGGCGACGGCAATGACGAGTCGGGAGCGGAGGGACATGAGAAGGCCAGATTTGCAGATCCGGTGCGGACGCGGGGACAGGGGGGAAGGGAGCGCCTCAGCGGTTGGTGGCTGCCGGCAGCGTCGGCGCCGGCGTCAGTCCTCTTCTTCCTCGAGGGCCCGGCGCCGGCCGACGGCAAACCGTCGCCGGCGGCCGCCCTCGCCGCCCCGCTCGCCCAGGCGCGATCGCAGCACCTCACGGCGCTCCTGCAGCTCCCGGTAGGTCAGCGCCTCGGTGTCGGCGCTCACCCCGAAGCCGGCCTTGACGCCGGTGAGGTCGACCTCCAGGGACCCCGGGTCGAGGCCGATGTCGCGCCACAGCCGTTCGCCGTGGGTGGTGGCGAAGTGGGCGGCCACGTTGGTGATCTCGGCGAACAGGTCCAGATCGGGTGCCAGCGTGGCGATGGCGCCATCGAGGAACACCATGTTCTTCACGAACAGCATGAGCTCCTTGGGCAGGCGGGCGCCGTAGCCGAGGAGGGCCTTGACCAGGGCCCGCAGTTCGGCCACCAACTCGTCGCCGGTGAGGGTGGTGGGGTCGAGCGGCGGTTGATCGAGGCCCAGGTCCCGCACCGCGGCGTCCAGGTCGGTGTCGGCCGGAAGGGCTCCGAGGTCGCGCAGGGCGGCCAGCTGGCTGCGGGTGTCGTTGCTGACGCCGGCCATGAGCAGGCGCAGGAAGGCCAGCCGCCGCCGCTCGTCGAGCCGACCGGTGATGCCGTAGTCGAGCAGGGCGGTGCGCCCGTCCGGCTGCACGAACAGGTTCCCGCCGTGCAGGTCGCCGTGGAACACGCCGTGGAGCATGGCCCCCTCCAGGAAGGCGATCATCCCGGTGCGCACCACCGCCTCGGTGTCCACACCGGCGTGGCGCATGCCGGCCACGTCGTCGAAGGCGAACCCGGAAAGCCGCTCCATCACCAGGAGCCGGCGGGTCACCAGCTGGGGGTGGGGCCGGGGCACCACGAAGCCGCGCTGGTCGAGCTCGGCCAGCACCCGGGCCACGTCGAGCATGTTCTCGGCCTCGAGCCGGAAGTCGAGCTCCTCGGAGATGGTGTCGGCGAACAGCTCGACCAGCGCCGGCGGGTTGGCGAGCGACGCCACCGGGATGCGACCGACGAGGGCCTCGGCCAGCCACGCCATCATGGCCAGGTCGTGGCGGACGAGGGATGCCACCTGGGGCCGCTGCACCTTGGCCACCACTGCTTCGCCGGTCACCAAGGTGGCGGCGTGCACCTGGGCGATGGACGCCGCCGCCAGGGGCGTGGGCTCGAACGACGCGAACACCGCTTCGAGGGGCTGGCCCAGCTCCTCCTCCACGATCCGCCGGACGTCGTCCCAGGGCTCGGGCGGTACCCGGTCGCGGCAGAACTTGAGCTCGGCCACCAGCTCGTCGGGGAACATCCCCTCGCCGGAGGAGATGATCTGGGCCAGCTTGATGTAGGTCGGGCCGAGGCGCTCGCACGCCATCCGGAACCGCCGTGACAGGCCGGCGCGCGATGCTTCCCGGCCCCGCCGACGCTCGGTGCAGGCCCACACCGCCACCGGAACCCCCAGGTGGCGGGCCGTCGCCACCAGCCGGCGCAGCGGCGGCACCCGGCGCGGGCGGACCAGCTCGGGAACCTCGGCACGGGTCCGGGCCCGCACCCGGTCCAGGCCCACGTTCCAGCGCAGGGCGGCGGGATCGACGATCCACGGCGGGTGCTCGCTGAACGTCCCGAGGGCCAGGTCGGCCGGGGTGGGCGGGCTCACCTCGCCAGCTTGCCCGCCGGCCGGGGCGCGGAGGAGCCGGCGGGGCCCCTCATCCTCCAAGTGCGGCGAGACATGCGTCAGCCAGCTCCGGTCGGCAGACCAGCAGGTCGGGAAGGGACACCTCGGGGGCGTTGTACACGAGCGGGGAGCCGTCGATGCGAGAGACGTGGAGGCCGGCAGCGGCGGCCACGGCGACGGGCGCCGCCGAGTCCCACTGATAGAGGCCGCCGGCGTGGACGTAGGCGTCGACGTGGCCGAGGACCACCGCCATGGTCTTGGCTCCGGCCGACCCCAGCGGCACCAGCTCGGCACCCAGCGCCTCGGCCACCCGGGTGGCCTCCGCCGGCCGCCGGCTGCGGCTGAGCACCACCCGCAGGGGACCGGGGCGGGCGGGCGGCAGGGGCGGCGCCGGCCGGGTGCTGAAGGTCCGTTCCTGGGCGGGCAGGGCGACGGCTCCGACGACGGGCGTGCCCGCCACCACCAGGGCGACGTGCACGGCCCAGTCGGTGCGGCCCGGCTCGCCGAACTCCCGGGTGCCGTCCAGTGGGTCGACGATCCACACCCGCGGCGCCGACAACCTGCGGGCGTCGTCGACTCCCTCCTCGGAGAGCACGGCGTCGTCGGGCCGGGCGGCGGCGAGCAGGGCCATGATCCGCTCGTGGGCCCGGCGGTCGCCCTCGTCCCGGAGCCGGTCGGGACCCAGTGCCGCCGTGGCGGCCGATGCCCGCAGCTCCAGCAGCAGGCGACCGATGTCGGCGCCGATCTCGGCGGCCAAGGCGTGGTCGTCGGCGGTCACGGTGGCGGAACGGTCCGGGGGCATGGCCGTTCGACGGTAGCGGGGGCGACCGCCGACGGCGCACGTGGAGTCCGGGAGCGGCGGGCGCGGTGTCGTCGAATGGGCCCGGCGCGTCTACCGTGGGACCGCCTCTCGGGCCACCGTCGGCCCCGGGCACCTGAACCGCCCCGCAGCCCCCGACCGTCGACGCTTCTCCGAGGCCCATGACCGCCACCTACCAGCTGTCCCACCTGCGGGCCCTCGAGTCGGAGGCCGTGTACATCTTTCGTGAGGTGGCGGCCACCTTCGAGCGCCCGGTGCTGCTGTTCTCGGGGGGCAAGGACTCGGTGGTCATGCTGCGGCTGGCCGAGAAGGCGTTCTGGCCGGCGCCTCTTCCCTTCCCGGTAATGCACATCGACACGGGGCACAACTTCGCCGAGGTGCTCGAGTTCCGCGACCGCCGGGTGGCCGAGCTCGGGGTGCGCATGGTCGTGGCCTCGGTGCAGGAGTCCATCGACGCCGGCCGGGTGGCCGAGGACGGCGGACCGAACGGCTCCCGCAACCGGCTCCAGACCGTCACCTTGCTCGACGCCATCGCCACCAACGAGTTCGACGCCGTGTTCGGTGGTGCCCGAAGGGACGAGGAGAAGGCCCGGGCCAAGGAGCGGGTGTTCAGCTTCCGCGACGAGTTCGGCCAGTGGGACCCCAAGAACCAGCGTCCGGAGCTGTGGAACCTCTACAACGGCCGCCACCGCAAGGGCGAGCACATCCGGGTCTTCCCGCTGAGCAACTGGACCGAGCTCGACATCTGGCGCTACATCGCCGAAGAGGGCATCGAGGTGCCGTCGCTGTACTACGCCCACCGCCGGCCGGTGGTCCGTCGCAACGGCATGCTCATGGGCGTCTGCGAGTGGGTGCAGCCGGCCGAGGGCGAGGAGGTGATGGAGGCCACCGTGCGTTACCGCACCGTGGGCGATGCCACCTGCACGGCGGCGGTCGAGTCGACGGCGGCCAGCCCCGAGGACGTCATCGTGGAGGTTGCCGCCACCCGCATCACCGAGCGGGGCGCCACCCGGGCCGACGACCGGTTCTCGGAGGCGGCCATGGAGGACCGAAAGAAGGAGGGCTACTTCTGATGGCCCCTTCCTTGGCCGATCTCGCCGCTGCGCCCGGAAAGGAACTGCTGCGCTTCGCCACTGCCGGCTCGGTCGACGACGGCAAGTCCACGCTGATCGGGCGACTGCTGCACGACTCCAAGGCCATCTTCGAGGACCAGCTCGAGGCGGTCGAGCGGGCGTCGGTGCAGCGGGGGGAGGAGACCAACCTGGCCCTGCTCGTCGACGGCCTGCGGGCGGAGCGGGAGCAGGGCATCACCATCGACGTGGCCTATCGCTACTTCGCCACGCCGGCTCGCACCTTCGTCATCGCCGACACGCCGGGCCACGTGCAGTACACCCGCAACATGGTCACGGGCGCCTCCACCGCCGACCTGGCCCTGATCCTCGTCGACGCCCGCAAGGGCATGCTCGAACAGAGCCGGCGGCACGCCTTCCTGGCCTCGCTGCTGCGGGTCCCGCACCTGGTCGTGTGCATCAACAAGATGGACCTGGTCGACTACGACCAAGAGGTCTTCGAGGCCATCAAGGCCGAGTTCCGCACCTTCGCCATGCGCCTCGAGGTGAGCGACCTCAGCTTCATCCCCGTGTCCGCCCTCCATGGCGACAACGTGGTGCACCGCTCGGCGTCCATGCCGTGGTACGAGGGGTCGTCGCTGCTGCACCACCTCGAACAGGTCCACATCGCCTCCGACCGCAACCTCAGGGACGTCCGCTTCCCCGTGCAGTACGTCATCCGGCCGCGCCGCGACGAGTACCACGACTACCGCGGCTACGCCGGCCAGGTGGCCGGGGGCGTGCTCAAGCCCGGTGACGACGTCGTCGTCCTGCCGTCGGGATGGGCGACCACGGTCGAGTCCATCGACACCATGGACGGGCCGGTGCAGGAGGCGTTCGCCCCCATGTCGGTCACCGTGCGGCTCAGCGACGACATCGACGTGGGCCGCGGCGACATGCTGTGCCGCCCGCACAACCGGCCTCACGTGGGCCAGGACCTCCAGGCCATGGTGTGCTGGATGGCCCAGGGCCCGCTGCGACTCAACGGCCGCTACGCCATCCACCACACCACTCGTACGGCCCGG
>JAHWKL010000159.1 GCA_019347915.1 Actinomycetota bacterium
TCGATCACCGGCCATCCCTTGTCTGCGAAGAGGCGGCGCGCGAACTTGACCTCCTCGGTCACTTTCTCCGCATCGGCGTAAGAGGTCTCGCGGCCCTCGGCGATGGTGAGCAGGCGATTGCGTCGCACCTGGACCAGCCGCTCGGGCGCGGTCGTGAGCCCGACGATCAGGGGTTTGCGCAGCGCATAGAGCGAGGCCGGCGGCGGGCTTTCCATCACCAGCGGGATGTTGGCCACGGCGGTCTCCTGCAGCTCGTCGGCGAGCGCCGGGGTCGGCGGCGGCGGCGATCTCGCGGCGGTGGACCATGGCCACCGCAGCCGGGGGGCTCATCACCGCCAGCTCGGCCGACGGCCAGGCGAAGGCCAGGTCGGCGCCGGTGGACTTGGAGCTCATGACCACGTAGGCGCCGCCGTAGGCCTTGCGCACGACGACCTGGATGCGGGGAACGGTGGCCTCGCAGTAGGCGTACAGCAGCTTGGCCCCGTGGCGGATGATGCCACCGTGCTCCTGGCGCACCCCCGGGAGGAACCCGGGGACGTCGACGAAGGTGACCAGGGGGACGTTGAAGGCGTCGCAGGTGCGCACGAACCGGGCGGCCTTCTCCGACGACTCGATGTCGAGCACGCCGCCCAGCTCCCGGGGCTGGTTGGCCACCACACCGACGACGTGGCCGTCGAGCCGGGCGAAGCCGCAGAGCACGCTCTTGGCCCAGTGGGGGTGGTACTCGACGAGGTGGCCGTCGTCGACCACCACCTCGACGAGCTCGTGCATGTCGTAGGCGGCCTCGGCGCTCTCGGGCAGCAGGTCGACGAGCTCGTGGCACGGGCGCCGGGGGTCGTCCTCGGGCTCGTGCCAGGGCGGGAGCTCCAGGTTGTTGAGGGGGAGGAAGCTGAGCAGCTCGCGCACGGCGTCCAGGCACGCCCTCTCGTCCGGGGCGACGAAGGAGGCCACGCCCGACTTCGAGGCGTGGGTCATGGCCCCACCCAACTCCTCGAGCGTCACCTCCTCGCCGGTCACCGTCTTCACCACGTCGGGGCCGGTGATGAACATGTGCGAGGTCTCGCGCACCATGAACACGAAGTCGGTGAGCGCCGGGCTGTAGACGGCGCCGCCGGCGCAGGGGCCGAGGATGACGCTGATCTGGGGGATGACCCCGGAAGCGGCCACGTTGCGGCGGAAGATGCCGCCGTAGGAGGCGAGCGACACCACCCCCTCCTGGATGCGGGCGCCGGCGCCGTCGTTCAGCCCGATCACCGGCGCGCCCACCGACGTGGCCAGGTCCATCGCCTTGTGGATCTTCTCGGCGAACACCTCGCCGAGGGCGCCGCCGAACACGGTGAAGTCCTGGGAGAACACGAAGACCTTGCGACCGTCGACCGTGCCCCACCCGGTCACCACCCCGTCGGTGTAGGGCCGCTCCTCCAGGCCGGAGTCGTCGGGGGCCCGGTGGCGGGCGAGCATGTCGGTCTCCTGGAACGAGTCCTCGTCGAGGAGGTAGTCGATGCGCTCGCGGGCCAGCATCTTGCCCCGGGCGTGCTGGCGCTCGACCGCCCGCGGCGACCCGGCGTGGAGCGCCGCCTCCTTGCGCTCGGCCAGGTCCTCGAGCCGGCGCTTGAGGGAGTGGTCGCTCACGCCGGGGAGGTTAGTTTGGCCTCCGCCAGCCGGCCCGCCCTGGCCACCACGTCGGGAGCGTCCAGCCGCTCGCACACCGCCGGCAGCCCCGGCGTCGGGCCGGTCCAGCGCCACTGGTCCACCGTTCCCACCGGGCAGTCGGTGCGCAGGGTGGCGAGGGTGCGGAACAGCAGGGCCCGCTCCCGCTCGGCGGCGAGCGTGGCCGCCAACCGACGGGCGTTGCGCACCGAGACGGCCCAGTCGGTGGCGGCGGTGGGCACGGCGTCGAGGTGGCGGTAGTGGGCCAGCACCAGGGCGCTGGAGCTGGCGCCCCAACCGGGCAGCCCGGGGAAGCCGTCGGCGCTGTCGCCGACCAGGGCGAGGTAGTCGGGGATCGACGCCGGATCGACGCCGAACTTCTCCCGCACGGCGGCGGCGTCGTAGCGCCGGCGCTGGCGCCGGTCGAGCTGCACCACCTTGCCGCCCACGCACTGGGCCAGGTCCTTGTCGGGGGTGCAGATCAGGACCTCGCCGACCCGCTCGTCGGCCGCCGCCACCGCCGCCGCCGAGGCCAGGGCGTCGTCGGCCTCGTCCTCGACCATGGCCCACACGGCAACACCGAGGGCCGCCAACGCCTCCTCGACCAGCGGGAACTGGGCCGCCAGCGCCGGGTCGATGCCGGCGCCGTCCTTGTAACCCGGCCACAGGTCGTTGCGGAACGACTCGATGACGTGGTCGGTGGCCACGCCCACGTGGGTGGCGCCCTCGGCCAGCATGGTCAGGACCGACCGGAGCACGCCCCGGGCGGCACCCACCTCCTCCCCCGCCGCGGTGCGGTGGGACGGCACGCCGTAGAAGTGGCGGAACAGCTCGTAGGTGCCGTCGACCAGGTGGACGATCACGGCGCAGAGCTTGCCAGGTCGGTGCCCGGCCGGTCCTCAACCGGCGGGGCGGGCCTCTTCCACCTCGATGCCGGCCACCTCGTCCTCGGCCACGCCGGCCGGGTCGTCGCCCAGCACCACGGTGCCGGCGCCGGCGTCGGTCATGATGGCCAGCGCCCGCTCGACGGAGAGGGTGGGGGCGCCGGCCCGGCGGCCGTCGAGGTGGTCGCCGGTGAGCAGGCACTGGAGCCCGGCGAGGGGGCGCAGCGGAGCCACCGGGAAGTCCGAGCCGGTGACGACCCGCACGCCGGCGTCGAGAAGGGCGTCCCAGCGGTAGGCGTGCTCGCCGCGGTCGGCGCCCAGCGCCACCCGGGCGGCGTCGGCGTCGGCCACGCCGAAGGTGGGCTGGACGCAGGCCACCACCCCGAGATCGGCCATGCGGCGGATGAGATCGGGGGCGAGCACCTGGGCGTGCTCCACCCTCGGCGCGGCCGCCGCGCAGTCACGGCCGAACACCAGCTCGTAGGCGTCGAGGACCGTCTCGATGGCACGGTCGCCGATGGCGTGGGTGGCGATGGTCCAGCCCCCCTCGGCGAAGGGATCGGCCCGGCGGGCCAGGGTGTCAGCGTCGAGGAAGAGGATGCCGGTGTCGCCGGGACGGTCGGCGAAGGGCTCCCGCAGGGCGCAGGTCCGAGGGCCCAGCCAGCCGTCGGCGTAGAACTTCACGCCCACCAGCTCCAGCCACGGGTCGCCGGTGGCCTGCATACGCTGCGGCTCGGCGATGCCACTGGCCACGAAGAGGCGGACCCGCACCGGCAGGGGCCCGCGGGCGCGCAGGGCCAGCAACGCCTCCAGGTACCCCCAGTCGTGCATGCCCGCCTCGGTGACCTCGACCAGACCCACCTCGGCCGCCCCGGCCAGGCCTCGCTCGAGCGCCCCCCGCAGCTCGTCGTCGACGTCGAGCGGCCGCTCCCGCTCGTCCATGGGGGTGGACGAGCGCTCCTCCAGCCGCCGGTGATGAGCGGCCACGGCCTCGGGATCGCTCGGATCGGCGCACGCCGGGGGACGCCCGGCGGCCACCCGCAGGAGGTGGGCGTGGTGGTCGACGAACCCGGGCCCCTCCCAGCTCACCGGGCCCCGCCGCTCGTCTCCTCGCCTGATCGGGCGTCACCGTGGCGGAGGATGGCCACGGTGGCGGCCGGGGACCCGGCGTCGAAGCGGAGCGCCACCGCCACGCCGGGGTCGTCGCCCTCGCCGTCCACCTCGACCACCACGGCCGGCTCGTCGGAGGGCGGCGGCTCCAGGACGTCGCGCAGGCCGAGCAGCACGGCGGCGGCGAGGGCCCCGCCGGCGGTGGTCCGGCGCAGGCCGGCGACGCCTTGGGGCCCGGGTGGGGACGGCGGCGGCGGGGTCCACCCGTGGATGGCGGCGAGCTCGGCGTCGCTGTAGAGGTCGTCGTCGGGAACCGTCACGGGAACGACAGCACCGCTCCGGGCCCGATGCCCATCCGCCCCAGATCGCCGGCGGGGACCTCGATGGCGTGGAGGTAGGGCCGGTCGGCGCCGTAGGTCGGGCACCGGCGCACCTCGTCCGGGCACGGCTCCATGTCGGCGGAGGACACGAAGCGACCGCCGGCGTCGAAGAAGGCGATCGACAGCGGGATCCGGGTGTTGCGCATGTAGAACTCGCCGGTGGTGGGCGAGTCGAAGCGGAAGACCATGGCGTCGTAGCCCCGGAGGTCGGTCTGCTCCATCAGCCCCTGGCTGCGGCTGGGCCCGTCGTCGGCCAGCAGGGCGACGCCGTGGAAGGTCCCGCCGTCGCCCGAGGTGATGCGGAAGTCGGTCTCGCCGAAGCCCGGTAGCGGCCGTCTCGCCGGCGCCGGTGGAGGCTCCGCAGCGGTGGTCGTGCTCGCCGTCGGGCTGGCCATGGCCGGTCCGGGGTCGGGCGGGGTCGCCGTCGGGGTGGCCGGCCCGGGCGCCTCAGGAGGGACTGCTCCCGCCCCGCCGTCCTCATCCGGCACGGCGGCCGCCCCGGCCGACAGCTCCGTCTCCTCCCCGGCTCCGGCGTCCTCGGCCTCGGCCGGCACCAGGTACGGGTCGGGAGGGCCGTCCGCCCCCCGCACCAGCAGCGCCAGCACGCCCAGGGCCAGCACGACCCACACGCCCCGCCGTGACTGCGCGGCGGCCGCGCCGAGGGTGGAGCACGCCCAGGTGCTCGCCCCCGATCTCATCCGCCGCATGGCCGATCTCGGGGTGGTGGCCTGCGTCCAGCCCACCTT
>JAHWKL010000015.1 GCA_019347915.1 Actinomycetota bacterium
ACGTTGCCCTTGGAGGCGGGGATCCCGCCCCACGTGGCGCACGTGCCGATGGCGATGATGGCGGCGGCGCCGGGGGCCAGGCGGTCGAGCCACTCGAGGCTGGAGATCTGGCGCCCGGTCTGGGGGTCGTCGCCGAGCCCCATCCAGTAGCCGTCACCGGCGATGGACTCGTCCATGATCGAGCCCTCCCAGGTGATGACGTAGGGGGCGTCGAGCTCGCCGCGCTCGGCCATGAACAGGTTGTGCACCCACTCGGGCCCGGACTCGGTGGAGACGACCGTGTGGATCAGCTCCACCCGGGGCAGGCCGGGGATGATGCCGGCGAGCAGGTGCTCGACCCGGGGGTGGGTCCCGCCGGACACCGCCACCGTGCAGCCGTCACACGAGGCTCCCACCATCCATATCAGGTAGATCTTCCTCAGCGGCCCGATCTGCAGCGTGTCGTCCGGCTCCTCGAGCACCCGGCTGCGGATGCCGATGGGCGAGAAGGGGTCGTAGGGGTCGTAGCCGTCGATGAGGTCGACGGTGCCGAGGCCCGGCGTGAGTTCGGCCTTCCAGGCTCCCAGCTCGTCGGCCTCGGGCTGTGTGCCGGCGCTGCGTGCCATGGGCCCCGCGTGGGTCGACTTGCCCGACTCCGCCGGGGTTCCGCCGGACGCCCGCAGCGGCTCTCTCCGGGTCCGCTGCCCCCGAGCTCCTCTGCCTTCGCTCACATTTCCTCCCGTGTTTCGCGCTGGTCCGAGAGGGCAAGATGAGGACCCCTCGGTACGTGGTATATGTACGCTACATCTAATCGGTAGCGCCCGTCAGGGAGAGTTTTCGAGACTCTCGAAGCCCCCGCCGGGATACCTCCCACCGCCTCCGAGCGGTCATCGTGACCATCGCCTAGGCCGACACGTTTCCAAGTGTTCCCCGCCTGGAGTGGGTGTAGCCTACAGCTACCGAGCGGGAGCCGAAGACGGTCCCTCGGGCCCGTCGTCGCCGAGTCGGTCGTGCCGATGTGACCTCAGGAGGGGCCATGGAAGACCTGCACTCCCCCAAGTCCGACAGCCTCCGTGCCCTCTACTGGCGCAGCGAGATCCTCCAGGTGATGTTCTGGTTGCGCGGCGAGGGCTTCGGAGACCTTGTCGACGCCCCCATGATCGAGCAGTTCCTGGGCGTCGACGCCGCCGTGGGCGTCACCTACCTCGACCGGTTGGTCGACGAGGGGTACCTGTACCGCGACGGTGAGTGGTACTCGCTGTCCGAGCAGGGCCGCCAGGAGGGAGCGGCCGAGTTCGCCGCCTCGTTCAGCGACCTCACCCGCCCGACGCACGGCGAGTGCAGCGACGACTGCTGGTGCCACAACTCCGCCGAGGAAGCGTCGGCCTGCGCCGCCGAGCGCGCCGGGCACGAGCACTGATGGCCGCCATGCGCCGCGAAGAGTGCGAGGGCCTGTCCCGCTCCTACGTTCGCCCCTGCCTGCTCCTGCTGCTGGCCGAGGGGCCTTCCCACGGCTACGAGCTGCTCGAGCAGGTCCGCCGCCTCGGGGTCCGCAACGCCGACGCCGGGGGCCTGTACCGGTGCCTGCGCTCCATGGAGCAGTCCGGCCTGGTGAGCTCGTGGTGGGAGCCTTCCCAGGCAGGCCCCGCCCGCCGCAGCTACTTGCTCACCGAGGCCGGTCGCGAGGCGCTCGAGAGCTCGTCGACCTCACTGAGCGAGGTCCACCGGCTGCTCGGGGCGCTGCTCACCCGCCACGACTCCCTCTCCAGGGTGGACGGCGAATCACTGGGGGCGACGTCGCCGAGATGACCAGTCGACGAGTGCCCATCAGGCCGACGAGGAGGGTCGCATGAGGATCGCCCTCGCCGGCAAGGGAGGCGCCGGCAAGACGACGATCAGCGCCACCCTGGCCCGCCTGCTGGCCCGTGGTGGCAACCCGGTCGTGGCCATCGACGGCGACAGCAATCCCAACCTCGCCATCGCCCTCGGCATCGATCCCGCCGCCACGGCAGGGGCGCCCGGACTTCCGTCCTCGCTCGTCTCCCGCCGGCTGGTGGGCGGTCCCTCGCTGACCATGGACGTGGAGGACGTGGTCGACCGCCATGGAGTCGTCGGGCCGGACGGCGTGCGGCTGCTGCTCATGGGCGAGCCCGGGCACGCCTCCGAGGGGTGCCTGTGCTCGGCCCACGCCACCGTGAGCGCGGTGCTGGGCGACCTGGGCGAACGTCCCGAGACCATCACGCTCGTCGACATGGAGGCCTCCCCCGAGCACATGAGCCGGGGGACCACCCGCAACGCCGACCTGCTCGTCATGGTGACCGAGCCGTACTACCGCTCCCTCGAGGCGGTGCGGCGCATCGCCGCCCTCGCCGACGAGCTGCCCATCCCTCGGGTGGGCGTGGTGGCCAACAAGGTGCGCTCCGCCGCCGACGCCAAAGCCGTGCTCGAGTTCTGCGACCGCCACCAACTGGAGCCCCTCGGCGAGGTGCCGTGGAGCGACGAGGTGGTCGAGGCCGATCTGGCTCGTGTCCCACTTCTCGATGCCGCGCCCGACGGGCCCGCCGTCGCCGCCATCTCCCGCTTCGCCGACTACGTGCGCGAGGCGGCCCAACTCGGTCGTACCACTGGAGGTGCCTGAACAATGTGTCTGGGGATTCCTGGCAAAGTCGTAGAGATCGTCGACGTCAACCAACACCGAGCCATCGCCGACGTCGACGGTGTCCGACGGGAGATCAACGTGGGCCTCGTCCTCGGTGACGCCGGCGGTCTCGAGGTGGGTGAATGGGTGCTCATCCACGTGGGCTTCGCCATGAGCAAGATCGACGAGGAGGAGGCCGAGCGCACCCTCTCGTTCATCAAGGAGCTCGGCAGCGTCTACGACGACGAGATCGACGAGTTCCGGCAGGAAACACCGCTGTGACGCTGACCCACGCCGACACGGGCGCAGCCGGCGCTGGGGGAGACGGGCCCTACGAGCACGGCCTCACCGAGGACCTGGCCCGGGCGGCGTTGGCCCTCGCCCGGCGGTTCCATGCCGGTGGCACCATGTGGTGCGCCTCGCCCTCGTGGACGTTCCACGCCCACCACGTGGCGGTGGAGTTCGTCCACCCGGTGATCATGGGCAAGCGGGCCCTGCCCGCTGTGGTCGTTCCCCCCGGGGCCGACCTGGTGGCGAGCCTGCGGGCCACCGTGCGTCCGGGCGACATGGTCGTGGTCGTGGCCGGCACGGCGCCGTCCGACCCCGGCGGGGCCGATGTCGCCGAGGTCATGCGGCGCGGGCCGGCCTGGGGCGTGGAGACGGTATGGATCGGCGCCGGCACCCGTCCTCCCGCCGGGGCGGCCGATCACGTGCTCTGGCTCGGCACCGACGACCCACTGGTGGCGTCGGAGCAGTTCGTGCGCATCTACCACCTGCTGTGGGAGCTGACCCACGTCTGCTTCGAGCACAGTGGGCTGCTGCAGCCGGACCTGTGCGAGGAGGAGGTGTGCATCACCTGTTCCGACGAGGGCCGTACCGCCGAGGTCGTGGCCGTCGACGAAGGTGGTGACGCCGTGGTCCGCACCGCCGAGGGCCGGGAGCGCATCGACGTCAGCCTCATCGACCCGCCCCGCCCCGGTGACCTGGTCCTGGTGCACGCCGGCTCGGCCATCGCGTCGCTCGAAGAAGGTCGCTCGTGAGCCCGGAGACGACCGACTTCTTGTACCCCTTCATCGAGGGCGACGAGCGCGACTCGGCGTCGCTGCTGGCCGATCTCTCCGCCTCGGCCGAAGCCAAGTGGGGCTACAGCGAGCGGCTCCGTCAGGAGACCCTCGCTCTGTGCCACGACCAGCTGGCCTCCGTCAGCGCGGCCATGGCTCGGCGGTTCGAGGCCGGCGGCCAGCTGTTCGCCTTCGGCAACGGGGGCAGTGCCACCGACGCCGACGACGTGGCCCAGGTCTTCACCCGCCCGCCGCGGGGTGAGCCCCTGCCGGCCCGCTCGCTGGTCACCGACCACGCCGTGCTCACCGCCCTGTCCAACGACATCGGCTTCGACGTGGTGTTCTCCCGCCAGCTCGAGGCCCACGGTGGGCCCAACGACATCGCCGTGGGCCTGTCGACGAGCGGCAACAGCGAGAACCTGCTGGTGGCCTTCCGTCAGGCCGCCAAGCGAGGGATGCTCACCGTCGGCCTGGCCGGTTACGACGGTGGCCAGATGGGCCGTTGCGACGAGCTGCAGCACTGCCTGGTGGTGCGATCCGACAGCGTCCACCGCATCCAGGAGACCCAGGCGGCCCTGATCCACGCCCTGTGGTCTGCCGTTCAGTCCGAGTACCAAGCAAAGGGGGCCGCATGAGGTTCGTCGACGAGTACCGCGACCCGGCCGCCGCCCGGCGGGCCGTCGAGGAGATCGGCATCGTGTCCGGGGGCGAGCACCGCAAGTTCATGGAGGTGTGCGGGGGTCACACCCACACCATCTACAAGCACGGCATCGAGAACGTGCTGCCCGAGAACGTCGAGCTGGTTCACGGCCCGGGTTGCCCGGTGTGCGTGATCCCGATGGGGCGCGTCGACGACGCCATCAACCTGGCCGAGCAGCCAGGGGTCATCTTCACCAGCTTCGGTGACATGATGCGCGTGCCCGGTAGCACCAGCAACCTGCTCGAGGCCAAGGCCCGGGGAGCTGACGTGCGCATGGTCTACTCCCCGCTCGATGCGCTCCGCATCGCCCAGGCCAACCCGGATCGCCAGGTCGTGTTCTTCGCCATCGGCTTCGAGACCACCGCTCCCTCCACCGCCATCACCCTGCTGAAGGCCAAGGAGGCGGGCGTCACCAACTTCAGCGTCTTCTGCAACCACGTCACGATCGTTCCCCCGATCAAGGCCATCCTCGAGTCGCCCGACCTGCGCCTCGACGGCTTCATCGGTCCAGGGCACGTGAGCACGGTCATCGGCAACCGCCCCTACCGCTTCCTCCCGGCCCAGTACGGCAAGCCGTTGGTCACTGCCGGCTTCGAGCCCCTCGACATCCTCCAGGCCATCCTCATGCTGGTGCGCCAGCTTCGCGATGGACGGTGTGAGGTCGAGAACCAGTACACCCGGGCGGTGCGCGACGAAGGCAACGTGCGGGCGCTGCAGATCCTGGGCCAGGTGTTCGAGCTGCGTCCCCACTTCGAGTGGCGGGGGCTCGGGTTCATCTCCCACTCCGGTCTCAAGCTGAGCGAGGCCTTCGCCGACTGGGACGCCGAGCTCCGCTTCCAGGTGCCCGGCGTGCGGGTGGCCGATCCCAAGGCGTGCCAGTGCGGAGAGGTGCTGAAGGGCGTCATCAAGCCCTGGGAGTGCAAGGTGTTCGGTACCGCCTGCACCCCCGAGACCCCCATTGGCACCTGCATGGTGTCGTCCGAGGGTGCCTGCGCCGCCTACTACAACTACGGCCGCTTCACCCGCGAGGCGGCGGCCTCTGCCCGCATCCCCGTCCGCTCGGCGTGACCGCCGAGCCGTGGCGGCCATGAGCGAGGCAGCGCCCGAACCGGAAGAGCCGGAGGGGGAGCTTCCGAAGTCGCAAGAAGAAGTGGTGCTCGAGCGCATCGAGCGCTTCCGGCGCAACCGCCCCCGCCTGCGTGACGACTTCATCAACTCCGCCCACGGCGCCGGAGGCAAGGCCTCGGCGGCGCTGATCGACGCCGTGTTCGTCAAGGCGTTCGCCAACGAGGCGCTGGCTCCGCTGACCGACGGGGCCGTGCTCACCCTTCCCTCGGGTGAGCGGCTGGCGTTCAGCACCGATTCGTCGGTGGTCAACCCCATTCGTTTCCCCGGCGGCTCCATCGGCCATCTGGCCGTGCACGGCACGGTCAACGACGTGGCCATGATGGGCGCCGTTCCTGCCTGGGTGTCCGCTGCCTTCGTGCTCGAGGACGGCTTCCCGGTGGCCGAGCTACGGGGCATCGTGGCCGACATGAAGGAGGCAGCGGCGAACGCCGGCGTCCAGGTGGTGACGGGCGACACCAAGGTGGTCAACAAGGGCAGTGCCGACGGCCTCTACATCTGCACCGCCGGCGTGGGCCTGATCCCCGCCGATGTGCACCTCGACGCCCGCTCCGTGCGGCCGGGCGACCGGGTGCTGGTCTCGGGCACCATCGGCGACCACGGGGTGGCCGTCATGCTGGCCCGAGGTGAGCTCGGAATCGAGGCCGACATCCAGTCCGACACGGCGCCGCTGGGCGGCCTGGTGGCCGCCCTCCTGGCCGCCGCCCCCGGCACCCGCTGGCTGCGCGACCCCACCAGGGGCGGCGTGGCGACCGTGTGCAACGAACTGGCTCGCGACGCCGACCTGGCGATCATCCTCGACGAGGTGTCGCTGCCCGTGCGCCCGGCGGTCAACGGAGCCTGCGAGATCCTCGGTATCGACCCCCTGTACGTCGCCAACGAGGGCAAGCTGGTGGCAGTGGTGCCGCCCGAGCAGGCCGAAGCCGCCGTCGTCGCCTTGCGAGGCCATCCCCTGGGTGGCGATGCCGCGGTGATCGGAGAGGTTCGGGACGATCCGCCGGGGATGGTCGTGATCAACACCACGTTCGGCGGCAACCGCGTCGTCGACATGCTCGCCGGCGACCCGCTGCCCCGCATCTGCTGAGGAGCCTGACGTCCCAGTGACGACCCAGCGCCGGCGCCTGCGGGTGACCGGCACGGTGCAGGGCGTCGGCTTCCGACCCTTCGTCTACCGCCATGCCGTGGCCCTCGGCCTGTCGGGCCACGTTGCCAACGACAGCGAAGGCGTGCTCGTCGAGGCGGAGGGTCCGCCCCAGCAACTCGACGAGCTGAGCCGCCGGCTGACCGAGGAACCACCTCCGTTGGCCCGCGTGGCCACGCTCGAGACCACTCAGCTCCCGGCGACCGGCGGGAGCGGGTTCAGGATCGTCGAGAGCCGGTCCGAGCGGGCGCCGGCGGTGGCGGTCAGCGTCGATGTCGCCACCTGCGACGACTGCCTGGCCGAGCTCACCGATCCCTCCGATCGCCGCTACGGCTACCCGTTCACCAACTGCACGAACTGCGGTCCCCGCTACACCATCATCCGCTCCATCCCCTATGACCGCCCGGCCACGACCATGGCCGGCTTCCCCATGTGCGACGCCTGCGCCGCCGAGTACGCCGATCCCGGCGACCGCCGCTTCCACGCCCAGCCCAACGCCTGCCCCGCGTGCGGGCCCCAGCTCCGACTCCTCGAAGGGGACGGGCGGGTGGTGGCCGAGCAGGGCGAGGCGCTGGACGGGGCGGTCAAGGCCCTGCTCGCCGGCAAGATCGTGGCGGTGAAGGGCCTGGGGGGCTATCACCTGGCGACCGACGCCTCCGACGCCGGCGCCGTCGCCGAGCTCCGGCGGCGGAAGCATCGCGACGACAAGCCGTTCGCCGTCATGGTGCCCGACCTCGACGCCGCCCGCGCCCTGTGCCGGCTGTCACCCGACGCCGCGGCGGCGCTGAGCTCCCTTCGCCGACCCATCGTGCTGGCCCACCGGCACCCGGATGCCGACGGCGTGGCCCCCGGCGTCGCACCCGGGCTGCCCGAGCTGGGGCTGATGCTCCCGTACACCCCGCTGCACCACCTGCTCCTGCAGGGGATGGGACGGCCGTTGGTGATGACCAGCGGGAACCTGAGCGACGAGCCCATCGCCCACACCGACGACGACGCCGTCACCCGGCTCGGACCGCTCGTCGACGCCACCCTGGCTCATGACCGGCCCATCCACATCCGAGCCGACGACTCCGTGGTGCGGGCCCGGCCCAACGGGCGCACGCAGATGGTGCGGCGCTCGCGCGGTTTCGCCCCCGAGCCCCTCCCGCTGCCCCGGCCAGCCCGCCGCCAGGTCCTGGCCGTCGGCGCCGAGCTGAAGAACACGGTGTCGGTGGCCAAGGATGCCAACGTGGTGGCCAGCCACCACATCGGTGACCTCGAGCACCTGGCTGCCCACCGCTCCTTCCTCCAGGCCACCGAGCACCTGTGCCACCTGACCGGTGTCGACCCCGAGGTGGTGGCCCACGACCTCCATCCGGAGTACCTGTCGACCAAGTACGCCCTCGAGCTCGACCTGCCGACCGTGGGCGTGCAGCACCACCACGCCCACGTGGCGTCGTGTCTGGTCGAGCACGGCCGGACCGAACCGGTGCTCGGCATCGCCTTCGACGGCCTGGGATTGGGCACCGACGGCACGCTGTGGGGTGGCGAGCTCCTCGTGGCCGACCTGCGCGGCTTTCGTCGCGTCGGTCACCTCCGACAGCTGCCGTTGCCTGGCGGTACCCGTGCCATCCGGGAGCCGTGGCGGATGGCCTTGGCCTGGGCCCACACCGCTCTCGGGCCCGAGGCCGCAGCCCGCTATGGGGAGTCGGCGGACGAGCGCTGGCGCTCGGTGCTGGCGCTCCTGGAGCGCCCTGAGACACCGGTGACGAGCAGCGCCGGCCGGCTCTTCGACGCGGTGGCGGCATTGTTGGGACTCCGGCCGCGCACCACCTACGAGGGCCAAGCCGCCATCGAGCTGGAGGCGGCCGCCGCCGGCCTCGAGCTGGACGCCGTGGCGCCCTACCCCGCCTCCATCGAGCGCGAGGGCGACCTGCTCGTCATCGACCCGTCCCCGCTCATCGCCCAGGTCGTCGCCGAGCGCGACTGGGGAACGCCCGTGGCCGCCATCTCCGCCGGCTTCCACGCCGGTCTGGGTCGCACCGCCGTGGAGGCGGCGGCAGAGCTGGCGGGGCACCACGGGCTGGACACGGTGGCGCTCAGCGGTGGTGTGTTCCAGAACACCCGGCTCACCGACGTCGTCGTCGGCGCCTGCCGGGAAGCGGGCCTCTCGGTGCTGGTCCACGAGCACGTCCCCCCCAACGACGGCGGCATCAGCATCGGCCAGGCAGCCGTCGCCGCCCTCTCGGACTGAGCCCGGGGATCACTCGGACGCCGGGTCATCCGCTCCCTGCAGGATGCGGTCGGCCTCCTCCGGGCTCCTGCCCTCGGCCATCAGGCGCTCCCGGAGGAACTCGCCCACCTCCTCCTCGGAGGGCTGCCGGTCGCCGAAGTGCTCCTGTACCGCCTGGGCCGTCTCCACCACCGCAGCGGCGACTCCGTCCCCATCGGGAACACCATGGGCGTCCTCCTCCCTGGGCTGCACCACGCCGACGAGCGTCCCGGCGGCGGTGGTGACCACCACCGGCTCGTCGGCATCGGCGAGCGATGACGCCACGACGCTGGGGCGGATGGTGGTGGGCACGACCTCCATCACCTCACCCACCGTCTCATCCACGGCTCCCTGCAGCGCACTGCGGCGGGCCAGACCCAGGACCACGTCTCCCGGCCCCAGCACGAGCACCTGGTCCGCCCCCTGCTCGCCCAGCCGACGGCCCGCCTCCGCCGCCGGCTCGTCGGGGGTGCAGGTGGAAACCGCCGGAACGGCCACGTCACCAGCGAAGGGCCCCTCCTCTCCCTCCACCGGCAGGCCAAAGGCCATCCAGTCGGCCTTCCCGTCGACGTAGTCGTAGACCCGATCGAAGCCATAGCGCTCGAGCAGCCACGCTGCCCGGGGGCTGAGGTCTCACTGTGTGTCGAAGCAGTACAGGATGAGGGGCCGGTCGGCTGGCAGCTCCCGGGCCCGCGCCTCACTGAGCTCCCATGCCGGGAGGTGGACCGCGCCGGGAAGGTGGGCGGCCCGGTACTGCGACGCTTCGAGCACCTCCACCGGTACCGCGCCCTCGTCGAGCAGGCGGCGGACGTCGTCACGGTCGATGTTCGTGGGCACGTGGCCTCCTCGGAGATGGCGAACGCCCTCATTCCTGCCCTCTCCACGTGCCACCCGAACGCCTGCCGGCCCGACGTGGTCGCCCGACATGGCAGAAGGCCCACCACGCCGAGGACCAGTCGGAAGGGACCACCGGCGCAACGGCGGTGCTCACGACCGGACGAAGCTGATCCGCTTCGAACCGCTGGTGCACTCGTAGAACCCCTGGGGCAGTGGCTCCCGCTCGTAGCGCGTCAGCACACATTCGAAGCCTTCGAGCTCGATGCGGGCTGGTCCGCCGGGGCTCACCGACGGTCCGAGCCTGCGGACGAAGGCTTCAGCCTCCTCACAGGAGAGCCCGGTGGCCACGATGCTGCTCGCCGCGTCCTCCGTCTGGGGCGTGAACCCGACCGTGGTGCACTCCGCAGAGGGCGGTGGGGCGCTCCCCGTCAACTCGAACGTCCCGATGGTGCACACCGTGCACTGGTAGACGATGGCGTAGGTACCGGGGCGCAGGGGGAACTCGCTCACGCCGCTCTGTCGGCATCCACCGTGGGAGGGAACGAGGAAATCACCGTGGAGGCGACCGTCAGGCGTGACTCGGACGGTGTGCTCGGCCTCGGCATAGACCACGCAGTCGGGATCACCACCCGGGCCCGACAGCCACAGCGTCAAGTCCGTACCCATCCAGTGCTCTTCGGTGAAGCCGTACCCGTCGACATGGATGGTGGCTCCCACGCCACCCTGCGGAGGCGACGCCGTCACCTGGGGAATCCCGTTGACGTCGTAGACGGGGTGGCGGTCCGGCGTCGTGGTCTCCGTGCCCTGCACCGTCGTGGTGGTGGACGCCAGCGTGTTCGTACGGGGTGCCGTCTCTGTCACCGGCACCACGGTCGTCGTGGTGGACGGTGCTTGCGTCTTCCCCGCCGCCGGCGCGGCCGATGAGCCCTCGCTGCCTCCCCCGCAGGCGCCGACGCTCAGCACGACGGCCACGCCGGTGGCGACGACAGACCAACGGCCGGGCACCGGGCCCCTCCATCGGCGAGCACGACCGAATTCCATCTCCTGACCTCCTGTGCCGGGCGAGGCGCCGGCGTCGGGCCAGAGATTGCCCCGGGCGCCGTGCCGCTCGCTGTCGATGAGCGCAGCGTCGGCCACGTGCGTAACAGCACCGTGTCCCTCAGGAAACAACTCCGTCACGACCCACCGTCCACGTGCTCGCCGCCGGCAGACGTGGTGGGCACCGCGCCCGTCGAGGCGGACCCTCAGCGTCGCCTCGGGTAGTGTCCGACCCACTCTCAGACCCGCGCACCGAGGACCAGCCATGACACCGGCCGAAGCTGTCGAGGGCTCCACCGCCCCTCCCGACGAACCCCACCGCGACCCCGACGGGCTCGCCCTGCATCTCCTCACCGCCACCCAGGCCGCGGCCATGGCCTGCCTGGGCTGGGTGGGCCGAGGGGACAAGAACGCCGCCGACGCCGACGCCGTCGCCGCCATGCGGGCGGCCCTGGCCGAGGTGCCCGGGCGTGGTCGGGTGGTGATCGGCGAGGGCGAGAAGGACGACGCCCCGATGCTCTACCAGGGCGAGGAGCTGGGCACCGGCACGGGTGGGGGTTGGGACCTCGCCATCGACCCCCTGGAGGGGACGAACTTCTGTGCCCACGGGACCGAGGGGGCAATCGCCGTGCTCGCCACCGCCCCCCGCGGTGCGCTGTGGGGCACTTCCGGTTTCTACATGGACAAGCTGGTGGTGGGACCCGGAGCGGCGGGTGCCATCGACATCGAGGCGCCGGTGGAGGACAACTTGCGGCGGATCGCCGAGGCTCTCGGCAAGCCCGTCGAGCAAGTGGTCACCATCGTGTTGGACAAGCCGCGCCACCAGGAGCTGATCCCCCGGATCCTGGAATGCGGAGCGGCCGTGGTGAGGATCTCGGACGGTGACGTCATGGGATCGCTCCAGGCTCTGGTGCCCGGCGGGACAGCCGACGTGTCCATCGGCGTCGGCGGGGCGCCCGAAGGCGTGATCACCGCCTGCGCCGTGCGCCTCATGGGGGGCGACATGCAGGGCCGGCTCGCGCCCCAGAGCGACCAGGAACGAGCGAAACTCGAAGCCGAGGGCGTCGACATCGACGCCGTGCTCACCCTGCCCGACCTGGTGGCCAGCGACGACTGCACCTTCGTGGCGACGGCGGTCACCAACAGTGCGCTGCTGCGGGCGCCGGAGCGCACGTTGTCGGGCTGGCGGACCTCGTCACTGCTGATCACCCCGCGCCACCGGCCGCTGTTCGTGGACGCCCTCGTGCCGCCGACTGCCGGTGCCGCCTACGATGCCGGGACCACGCCGGCCCCGGCCGAGGCAAGTCCTGCCCCATGAGACGCCGGCGGCACCGACCATCTCCCGTAGACGTAGAGCCGAGGTAGAGATGCCCGACAAGCAGCAAACCATCCACCGAGCGTCCAGCGACATGGGAAACGGCCCCAAGCGCCCGATCATGCTCGCCATCGGCGGCGACAGCGCCTCGGGCAAGACGACGCTCACCAAGGGACTCGTCAAGGCCCTCGGCCCCGAGCGGATCACGTCGATGTGCGTGGACGACTACCACAGCTACGACCGCACCGAGCGCAAGGAGCTCCCGTTCACGCCGCTTCACCCGGACTGCAACCACCTCGACATCATGGAGCAGCACCTGCAGCTGCTCTCGCGGGGAGAGCCGATCCTCAAGCCGGTGTACAACCACAGCACCGGGGAGCTCGAGCGCCCGGTCAAGGTGGAGCCGCGCGAGTTCATCGTCGTCGAGGGACTCTTCCCCCTGTGGAGCCGGCTGTCCCGGGCCTGCTTCGACGCCACCGTCTACCTCGATCCCCCCGAGCCGGTGCGCCGGACGTGGAAGGTGGCGCGCGACACCAGCAAGCGGGGCTACACCGAGGAGCAGGTACTGGCCGACCTCGAGAAGCGGGAGCCCGAATCGGAGGCGTTCATCCGCCCCCAGCGGCGGTGGGCCGACATCGTGGTGCGGTTCTCGCCCATCGAGGAACGGGGCGAATCGACCGACGACCCGCTCAGCGCCACCGTGCTGCTTCGCCCGACCATTCCCCACCCCGACCTGCTGAGCCTGGTGGGCGAGGAGACCTCAGAGGCGATGCACCTCAAGCTCCTTCGCGACGAGGACGGCAAGCCGGTTGACGCCCTGCACATCCACTCGTACGCCTCCGAGGAGGCCACCCGGAAGGTCGAAGAGGCCATCTGGAGCCAGCTGGACGTGTCCGAGCCGCTCTCCGAGGAGCTCGGCATGATCGACGGCAAGCGTGACGGCCCGCTGGCCCTCACCCAGCTCATCCTGCTGTACCACCTCGTCCAAGCCGAGCGCAGAGCCAGCTGACCGTTCCCCTTCCTCAGGCTCAGGCTGCCTCCTGGAGGGCGGCGATGGCCTCGTCGATGGTGGCGACGGGCACGATCTCGAGCTCGCCGCCGGCTGCCTGACGGGCCTCGGCGGCCTCGTTCGCGGGGACGAGGAACAATGTGGCGCCGGAGCGACGAGCCGTGACCACCTTGGCGCCCACGCCCCCCACCGCGCCCACCGTCCCGTCGAGGTCGATGGTGCCGGTCCCGGCGATCGTGCGCCCGGCAGCCACGTCCAAGGGGTCCGTGAGGTCGTAGACGGTCAGCGCGATCATCAAGCCGGCGGACGGCCCCCCGATCTCGCCTTGATCGACGGCGACAGGTATGGGCAGGGTGATCGCCAGGTCGACCGTGGACACGGCGACGCCGAGGGCCGGCCGCCCGAGGGCCTCGACGTTCTGCAGCCGGATCCGGGCTTGCTCTTCGCGCTCGTCACGCCGCACGGTGAGGGTCACCTCGTCCCCCGCGGCGCGGGTCGCCAGCGCGGTGACGAGGTCCGATGCCAAGGCGACCGGCTGGCCATCGACTGCGGTGATCACGTCACCCTCCTGCAGCTGACCCTCGGCAGGGGAACCCTGCATGATCGCCGCCACCCTGGCCCCCGCGCCCGACACCTCCACCGCTTCCCCTGCCGCCCGCAACCCCACCGCCGCCGCCACCTCGCTGCTCTCCCGGAACAACTGCCGTTGGGCCTCCTCGAACTCCTCGCGGTCCACCCCGGCAGGCACCACGTCCTCCGGGGAGAGCACCTCTTGGTACTCCGTCAACCACGCCTGCACCACGCCGAACGCCGTGGGCTGGTAGATGCGAACGGTCGTCAGGAGGAAGCTCCCGGTCAGAGGGTCCGGCGGGCGCCCGAGCTCGACCCTCTCCCCCACCCCGACCGCCGAGCCCGGAGCAACGACCAGGAGGGGCAGCGGGACCAGCAGCGCCACGCCGATCAGCACCACCACGACGACACCAGCGACCGCCCTCTTCACGTCGTCACGCGTGCGGACGGTACAAGTTGTGTGCGCGGCGCGCTAATCGACGATCTCGGGGATGCCGGCGTCGCGAGTGGCAGAAACCCACGACTCGAGGTTCGACCGGATGACGACGTCCTTGCCCCCGGCGGCGCCCGGGTCGAGCACCAGCACCACGACCTTGCCTTCGGGACCCTCCCGCCACAGCTCCGGAGGGAAGCCCAGCACCCCGGTCCAGTAGCCGTTGACAGACGACCACGGCACCTGGAAGAAGATGCTCGCCGCACTCCCGGAGCCGCCGTGCCCGCGGCTTCCGCCGTCGAGCATCACGACGCGGCGCTCGGTCGCGACCGTGCGCTTCGACGGCGACACCTCGGCCAGCACGACACCCTGGAGAAAGGCGTCCCCCACCACTCCCAACTCGCGTTCGCCGCCGCCGAGCAGCCTCCGGGGGATCATGCTCTTCACGTCCGCCCGCACCTCCGGCGCCGACGACCCGGCACGGGGAGCTAGGCGACGGTCACGCCGTCGAGGAAATCGACGACCTTGTCGATCTCCCGGCGAACCGGGTCGCCGCTGCCTGGCGCCAGGCTGCCGCCCGCACGGTCGGCGTCGACCACAGCGGCGTCGAAGGGGATGACCCCTGCCAGAGGCACGCCGTACTCGGCGCAGACCTTCTCGAAGAACTCGATGTCGTCCTCCCCGCGGGCCTTGTTCCCCACGCCGTAGGTCCGAGGTATGCCGAGCTCCTCGGCCAGGGCGATGGTACGGGCGGCGGTGATGATCGACTTGCGACTCGGCTCCATGACGACGAGCAGCACGTCGGCGTAGGCCAGCGTGCCACCCGATCGGCTCAGGTGCTCCAGACCAGCCTCCATGTCGACCAGGGTCACGTCGGCCCTGTCGTGGAGGACGTCACCGAGGAAGCTTCGCACCGAGGCGTGACCGCCGCAGGTGCAGCCGGCACCGGCCTCGTTCACCCTGATGGCGGAGATGAGGGTGACCCCGAACGGCGTGGTCCGCCCGTACTTGTCGATGACCTCCTCGGCGCTGACGTCACCGCCGGAGCCGACGATGAGCGATCGCGGCAGCAGCGGCACGCTCTCGGTCTCCTCGAGGGTGAGCCCCAGGGACATGCCGAGGTTCGGGTTGGAGTCGGTGTCGACCGCCACCACCCGTCGGCCCCGCTCTGACAGTGCCCGGGCGATGAGGGCTGAGGTCGTCGTCTTGCCCACGCCACCCTTACCGACGATGCCAACTTTCACTGCCCGCTCCCCTCGGCTGCCTCTCGTGCACCGCCAGCCTACGCGCTGGCCGGCCCAGGTGGCAGTGCGAGATGACTCATCGTCGGAACCGATCCGGCCGTTGGACCCGATCCGGGTTCTCGAGCCGAAGACAGGACGAGCCGGCCGCCGGTACCCCGGCGGCCGGCCCGAACTGATCCGAGGACAGAGACGGCTAGGCCGCCTCCATCTCCTCGCTGTACTCGCCCGACCGGGCCGCCCCGTTCAGCCGGGCCCGGAGCTTGAGCGCCTCCTGGCCGGCCTGCACGTTGGCCGCCTCGCCCTTCCACGCCGCCAGCGCCGGCTCCTGCAGCGCCCGTCCGTAGGAGAAGCTGATCTCCCACGGCTGCGGACCCATGGTGTTCATGGCGTTGAGATGGGCGGTGGCCTCTTCGGGGCTCTGCCCCCCGGACAGGAAGACGATGCCCGGAACCGCCCCCGGAACCGTCCGCCGCAAGCAGCGCAGGGTCTGCTCGGCGACCTCCTGGACACCAGCCTGTCGCTGGTTGCCCTTCCCGGAGATGATCATGTTGGGCTTGAGCACCATCCCCCCGTAGTCGACCCGATGCTCGTACAGGGCGGCGAAGACGGCGTGCTGCGTGGCCTCGGTCACCTCGAAGCAGCGCTCGATGCTGTGGTCACCGTCCATGAGCACCTCGGGCTCCACGATGGGGACCAGTCCACCCTCCTGGCACAGGGCGGCGTAGCGAGCCAGGGCGTGGGCGTTGGCGTCGATGCAGTAGCGACTGGGGATGCCGTCGCCGATGGTGATCACCGCCCGCCACTTGGCGAACTTGGCCCCGAGGTCCACGTACTCGGCGATGCGCTCACGCAGTCCGTCGAGGCCCTCCGTGACCTTCTCGTCGGGCGCGTTGGCCAACGGCTTGGCCCCGGTGTCGACCTTGATGCCGGGCATGACGCCGTTGTCCTCCAGCACCTTGGGCAGGGGCTTGCCGTCGGAGGACGACTGGCGGATGGTCTCGTCGTAGAGGATGGCGCCGCTGATGTGGTCGCCCAGTCCCGGCGTGGCGAAGAGAGTCTCCCGGTAGGCCCGCCGGCTGTCAGGCGTGGACTCGATGCCCGCCTTGTCGAAGCGCTTGGTGATGGTGCCCGTGCTCTCGTCAGCGGCGAGGATCCCCTTCCCAGGGGCGACGAGAGCTCGAGCGGTGGTGGTGAGGTCGTCAGCCATGATGCGCTCGCAGCTCCTTGTTCGAACGGTCGGTCACCCCGACGTTACGCCAGGGTCGGTAGCTCCTGCCATACCCCGTCGCCCCCCGTCCAACCGACATCTCCTCTCATCCCACCCGCTGGAACGGCTCGGCGCCGGACAACTCGTCCGGTGTCACCAGGCCGGCCAGGAACAGGGCCGCGGTGGGCGTCAGGCTCTCGCTGGCGCAACCCACGAGGTGCCAGGCCCGGCTGACCGACGGACCGGGCCAGCGCCACTCCTCCAGCCCTCCTGAACCCAGGTCGCGGGCCACCGCGTCGCGGGAGATCAGCGTCACGCCGAGGCCGGCACGGACGGACTCCCGGATGGCGCCATTGGAGCCCAGCGTGAGCGTCGGTGGGGAGATGCCCAGGTCCTCGAACAGCTCCTCGGTGGTGGAGCGGGTCCCTGAACCGGGCTCGCGCAGCAACCACACCTCGCCGGCCATCTCCTCCACCGCCACCTCCCGCGGCGCCTGCTCGTCCACGTGCGGCCCGCGCCACGCCGCCACCACCACGAGCGGGTTGGGCCGGGTGGCGTGGGTGACGAAGCGCTTGTCGGCAGGGGCCCGCCCCCCGATGACCAGGTCGACCTGGCGGTAGTCGAGCAGCTCCCACACCCGGACGCGATTGCCGACCTCGAGCACGACCTCCGCCTCGGGGTACCGGGTACGGAAGGCCGCCAGGAACGGGGGCAGCACGTGTTCCCCGGCGGTGGTCACCGCCGCCAGCCGGACCCGGCCATGCTCGGGATGGACCCGACCGGCGGCGGCGGCCCTCCCCTCGTCGAGCAGGCCGAGCACCTGGCGGGCATAGCGGGCGAAGACGTGGCCGGCGGGGGTCAGCTCGATCCCCCGACCGTCCCGGGTCAGCAGCATCACACCGAGGTCACGCTGCAGCGCAGCGACGGCGGCCGACACCGCCGGCTGGCTGACCACCAGGTGGGCGGCGGCGTCGCGCACGGACCCGGTGGCCGCCACCTCGACAAACGCCCGCAACTGGGCAAGGGTCACGGTGTTCGCCGTGCTGCGGTCGGACGAGCCATAACCAGATGGTTGCCGGTCTCGCCCGAATCCGCAATGACAGCCCTCGTCGACGAGGCCTCACTACCCCCGTGATCAGTCGGCTTCGGGGGCCGGATCGCTCTCGAACGTGGCCAGGACCCGGTCGAACTCTGGTGCTCGGCGCTCGAAGTCGTCGGCCGACAGCGACTGGAACAGCAACATGTTGAGCTTGCGGCCCTGGAACAGGAAGTAGTGGGCGTTGACGGCTTCGAGCCCCGACTGCTTGTCCCGCACCCGGTAGACGTAGTAGTAGCCGGGCATCCCGTTGACGGAGTACGAGTCCTCCGTCAGGAACTGCTTCTCGACGTTCGGGTCCGGTGTCCCGACGATGCCGCTGGTCACGGCCCGCAGCTCCTCGATGTTGCTCGCATCGACCTCCCCCTCGAGCTCCGAGACCCGTACCCGCAGAGAGCTGCCGTCCCCGGCGCCGAGTTGGAGGCGCATGTCACCCTGCGGCCGGGCAATGGGCACCCACGTCTTCGGATGCTGGAGCCGGAACCCGGCCTCGGCGTCCTCGAACAAGACGTAGTCGTCACCGACCAGGGCGTTCGGCCCACCGGCGGTCTCGCCGGCCGGGTCGGGTTCCCCGCGGCCGAACACCACCGTGCCCACGAGGACGAGCACGAGGACGGTGACCAGGGCCAAGGCGACGACCAGGACGACCTGCCGCTTGGGCGGGCGCTGCGGGGTCACGGGACCGTCCCCCGTCGGGGGGGCTCCCGACCCACTCTCTCCTTGGACCTGTGCTGTCACCCAGACTCCTTCCCATGCGGGGCAAGTCAGCCTATCGAGACGCGTTGACCCCAAAGGGTCGGCCAGCCTAGTGTGGCGCAACACTTAGTAGAAGGCGCCGCACAACAGAAAGAGAGGGTGCCGATGGGAATTTTTGGCCAAGTCTCGCTCTCCGGCTGGTACGTCGGGTACGTGATCGCGCTGGTGGTCCTGGTGGTGGTCGTGATCCTGGTGGCGACCATCCTCGGGCTGGCCCGCCGCATCGGCGTGCAGGCCTTGGCGGTCATCGAGGCCATCGACGAGGGCCGGATCAACACCCTGGCCCTGTGGGAGGTCGACAAGATCAACGGCGGCCTCCGAGAGATCGTTCGCAGCGCCGAAGAGGCCCGAACCGCACTGGAAGGTGAGTGACGATGACCGAAGGGGTCCTTCTTGCCCTCGCCCAAGAGCACATCACCATGTGGTGGGTGACCCTCGGCCTCGGTGCCGTGGTCCTCATCGCCGTGGTCGTGTTGCTGTCCCTTCTCGTCGCCTTCGTCGACGACATCGACAAGAACGTGCGGGAGATCTGGGACACCGCCACCCGCCTGGCCGCCAACACGGCCACCACGTGGATGCTGCACCAGACCACCGTCCGCACCGCCGAGCTCGACGCTGAGGTGCAGCGTCATGCCCAGCTGCTCAACGCTCAGGGAGGTCGCTGATGACGCTTCAGGTCATCCTCACCGTCTTGGAGATCGTTCTCCTGGTGATCGTTCTCGCCTTCTTCCTGAACCGAGTGGCGTACCAGCTCAACAGCATCTCGTCCAACCTGGCCCGGATCACCTTCGGTGTCCGCGCCGTTGAGACACAGTGCGCCGTCATCGGCCCCGCTGCCGACCGGATCAACGCCAACCTGGCCAGCGCCGCCGGCGGCCTGGAGCAGGCCGCAGCCCAGGCCGAGAGGCTGGCTCGGTAGCACGTCTCGCCAGAGCGACGAACGAGCGGCGGGCCCACCGGCCCGCCGCTCGTTGCGTTCTCGAACGCTCTGGTTCCTGCCGTCTCCGGCGGCGAGCACCGATGTGTCTCCTTCCGACTGCGCGGGTAACGGGGTACCGAGGCATCGCGTTGGCGCCGCGGCCGCGGGTTCCCCGTAGGCCTGGCCCACGAGTGGGTCGCCGTGATCGCACCTCCAGCTGTCGTCGAACCAATGGAGACCGTGCAGACCATTCCCGACATCTCCCGCATCATCCCGCCGCGCCTCCGCCGTTCCGGCGGCAACCGCTCGGAACGCGCTCTGCTGCTCAGGGGACACCCGGGACGCGATGGGTTCTTGTTCCACGACGGGCACAACCAGCCGGTGCACCAGGCGTTCCCCGGCATCCTCGGCCTCCTGGAAGCGCGCCACGTCATCGAGCGATGGAAGCCGGCGATCGGCCATTGGATGGACGAGCGGGGCCACTTCTTCGACCACATCCTCCGGGAGCACGAAGGACAGGCGTACTTCCAGCACGTACGCCGGGAAATCGACGAGATACGGCACTTCGACACCTCGGAGCGGGACAAGAGCCGGTTCCTGTTCCAGTACCTGAAGGTCCTGGCCGGCGAGCTCGAACGCGCCGAGCTGAGGTCCTCCCGCCGGTCGCCCCGGCCGTGGCGACTCCCACTGCGGGGGCGCGGCAACCGGGTCCCACGGGACCTCTCGCTGAACGGCGACTGGACAGCCCACTACCGGGAGGCGCCAGGACGATTCGCCCAGCGGGAGGTGCAGCTGCCCGTCAACTGGGAGCTGCTCCCCGGCATCGAGAACTACGCCGGCTCCATGCGGTTCACCAAGGTGCTGGACCTGCCCGCGTCCATGGCCGGCCGATGCCTGCTGTTGCGCTTCGCTGGTGTCGACTACTTCGCCGACATCTGGGTCAACGGCCACCACGCCGGTGGGCACGAGGGCTTCTTCGGGCCCTTCGAGCTCGACATCGGCCCCTTCGTGCGTCACGGTGAGCGAAACGTGGTGCGCCTCACGGTCACGTCACCGAACGATCCCGCCGGCGCCGGCGTCTCCGTCGCCTCCGGGTGGGACGACTTCGACCCGGCTGCCTCCTTCCCGAACCGCAAGACACTGGTGAAGGGCACGCTGGGCCACCACGACGCCAAGCGCGGTGGCGCCTGGAGCTCGATGACGAGCCAGGACGGCAACACCGGCGGCGTCTGGAACGACGTCCAGCTCAAGGTACGGGACAAGGTCCGCATCGACCCGGGACTGCGTGTGACGACCCTGGCCACGGCGCCAACGGGGACGGCGACGAGCGGCGCCAGCATTCGGGTGGCGTTCACCGCGGTCAACACCACCGACCGGCACTGCGACAGCACCGTGCGAATACGGGTTCGCCCGGCCAACTTCAAGGGGCGTTCGCACCAGCTCGTGCGCCGCCTGGTCCTGTCCCCTGGCGCCAACCAGGTCGAGCTGGAAGAGCATCTGGACGGCGCGCAGCCGTGGCAGCCCTGGGACCGTGGTGTGCCGCATCTCTACCGGATGTCGGTGGCGCTGGAGAGCCCGGACGGTCTCCAGGATCGTGTCGTGGTGGAAACCGGCTTCCGCGTGCTGGCGGTGACGCCCGACGGGGAATCCCCCGGGCCCAACGGCGCCCTCGTCCTCAACGGCCGGCCGGTGTTCGTCCGAGGGACGAACCTGCTCCCCACCTACTGGCTGAGCGAGTACGACACCGAACGGGTCGAACGCGACTTCGGGATGCTCCGGGACGCCGGCTTCAACGCCATCATGGTCCATACCCTCGTCGGTCCCCGGCACCTCTACGAGTGCGCCAACCGCTACGGCTTCCTGGTGATGCAGATGTTCCCGCTGCAGTGGTCGTACGACCAGTCACCGGAGTTCGTCTCCAGGGCGGCTCAGCAGGTGCGGGAGATGGCGAGCCTTCTCTACAACGATCCTTCGGTCGTGTCCTACGAGGTCCACAACGAGCCGGACATGCGCACCTCGCATGACCTCGACAACCGCTGGTTCGACTTCGAGTTGCAGGCGGTGCTGCGGCAGGCCGACCCCTCGAGGTGGGTGACGACGTTCTCGAGCGGCAACCACGCCTACCCCGGCCAGTTCTACCCCCTTCGGGACGACAACTCCTTCGACACGCTCCCCGCCCGCTTCGAGGAGGAAGAGGTTCACGGACGTCGGATCTCCCGGCACCGGAACCTCCCCACGGAGTTCGGCATCCAGGCGCTTCCCCACCTCGCCCTGCTCGAACAGCTCTTCGCCGAAGACCGGGTCGACAAGGTGCTACGGCGCATCCGCACCGACCCTGCATGGGTGGCCGCCGGTGGAGAGTCGTTCCTGGACGCGCAACGCACACTCGCAGAAACCAAGGCCCTGCTGGGTGGAGGCGACTGGGACCAGGTCCTTGCCGCCGTCGACTGGAGGCACCTGTGGAAGCTGGGTGACGAGCTGACGGAGCGGATCGCGGAGTTGGACCGCTCGCCGACGCCCAGCGACGAAGCGGCCCAACGGGAGGGCGTGTCCATCAGGCTCATGGCCCTGTTGCTGGAGATCCTGCACTACGGAGCGTTCAAGGGCGAGAACCTGTGGTTCGGGGAGTGGCGTCCGGCGTCGACCCTGGCCGAGCTCGTCTCCTCGAGCCAGGACCGTCAGTACCGACTGCACAAGCACGCCATCGAGGCGTACCTCAACGCCGGCGCCACCGGGCCCATCGTCGGCTACTTCAGCTTCATGTTCCGTGACGCCGACTGGCAGGCGCCCACGTGGGGCATCGTGGACGCCGCCTGGGTGCCGAAGAAGGCGTACCGGGCCTACCTCGAGAGCAACCAGCCGGTGCGGGTGACACTGCCCCACGCCCTGCGACGACCGGTGAAGCTCCCCGGTGACGCCTGGTTCGGAGCCCTTCCCGGGGACGAGGGCAACGGCACCTCCCGGCCATGGGCGGACGCCGAGATCATCGTGAGCAACGACACCGAACAGACCTTCCGCGACGCCCAGGTGGACGTGTGGCTGGAGCGTGATGACGGCACGGCCGTCCCGTTGGTCGACCGCGACGGCACGCAGCTCGCTCGTTACCGCCTGCCCGTCGATCTGGCCCCGGCAAGCGGCTTCAGCTACTTCGACCGCGTCCCTTCTCGGGCTCTGCACTCAGCTCCGTCACAGTGGATCGTCCCCGAGGAGATGGCGCCCGGGAGCTACCAGTTGAAGGCCCGGATCTCGACCTCGACCGGCACCACCTTGTCGACCAACAGCTATGACTTCCTGGTTCCCGACACCCGCTTCCCCGAGCTGGCCAGCCTCACTGACGAAGAGGTCACGTCGCTGCTCGTGGGCGCCGACGTCCAGGGCTTTCACTACTGGCACGGTGGTGCCGCGGTGTACCCGGCAGACCCGGGTGTCCGCGGCTTCCTGCAGGGGCTGGCCGAGGCGCGCCGGCGAGGGTACGACCTGTACGAGACCATCCAAGGAGAGCACTTCTTCAACCACCTCCTGAACGAGCTGCCCGCAGTGCCCGGCTCCGGCTTCGTGATCGAGGACCTGTGGCTCATCCGCAGCGAGATCCTCTCTCCACGGGAGAAGGCGCGCGTCCTCGTCCGCTACCTGGAACTGCTGGAGCTGCGAGCCGAATCCCGCATGGCCCACGGCCGCGGCAACGGGCGCTCGCCAGTCCTGCCACCGTCGCCGCTCGACGCCGACGTCCAGCCCATGCCGGGGGGTCCCATCTCGCCGCCTGTCGGCCGAGACGTGGCCAGCACCGCCGGCTCGCTACCGAACCTTCGCCCGGTGCTGCCCGGCCGGCGCGCCCGGACCACAAGGAGGAAGTCATGACCGACGCCCCGAGAGCCGAGCCCCCGATACGCGACATCGGTGGTACGTCGCCCGCCCCGTCCTCGGAACCGGTCGACAAGGTGATCAGTGATGCCGTCGCCTGGCTGCGGACCGAACGCGACCAGGGGACGCTCATCGGCGAGGAGACGCTGTGGCGGGAGGCCTACAGCCGCTACCTCTCGGCCCTGCGCCGGCCTCTTCCCGAGGCCGGGCCCACCGCATGGCCGGCTCTGGCCTTCGATCTGGTGTTCGACGCCCGGAGGTGCCCGGTGCACCATCGGGACGCCGCCCAGGAGGTCGTGCAGTTCCTTCGTTCCTCCCCGCACGCGTTGCTCGTCGAGCAGGCACGCGCCGCCGCTCGTATCGCCGACCGCCGAGAGGTCGAGCGGCCCAAGCTGCGGGCCCTGCTGGCTCCGGGCCTCGGGTACCCGTGGATGTTCCCCCGGGACCTGTGGACCCATGATCTGGTGAGCCGCGAGCTGAGCGCCATCCTGGCCCCTTTCGACTGGGAAACGAGCCGCCCCCCGCCAGCCGAGTGGCTGGCCGAGGAGGTGCTCCAGCGGCCGGCGCCCGAGTTCCTCGACCTCTTGGCCCGGCAGGAGCCCAAGGGCAGCCCCCTGGCACGAGCCCTTGCCGCGGTCGCCTCGCTGGCACGAGCCATCGAGGCCGAGGGCAAGGACCTCTCCGTGTGCGAGCCGCACGTCTTCGTCACCGCGCTCCGCCACCACGGCCTGCCCGAGGGGGGTCCCATACCTCATTGGGAGCTGCTGGCCCTGCGCGAGGCAGTGGTGCTGCTCAGCTCCTACCAGCTCTATCACCGGGCCGAGGACTGCTCCCTGCAGGCCACTCGCGCCCGGTCCACCGAGCCGGCCACCGCCCACCAGCTGCTCGGGCGTGCCGCCAACATCTACAAGCGGATCTGTGTGGCTCAGAGCTACCCGGAACGACTGCTGGAGCGCTACCAGGAGGTCTGTCGTGAGCGGGAGCAGTTGCGGGTCGAGGCCTCGTTGCCCGACCCCCGGTTCGAACAGGTACTGCTCATCAGCACGTACAACTCGCCCTTCGACTTGCAGCGCCTGGTGTTGAGCGTCACCCACGAGCTCATGGCGTTCGGCTACTCCCGGCCCGTCCACCTCGTCGTCAGCGACGACAGCGACGACGAGTACCTGCGGGAGAACGAGCAGATCCTCGACCAGGCCCGCCGGTCCGGCCTTTCGGTGTCCCACTGGCCGAAGAGCCGTAAGGAGGCCTTCTACGACCAGCTCAACCACGACCTCTTCCCGGACGGGGACTTCGACATCAGGAAGCTGCTCGGTCCTCGGCAGCCGGGCGAGAAGGGCATCCCCTACGGACGCTTCCGGAACTTCCTGCGGCTGGCGGCGCTGAAGGAGGCGAAGGATCTGGGTCTCGACGCCCCGGTCTCGACGTGGCTCGACCAGGACAACGAGATCGGCGCCTTGGTGCTCACGAGTGTCGGGACCCTGGCCAAGCGCCACGTGTTCCACTACTTCGAGGACAAGAGCAGCATCTTCGACGATCCCGACGTCCTCGTCGGCGGCGGCGGCTACACCAACGACGCCCTGGAGGGGGTCGAGAAGTTCTGGGTGGCGTGGGGCATCCTGGGCAGAGCCTTCGAGCTCGCCAGCCAGTATCCGGCTGAGGCGCCGCCCCGCCTGCCCACCGATGCCGACATCACCCGTTTCCGTCCGTGGGACCAGCCCGAGACGCTGGAGCGCCTTCCCCGGGAAGGCGAGGAGATGGAGACCCTCTCCGACCAGTTCGCCCTCCTGCTGCAAACGCTGGTGGGTGCCTTCCGCGGCAAGTACGACAACCAGGTCCAGATCTACCACCCCTGGACCTTCGGCCACGTCGGGCCCGAAGACGAGCACCTGGCCGAGGAGACCCGAGCCTTCGCCGGGATGCCGGGCGGGAACACCAGCATGTCGCGCCAGGTCCTGGGCAGTCCCATCCCCTTCATCACCGTCGGTGGCCGGGGCGAGGACATCTTCCACCTCTGGCAGGTCGAGGCTCGCTACGGCCCTGGGTCGGTCCGCCTGACCCACACGCCGGTGCTGCACACCCGCAACGTGAGCAGCGGCCGGAGCTCGCTGATGGGCGAGATCATCGACTCGTTCAACGGGCGCATCTTCCGGGAACCCCCCTTGATCTGGTCGCGGCTCCGGGAGGCCCTCCTGGGTGCGCCGGCCGACGGCGACCGGGGCGAGCTGCGGGCTCAGGTGGCGACGGCCATTGAGAACCTCCGGAGCGAGGCCATGTCGTGCATCGCTGCCGTGGCCAGCTTCGCCGCCACCGTGGAGCAATACCTGGTCGAGGGCGAGGGAACCCCCTGGCTCGACCGGGCGGAGCGAGATCCTCGCTCCCGGGACCTGCTGGAAACCCTCCGTCGCCTGGTCGGGGACTTCAAGGACGCCGAGCGCTACCAGAGCCAGGCCGACGAGCAGTTGCTGGGGATGGACGACGTCGAGCGCCTGGCCGACGAGTTCCTCGCCGCCTACCCCCACTGGGAGACGACCGTGGCCCACGTGGCGGGAACGTCGTCCACGGCCTCCGGCGGCGACGTTGCCAACCTGGCCGCAGCCGGTCCCGGCGAAGGCTACGGAGCTTCCCTGCGAAGCACCGAGGCTCTCGAGATCGAGGCGCCCAGCACCGGCGGCGTCGGGCCCATCGCTGCTCTGCGCTTCGTCGATCCGGCGCCGGCGCCGGCGTGGGCCGAGGCCTTGAGCACGTCACTGTCGCTCTTCCGGCGCTACGAGAAGGGTCGGGCCCAGGGGGACCGTCCGCTGCGGTGGGACGAGCGGGTGGAGCGTCTGCGTGACCTCTACGCCCACTACGCGTCCCTCTTCGCCGGCGCCCCCGGGATGGCATGGACCGTGCTCTACCGTGACGCCCTGTTCACTCCCCACTCCGGCCCGTACCGGGCCATCACCGACCTGCTCGCCATCGACGTGCTGTCGCTGGCCCCGGACGAGCGGGACACGGAGGTGATGGCGGCGGCGGCACGGTTCGACGTCGACCCCGACCTCCTGGTGCCGGCGCTGACGCCCGAGGGCGCCGGTCATGGCCGGACCGAGCAGACCCTGGCGCCCTCGACGGCACGCTGAGCAAACGAGGAACCAGCACGCGAGAGCGCCCCCTGCCCGGAGGCAGGGGGCGCTCGGAACAGCGTTCCGAATCTCGGGATGCCGCTAGCAGCCGCCGTTGATCGCCGGGGAGTTGCAGATCTCCCTGGCGCTGATCTCGATGGAGTCGACCAGGCGATTGATGTTGCTGAGATCCGCCTGGATGGGCGTCGTCCGGGAGATGATGACGTCGGCCTTCGCGTTGATGGCGGCGACCCCCCGTTCGATCTGCGCGACCACCGGCCGGGCAGCCGAGAGGTCGCTGTTGATGGCCTTGGCCGTGCCGTTGATGGGCCCGACGTTGCCGAGGATGTTGCTGACGTTGCCGTTGATCGCCCCCGCCGTCCCCAGGATGTCGGAGCCGATGCGGTCGATGCTGGCGGTGATGTCGACGATCTGACCGGCCTGGCCGCTCAGCGGCTGAGCGGCGGCGAGGATCTCCTCCGCCATCCGGGCCGTGTCGTCGAGCTTGGCCACCTCGTCGAGGTCAGTGTCGATGGGACCGACCTCGCCCACGATGACCTCGACCCGATCATCGATCTGGTTGGCAGCCAACAGGGTGCGGGTCAGTTGGATCACGGCGAACAGAGCGAAGGCGATCACGATGGCGAGGTTCGCCCCCACGACACCGTGCTCAGCTCGAAGGCGCCGGACGAGGCCGTTCACGAGGAGCACCCCAGAACGGTCCCGGCGACCAGCGAGTCACAGATTCCCTTCAGGCTGCCGTTCACGCTGTTCAGGCTGGCCACGATGCGGTTGGCGTCGCCCAATGCCGGGTTCAGGTCACCGTTGGCGAGGGACACCCGCTGGTGGATGTTCTGCACGCCGTCCTTGGCCGGCTCACAACCGAAGGCGCCCTCGGTGATGGGAGGCGGCACGGTCTCGTTCCAGCACGGCCCGTTGGGCTGGTTGGCGCTGAACAGCAGGCCCCTGACCGCCGTGGTCTCGCCGAGGATCGCCCGCAGAACACTGGTGGTGTTCTTCAACGAGCCGTCGATGGTGACCAGCTTGCCGTTGGTGTCCTTGAGCGAGTTGTCGACGTCGACGAGCTTGCCGTTGATCGAGGTCAGGTTGCCGATGATGGCGTCGGCCTGACCGGGGATGGGCTGGAGGGCGGGGTCGATGCCGCCCAGGCTGGCGTTCACGGACTCGACCTGGTCGGGAAGGGTCTTGACGTCGCCGCCGGCGCCGGTCACGGCGTCGTCGGCAGTGGCCAGGTTCCCGTTGATCGAAGCCAGCGAGTTGGTGATGGCGATCAGGTAGACCACCACGACCAGGACCACGACGGCCAGGAGGGCCACCCAGACCTTCAGCCAGCGAGACAGGAAACGGCTCTGGTCGGCGCTGCCCCGGGCGGCGTAGTTGGATTGCGGTGTCGCTGCGGTTGCCATGTGTTCTTTTCCCCCTGCCCGTCAGCCGAGGAGGCCGAGGAGGCCGCCCTGGAAGTTGACTGCGTCGTTGATCTCGGCCGCCAACTGGTCTGCCCGCTGCGCCTGGCCCACGATCGTGCTGGTGTCGGCGTGGATCCGGGTGGCCAGGTCGATGGTGGTCTCGAGGTTGCGGTTGATCAGTGCGACGCCGTTCTCGATCTGTCGCGCCAGGTCGAGGATGGCTGCGGTGTCGCCGTTGACGCCCCTGGCGATGCTGTTGATCTGGGTGGCGCTGCCGTTGATGGAGCCGGCCAGCCCGTTGATGGAACCGGCGGTGCCGTTGATGGAACCGGCCAGCCCGTTGATGGACTCGGCCAGGCGGATGACCTCGTTCAGCTGGCCCTCGAGCGGCTGCGCCGAAGTCAGGATGGAGCCCGCCCGCTGGTTGGTCACGTCGAGTTGGAGGACGGCGTCAGTGGCGGTGTTGATGCCACGACCCGTCTGGGCGATGTTCTCGGCCTTGTCGTTGATGCTCTCGGCGGTGGATGCGGTCCGCTGCAGCAGCAGAGCGGCAGCCGCCACAACCACGAGCACCACGATGAGCGAGAAAGTCGCCTGGCCTCGCTCGTCCGCGGCCAGCCCCCTTCGCTGCGTCCTCAATATGTTTCCCCCTGAGTCTGTCGGACCAGAGCACTGAGAACGGCGGAACTGCGATGCCGGCTCTGCCCGATGCGGTTTGCACGTTGCGCCGGGCACTGTATGCCATCAACACAGACAGTGGCAAGCACCTGGCGCGATCATGACGGCCCGACGACGGGAACATGACGAACTTCTCGCAAACCGTTGCGGCACAGGTGTCTCCGCCCTCCCCCGACTCGGCGCGGCCGGACCGCCCCGACCACGGAGAGTGCTGGCAAAGACCCGCAGTGCGTCCGGCGGCACGAACACGCGAAGAGGCCCGTGGGCAAAGCCCACGGGCCTCGACAAGCGTCGAGCTGGTCCCGGTGCTCCGGGCCGACGTCTCCGCGGTTCAGGTCTGGCGAACCTTCTGCCGAGCGTAGTTCCAGATCGTGTCGGTGGTCTGCTGCACCTTGTGCTTCTCCCGCACGTGGGCTGCGACCTTCGACTTCAACTCTTCTTCACTTCCAGCTTTGCCTGACCACCTGCAGGCATGGTCGGCGTCCCTTCACCGGAACTCGTACGCCATCGGACACTCCTTCTCGTCGTCGGGTTATTGGGTCGTGCGGTTGGTCCGAACGCCGCAGCGGCGTCAGCGACGCACCCGGGTCCGTCGTCCCCGGCCTCCGCCTGCGGGCAATGCTTCTCTACCCCCCGCGCCCAACTGTCCCCTCGACAGCACGCCCTTCAACGCCGCGTCCATGGACGCCACGTCGCTGACGATGTCGCCGATGACGCCCTTCAGCGGCACGGTCTGGTTGGCGATGGAACGCACGCCGATCAGGATGGTGCCGAGCGTGAAGCTCACGTCTCGAAGGGTGGCGGCGATGGCGATGAGGTACCCCGCCAACGCGGCGACGACGACGAACACCGCCACCAGGGTCACAACGGTCTCTGCTCCCATGGAGCCCTACCTTCCTTCCTCGTCGCCAGGCGACGTCGTGTCGGTTCGACGCACTGCTACAGCAGCCGCTCGAGCGCTGAGCCGTACCTTGCCACGTTCTGGCGGGCCACGCCGGTCAGCTCCTTGGTCTTGCCGAGCCTGCTCACTGAGTCGAGCGTCTCAGTCAGTCGCACACCGTGGTCGAGCACATCATCGGCGTAGGCCTTGATCTCGAACGTCGGCCGGAGCACCCGGTTCAACAACAGGATCACGACCGGGGCGACCACGAACAAGAGCAACAGGTTGCCGATCCACCACAAGACCATGCGTCTCCCCCTCTTCACCGCCGGACCAACCGGCGAATCCGTGTACGGCGCCGGAGTATAGGTCGGATGCATCCACGGCGCTCGGCGGACCAGGGACGGGTCCCGAGCAGGCCGCGCCACGTTCCGTGACCATCCGTCGTACGTTGTCACGGTATGCAACCGGCCGACGAGCGGTTCTGGGCCGCCCTCCTGCGGGCCCACGACGCGCCCGAGCTCGCGGACCTCGTGTGCCGGCCCAGCTGGATGGCCAGGGCCGCCTGCCGAGCCCATCCCGGGGTCAGCTTCTTCCCAGTTCGGGGTGAGTCGACCGGAGCTCCGGCCAAGGCCATCTGCCGGAGCTGCAGCGTATTAGCGGAGTGCTATGCCTACGCCGTCGAGCACGAAGAGCGCGGGATCTGGGGCGGCACCAGTGAGCGCGAGCGGCGGCAGCTGACGCGACGGAGCGCCGCCGCCTCCTGACGCCTCAGGCGGAATCGGGGGAGCGCTGGTCGACGCGGTCGGCCGGGGCCTGCCCCGAGTACACCTCGTCGTAGGTCCAGTCGGGCTGCTTGCCAAGGTGGCGCTCGTCCAGGAGGGCCCGCCCGTCGCGGATGTCGAGGATGGGCGCGATGAGCTCCACCGGTGCCTGGCCGAGCTCGGCCGTGGCATGGGCCCGGACCTCGTCGGGGAAGAGCTCCAGGATGCTCCCCACCACCTGCTCGTGCTGGATGGCGAGATAGCACCGGGCGCTGTCGGACACGGTGGCGACCCGCTGTTCGACCCTGGCCAGATCCTCCTCGCCGGCCTGCGACTGGCGGAGCCGGTCGAGCAGGTCGGCCAGGTGGGTCGGAAGCGGCGGTCGGACACCCGTGGCCTTCTCCACGGCATCGGGGAACTTGGCCGGGTGGGCGGTGGCGAGACACACGATCGGGACGTCGGGGAGATCGGTGATCCGGTCGACGGCGCCGACGCCAACGGCCGTGTGGGGATCGAGGAGCACGCCGGAACGGTCGTGGTGCTCGGCGATGACCGCCAGCGTCTCGCGGTCATCGAGACGTGCCCCCCACCAGCCATCCGGTCGCGGCGCGTCCACGTTGCCGCTGGCCCGGAACTCCC